>JAJZAV010000177.1 GCA_021799255.1 Bacillota bacterium
TCGCCGCAGTCAAACGCAGTCGATTTCGGGTTCGTATCCTCCACTCTAGGCTCTGCGAACACGCGTCAGACGCAAGTGAATTTGTGAATGCCGTGTCAAGGGAGCAAGGCGTCGAATTTCACTTCGTGGATGTTACATCGAATGTTCGTCCGGTGATATCCGATTCGAGACGTGCGAAGGGGGATTGAACGGATCTCTCAGGGCACGTCTCGATGCCTTTCGGGGGAACACTTTCGGCATCATTTTTGTCTAAGTCGCACCCTTTCGGCTGGGTCTGCGCCTTCTCGTGCGATAAACTTCAACAAGGATTTTAATCCGGGTTGGTGTCCAAAAGTCGATATCCCACACCAGGTTCCGTAATTATGATCTTGGGCCGGGTGGGATCCTCTTCGACTTTCTTGCGGAGGTGGCCCACATAAACCCGTAAGTAGTGGTGCCCCGAATCGTAGCTTTGGTCCCCCCAAACCTGCCTCAGCAATTGACGATGGGTCATGACTCTCCCGGCATTCGCGGCTAGGATCTTCAGTAACTCGTACTCAATGGGTGTCAATTTTATGGGTTCGTTATCCACCTTAACAATCCGATTCGCCAAATCGATGACCAACCGCCCGAGGTCCAAAACCGGTTCGTTTTGGGTTTTAGCGGAATGACGTAGGGCAACGCGAATTCTGGCCATTAACTCCTGCATCCCAAACGGCTTTGTAATGTAGTCGTCGGCTCCGCTGTCCAGCGCGGCGACCTTACCGGCCTCATCTTCCCTTACCGTAAGAACAATGACAGGCACATTGGACCATTCTCGAATCTGCCGAAGGACCTCAACCCCTTCCATATCGGGTAATCCAAGGTCCAGTATAATGAGATCGGGCCTGTCTACGCCCGTGCGTACGACTCCGTCTTCACCGCTAGGGGATTCGGAAGTCACATACCCATTGGCCTGTAAAGTGACTCGCAGCAGCCTCCGAATCTGAACCTCGTCGTCGATAATCAAAATCTTGGCGCCCAACGGATATCATCTCCCATGGTGTATTCAAGATCATTCATCGAGCAATTCTTCCGAGGCCGATACTGGCAGGCGAATGGTGATGATGGTTCCTTTGGGTGTCGCGGGTCTGGCTGAAATCTCCCCGTCGTGCGCTTGAATCACGCCCTTGCAAATCGCTAAACCGAGTCCCGTACCCGGAACATGCTGTGCGTAGGAAGATCGATAAAACTTTTCGAAGATCCTCTCGGACTCTTCGGCCCGAATGCCAATTCCCTGGTCTTTGATCTGCATCGATAAAACGCCGTCGTACTCCATGACGTCCAAGCCAATTTCGCTGCCATCTGCAGAGTATTTTGCGGCATTGCTTAAGAGGTTAACGAGAACTTGCTCGATTAGGACGTCGTCCACCGCGATGGCGGGCAACCCGGGTTGCAGTGTCACTTTGACCGAGCGGTTTTGCAGGGTCTCCTGCACTTGGCTCAACGCGACCCCAATGATGTCGGACACATCGCACCATCGTTTGTTAAGTCTTAACATACCGCTCTCGAGGCGAACCATGCCTAACAGATTAGTGACAAGTCGATTTAGCCGCATCGCTCCCTCTTTAATTGTTTGAAGAAGCTCCTGTCTATCATCGACGGTGAGCAATTCCGCGCTCGTCGTCATGCCTGTAACGGCCCCAAGGATGGTGGCAATCGGTGTGCGCAGCTCATGCGATATCGAATCGAGCAGCGCCGTGCGGAGTCGTTCCGACTCTGCGGTCAGGTGCGCGAGCTTGGCTTCCTCCTCCAACTGAATCCGCGCGATGGACACAGCGGCAAGTCCGGCCAACGCTTCAATGACCCGAAGTCGATGGCTCATCATATTGGAGTTTCGATAATGATTCGGACCGATGCACATGACGCCATAGACCTTGCTCTCCGTTTTTAACGGGACGTATAACAGCGAGGCATCTCTGTGTGCGTACGAGCCATAACCGGCCGCTTGACCGTGGGCGAACACCCACGCGAGTATGTTCGACTCAATGTTAGGCGCCCCATCTTGCTCAAATCCATGCCTTGCGCGGACGGTAAACGTGCCGTTTCCGTCTGGAAGAGCAATCGCAATCGGCAGATGGAATGTGGACGAGCCATGACTTGCAATCTCCTCCAAGACAGAGTCGAGATCTCGAAACGCCGCTACCTGTCGACTCAAACTGTAGAGTACGGACATCACAGATTCGCGCTGCATCGCTTCCTGGGCCTGTTTTCTCAGCTGCGAAGCCAAACCGGCGGTGGAGATTGCGACGGTCAAGTAGACCGCGAATGATATCAGGTACCGGATATCACCAACTGTATACGTGAAGATTGGAGGGACGAAAAAGAAGTCAAACGAGATGACGCAAAGGCCCGCGGCGTAAATGGACGTTTTGAGCCCAAATCGGACTGCACTGAACAGGACAGGAAGTAAGTACATCAGCCCCACGTTCACGAGCGTGAAAAGGTTTCCTGTTTCCCACAAAACTCCCGTCAGGACGGCGACCATCAAGGTGGCTATTACGTATGGGCGAATCGTGCTCTGCTCGTCTTCCGTCTCGTCGCGCGCTGTTTGTGGAACTGACAACGGGAACGATTGCGTGCTAACAACCCGCCATTTCGGCCTATACAACCTTGACTGTTTCACGGATCTCATCCTCGCGCCAGAATAATGACAAATTCATTTATACCTCATCCCGATTCGAAACACCGATTTTTACACTTTTTTTATGCCCACGGACTGGATTTTTACTGCGTTTTGACACGACCGCGTTCTACAATCGTCCGTGAACTTCGCACACACCCGCATGGTTTCGTTTCGTGATATGGTAATCAAAAGTACATACTTTAGAGCATATCAGCAGATGACCCTATATAGGGTGCCTTCGATGGGAACGTTGCGTCGATTGAGGCGTCAAACAAGCAGGGGGATTTGAGCCAATGGAATCGAGAAGCAGCGACGTGTTTGGCAGGGAGCGAGGACAGCTCAAGGTCTTCATCGGATTCGCACCTGGTGTGGGCAAAACGTACACGATGCTGCGCGAAGCCATTGCACTCAAAGAACGAGGTGTCGATATCGTCGTGGGTTTCGTAGATGCTCATAACAGACCCGACACCCTCGCGCAAATGCAGGATTTGGAATCCATCATAAGAAAATCTATACATTATCATAATCGAGTGTTTTATGAAGTGAATCTTGAGGTTATTTTAGAGCGTAATCCCGACGTGGTTATCATCGACGAACTGGCGCACAGCAACGTCCCGGGTTCCATGTTTCCGAAGCGATACATGGACGTCGAGTATTTGCTGGATCAAGGGATTTCCGTGATGACGGCGGTCAACGTTCAGCACCTTGAAGGCATTCACAAGGAAGCAGAAGATATCACGGGCATCCGGGTTAGGGAAGTGATTCCTGCCTCGTTTATCAAACGCGCAGTCGAGGTATCGGTAATCGACGTGACGCCAGAAACCCTTCGGCAACGTTTGCGTGACGGAAGCATATACCCTTCTGATAAAGTGGATCACGCCTTGCAGAATTTCTTTCGGAAATCCAATCTTTCTGGGCTCCGGGAGTTGGCTCTGCGGGTGGTTGCCGAAGACGTTGACGAACGTTTGGAAAGATCGTATTCCAGGCGCA
The DNA here is from genome assembly GCA_021799255.1 of Bacillota bacterium. Taxonomy (GTDB): domain Bacteria; phylum Bacillota; class Bacilli; order Alicyclobacillales; family Alicyclobacillaceae; genus JAJZAV01. The sequence continues at coordinate 3,635 of JAJZAV010000177.1, forward strand.
AAATTCCGGGCCCCATTGGAGCGAAGGAGGTCATCATGGTATGCGTGAGCCACTTTGATAGAGCCGTAAAGCTCATATCTCGTGGACATCGCATGGCGGTGCGGATGAAGTCGGAAATCTACGTCCTCACCATCGCAAGGACGCGGGAAGAATCGATGTCAGAGAAAGAGAAGGCGAAGGTTGAAAGGCTGCGTGAACTTGCAAAGGAACATGACGCGGGATTCATTTTGGAACCCCGAAACGACAGGCAAATTGGGACCATCATCGTTGAAACCGCGGCTCGTCTGAATGTAACGCAAATTGTCATTGGGCAAACAAGAAGGGGAATCAGCTGGAATCGACAACCATGGACGCATAATCCGTTACGATACCTTTTGCGTCACCTTCATTATACCGATCTCAGAATCGTTGGTTGGCGTGAGTCTCCAAGGCTTGTGTCGGCTTCGTCCGCTCAGGAACCTCAGCCCCAAGGCAACGTGGACATTACGAATCCTTTGCGTGGCAGGCTGACCATTTACGTGGGTGCCGCACCTGGAGTAGGGAAAACGTACAAGATGCTGCAAGACGCTCATGACTTGAAAAAGCGCGGTTGGGACGTTGTGATTGGCTTGATTGAGACGCACGGCAGATCCGAAACGGCGGAACAAATCCAGGACCTCGAAATGATTCCTCGAAGACGAGTCAACTTGGGGGGACGGGATCACGAGGAACTAGACGTCGCAGCCGTGGTTCAACGAAAGCCTTTGGTTGTCCTTATCGATGAACTGGCTCATAGCAATGTCCCGGGAAGCGACCGGGAAAAGAGGTATCAGGACATCGAGTACATCTTAAATCAGGGGATCAACGTCATCACCGCCGTGAACGTGCAACACCTTGAGAGCTTGCACGACAAAGTCCAGCACATCACTGGGGTGAAGGTTCGCGAACGCATTCCGGATTGGTTCATGAAGTTGGCCACCGAAGTTAAGCTCATTGACGTCACGCCGGAGACCTTGCAACAGAGGCTGATGGAAGGCCGGATTTATGCCCGGGACAAAGTGGAAAGAGCCCTCGATAATTTCTTTCAAACTGCGAATCTGGCTGCGCTGCGTGAGGTTGCCCTGTTGGAAGTCGCCCACGATGTCGAGCAGCGAATGGAACGGGACCAGGACCCACTGTTGGAGGTAGACAGCGCCAATACGGAACGGATCTTGGTGTGTGTTAACCATCGGCCCCATTCCGAAAAGCTGATTCGACGTGGGTGGCGCCTTGCGGATAGGTTGAAAGCACAACTGTGGGTGCTGGTGGTGCTGTCGGACCATCGGCTGACTGAGCAGGAAGAACAGGATTTGCTGCGTATACGCCGGCTTAGCGAACAATTCGAAGCTCGCTTTGTGGTTCGGTATGCTTTGAAGGACAACGTAGGTAAAGCCATCGTGCAAGCCGCTGAGGAACTGAATGTTTCCCAACTCGTTGCTGGACAGCCCTTTCCTCCGAGGCGTTTAATAGGGAGATTGAAGTCGAATCCCATTGATTTTGTCTTGGAGAATGCCGAGTTCGTGGACTTACATATTGTTTCTTATGCTCGAGACTCCGTCGGAGCCCGCGTGTGAACGGCCTTGGAACAAACGTACTGGGAGTATAATCCGTATCATCAAGGTTCACAGGGAGAGGTACCCGTGCAGGAAAGCGCTACGCGCAAGGGGAAACTGAAGCTTTTCGTGGGAGCGGCGCCCGGGGTCGGGAAAACGTATACGATGCTGAAGCATGCAAACTCGCTCCATGCGCGGGGAGTCGACGTCGTCATCGGATACATCGACGTGCATGATAGACCCGAAACGGCACAGCAAATCATGGACCTCGAAGTCCTTGCGCCACTTGAAATCAACTTTAGCGGCAGGAATTTTGCCGAGGTCGACGTGGCTGGCATTCTTGCTCGAAAGCCGAGCGTTGCCGTCATCGATGAACTCGCGCACACGAATGCGCCTGGGTCTGTTCGACGAAAGCGATACGAGGATGTGGAATGCCTGCTCGACAACGGGATCGACGTCCTTACGGCGGTGAACGTTCAACACCTCGAAACCGTGGTGAAGGAAGCCGCGACGGTCATCGGTCACCGAATTCGGGAGGTCGTCCCAGCCTCGTTTTTGAAGCGTGCCGACGAAGTCGAGGTGGTGGACGTTACGCCGGAAACGCTTCGGCAAAGGCTGCGTGATGGAAGTATTTACCCCAAGGAGAAAGTGGAACACGCCTTGCAGAACTTCTTCACGAAATCCAACCTCTCGGCCTTGCGGGAACTGGCCCTTCGTGAAGTGGCCCAAGACGTGGAAGATAGGCTGCAGAAGTCGTTTGACCGACAGAAGATCCCGGGACCAGTCGGCGCGAAGGAAAGCATTATGGTTTGCGTGAACTATATGGGCCGAGCGCCCAAGCTTATTCTGAAGGCCGCGCGAATGGCCGACAGGATGAAGGCAGATTTGATTGTTCTCACCATCCTGAGTAAGGATAAAGACGACATGACGAAGAAAGACGAGGAGCGACTGGAAACCTTGCGGGTCCTTGCAGAAGAGCACCACGGGGAGGTCGCCATTGAGTTTCTCAACGACAGGCCTCTTGGAGCCGTCATCGTCGACAGCGCACAGCGCCACAACGCCACGCTGGTGGTCATCGGACAGCCCTCGCGCATGCGAAAATGGGTCGGCGTGACAAGGCAGAATCCCGTTCGCTATCTGCTGCGCAACTTGAAATATACAGATCTACGAGTTGTCGGATGGAAGGAATGACGAGAGCGATGGACGCGAATGATGTTTGGAGCGTACACGGCCGCTTGACCATATACATCGGCGCCGCTCCCGGAGTCGGCAAAACCTTTCGCATGCTGATGGACGCAAACGATATGAAGAAGAAAGGCGTCGACGTCGTCATCGGGCTCATAGAGACGCATGGCCGGAAAGACACCGAGGAGCAAATCGGAGATCTCGAAGTTTTGCCGCTAGAGAACGTCTTGTTTGAGGGGCACAACTACAAGGAACTGGACGTCGAAGGAATCCTCATGCGCGGTCCCGAGGTGGTGCTCATCGATGAATTGGCGCACTCAAACGTACCTGGGTCCCGCAGACAAAAGCGATACCAGGATATTCAGTACATTTTGGAACACGGAATCGACGTCATCACGGCCGTCAACGTGCAACATCTGGAGAGCCTGCATGACAAGGTGGAACACATTACGGGGGTTAAGGTTCGAGAGCGCGTGCCGGACGCCTTCATGGACCTTGCGGCGGAGATCAAGCTCATCGACGTGACTCCCGAGACGCTTCAAGAACGTCTCCGAGAGGGAAAAATCTACGCGAAGGACAAGATTGAGAGAGCGCTCGATAACTTTTTTCAGCAAGGAAACCTCTCCGCCCTGCGCGAACTGGCCCTGTTGGAAGTCGCCGACGACGTGGATCAGCGCCTTGACAAAGAGCGCTACTCGTCTTCGAAATCGACGTCCATCTACGGGACTCCAGGACGCGAGCGGATTCTCGTTTGCGTAAACTATCGGCCTCATTCTGAAAAGCTGATTCGTCGGGGCTGGCGCATCGCGGACAGGCTCGACGCCGAACTTTACGTGTTGGCGGTACTGCCGACAGGGGAAATGTCGGATACGGAGCGCCGAGATCTGAAACGGCTGCAGAACCTGTGCGAGGAATTCGATGGCATCTTCATTACGTCGCGCGTGAAGGAAGGTGGAGTGGGGGCCACCATCGTGATGGTGGCCGAATCTCTGGACATTGCGCAAATCGTCATCGGGCAACCGTTGGATCAAGGGGGATGGCTCAGCCGATTTCGGCGTACTCCCGTGGATTACGTCCTGGAAAACGCCGAATTCGCGGATTTACACATCGTGGCCCACTCGCGCGATTAGCCCACCTCAATTGTGCATCGTGTGTAGATGCGTTGGTTTAGGAATTTAGGGTCTCCGTTTGCACACGGCATGATTCGGCGTGAACGACACGGTACAGCTTGCGCATGAAATCCGCGTTGAGGCCCAGCCTTTGTCCTAGGCGAACGTAATTATCCGAGACGACAGCGGCCCTATCGTTTTGAAGCACGGGCGTTGCCACCACACGCTTTCGTGAAGCAATCTCCGTTGAGACTTGAACACGTTTCGCGAGGCATTCGATGAGTTGCTGGTCAATCTCGTCAATTTGGGATCGCAACGCTTGCAGAATCGGATCCGTCATAAATTTCGCCTCCCATGTGCTGGAACAAACAAAATGACCCCGCCCGATTAGGGACGAGGTCTCGCTCGCGGTACCACCCTATGAAAAAACGGCTTCCCTTTGTTAGATGAGGGGCCTAGACGGGAAACCCCGGAGATCAAAAACGCCCGTCCCCACAGGGACGAGGCTATGCTCGCGGTACCACCCTCATAAAAAGGCAAACTGCCTTTCGCTTCATTGAGATAACGAAAACGTTGGGACGCTTCCGGCCAAGGCTACCATCTCGGCGGCGCACCGCTTTTGATGCTTAGCGAAACTTCACCTGGCGGCTCCGAAGTGAACTTCCGCGATTCGCCTCAGTTCGGTTTTCACCCACCACCGACTCTCTGCGCTGATCCGAGCGTACTCTCTTCATCCAAGC
>JAJZAV010000178.1 GCA_021799255.1 Bacillota bacterium
GACTTCGTGTGACAAATCGATGCCGCTTTGTCGCATGAATGTTCGCAGTTCTTCAACTTTAGTTTTCAACTCGGTGATCGGTTTTTCAAACTCGAGTTCAGTCGCCACTTGCCCACCCCTTCGCCGCGTGAATGCGCAAAATGCTACCAAGCACGGAGCGTAGTTCCTTGCGGTGCACGACTTCATCAATCATTCCGTGCGCAAGGTTGAATTCGGCGGTCTGGAATCCTTCGGGCAACTTCTGACGGATGGTCTGTTCAACGACTCGTGGTCCGGCAAAACCAAATAGCGCTCCGGGCTCTGCTAGAATAATATCCCCCAAACTAGCAAAGCTAGCACTGGTCCCGCCCGTCGTTGGGTGGGTTATTATGGAAATGAACAGAACACCTTCTTCATGCAACTTGGCCAAAGCCGCGCTAGTCTTGGCCATTTGCATCAAGGACAGAATGCCCTCTTGCATTCTCATGCCGCCTCCGGATGCAAAAAGAACGAGCGGAGTACGCCGAGCCACTGAGGCTTCAATGGCACGCGTGATCTTTTCTCCGGCGGCGGAGCCCAGGCTTCCCCCCACAAATTTTGGATCCATGACGCCTATCACAACCGGATAGCCCATGATGGCAGCGTGACCCACGACGGTCCCTTCTGCAAGTCCAGTGGACTCCCGGGCCCTCGACAGCGTTGATTCGTAGCCTGGATAGGTTAAGGGATCTGTGGACACGACGCCCTCGGCAAACTCTTCGAACGTTCCCTCGTCCACCGTCAGTTCGATGCGTCTCTTTGCGCCGACCTGAAAGTGGTAATCGCAACGAGGGCAAGTGAAGTCGTTTTTCTGAAGTTCCTTCGTGATGAGTATGGCTCCACAGCGACTGCACTTATCCACGATTCCCTTTGGAATATTGTCTTTTTGGGCGTCTGTTTGCGAGTCGTTCGCAACACCCAACGTCGCATAGTGACGCTTCTTTCCGAAAAATTCCTTAAGCACGTCGTCACCTCGGCGGCGATTGGTTTAGTCCATGGCGGAATGCAAAATATCCTTTAAGACTTCCTGTACCTCGTCCAATTCGGTCTCGGGAACGAGGATCTCGTATTGTTGCTTGCTGAGATTCGTCTGACGCACTCGGGCCAGGAAACCCTCATCCGCAAGTTTTTCCGTAATCTGATTTGCGTGTTTCGCCGACTGCGCTATAAAAATAACGGTCCACATCTTTCTCGCCCCGTTCACAAGCAGGTTGAGGCACAAATAAAACGGATAATCTAGATCATAGCACGTACAAATCATATGCGGCAACATTCCCGGTCAATCCATCATTCGTCTTTTGATTGCCCGTTTCCTTGTTCGTCATCCGAGATCCACGTTTCATTCACAATTTCGTGCACGCTTCCCGCGTCCGATTTGCCGAATTCGTAGGGTTTCGTGCTGCGCCGATGAGCAAGCCTAGCGCAGGCTGAAGCCGCCACGCTGGCGACGAGATCGTCAAGGAATACGTGGATGTGAGTCGGATGATCGTTCAACACGCCGATAATTCCCATTTTTGTCTTGTCCAAATATCCGAAATTGGTCAGCCCAATGGACCCGTACACGTTGGTCACGGCGAGCGCGAGGATTTCGTCCACTCCATACAGCGGCTCGTCGTTCTCCATGATGGTCTGCAGGGGCTCAGGCAGCAGTTTTTGCTCGGACATTACATCGAGGGCGATGCCCGTAATCATGGCGTGCATGACCTCCCGCTTTTCGAGCACACTGCTCACGCTGTCCTCACACTCTTCCATCGTGAGATCAGAAAAGTACGGCAATTGCAGTTGATACACGAGAGTAGTGATGTCCGATGTTTCCACTCCGCGATCTCGCAGCATTTGTTCCACCAATTGTCGCATCTCGTTACCTCCTGATGTTGTCTCTACATGCGCACGGCCGACTTCCCAAGGCGTGCGTTTCCGATTCCCACAACTTCCTCCAAAGCGCTTATCAATTCGGGCGTAACCTTGACCGCGTACTTTTCATCGAGCAGGCGCGTGCGGTGCAGCGACGGATCGAACAGGGCAACCCGCACGTCTCCACGGCTGGTGAGGAGAAGGCGCCGAATCTGTCCCATGGTCTCGCGGCTGCGCGCCTCCACGGCCAGGCGAATGTAGAGCGTTTCCGGCGCCTTATGACCGGAATCGGAACCGAACAGGCCTGCAGTCGGGGACCCCTGTTCCAAAGCGAGGTACGCTTCGTCTAACAGTTGCAGCCTTACTGTCGAAGAAGTCCCGTCGGGCAAAAACTGGTCAAGAGCTCCGGCCGCAAGAAGACTTTCCACGGCCTTGCGGTTACACACCCTTTGATTCACCCTAGACAGGAAGTCCACCATAGAGGTAAACTCGCCTCCCTCGCGCGCCCCGAGCACAGCTTCGACGGCGGACGGCCCCACGTTTCGAATCGCCAAGAGTCCCGTGCGAATCCCCGCTTCTCCTTCCACGGTGAACGCGAGGTGGCTCCGATTTACGCTTGGGGGCAATAGGGAAATGCCGTGACGCTTGGCGTCTCGGCCGTATTCGGCCATCTTATCCGTCTGCCCCATGTGCATCGTGAGCAAGGACGCCAGAAAGTGAGGCAGGTGATTCGCGCGCAGGTAAGCCGTGCGGTAGGCTAAGACAGCATATGCGGCGGCATGAGCGCGATTGAACCCATAATCTGCAAAACGGGCAATCAGGTCGTACACATCGTTAGCCACGTCCTCATCATAACCCCTAGAGACGCAACCCGAAACAAATCGAGCTCTTTCTCTCTCCATGACTTCGCGCTGCTTCTTGCCCATTGCACGTCGCAACAGATCCGCCTCTCCCATAGTAAATCCGGCCATTACCACTGCAATTTGCATGATCTGTTCCTGGTACACGATGACTCCGTACGTGTCCTGAAGAATGGGGACAAGATCCGGATGCAGATATTGGGGCTTAATCTTCCCGTGCCTAGAAGCGACAAACGTTGGGATGTTCTCCATCGGCCCTGGGCGATACAGAGAGATCAGGGCGATGAGGTCTTCCGAACACGTTGGTTTGTACTCGCGCAGAACCCTTTTCATCCCGGAGGATTCGAGCTGAAAACAACCGTCAGACTCGCCGCGGCTGAGCATCCCATAGGTCTGTTGGTTATCGTCTGGGATGCGCCGCCAATCGATTCGCGTCCCCCCTCCATCCTCAACGCTTTTGACCGTCCTGTCGATGAGAGTCAATGTCCGAAGCCCCAGGAAGTCCATTTTAATGAGACCCAGGGCTTCGATGTCCTCCATCGGAAACTGCGTCACCGGCGTCCCGTCTCCTCCAGGCTGAACCGGCACCAGCGTGTCGAGGGGTATTGGGGAAATCACCACCCCCGCTGCGTGCACGGAGGTATGTCGCGGCAGACCCTCAATCGACGCGGCCGCATTCCACAATTCACGCGCGCGTTCATCCGCATCGAGGATCTCTTGAATCGACTTGCTTTCCTGCGCAGCGCTCTCCAGCGAAACGCCGGGATAGGACGGAACCATCCGAGCCACCTTGTCAATGAGCAAGGGGTCAACTTTGAGTGCTCTTCCAGCGTCCCGTATGGAGGCTTTGGCAGCCAGCGTGCCAAACGTCCCTATTTGCGCGACAAAGTTTCGGCCGTACTTCTCGGTAACGTAGGCGATGACTTCGCCTCGCCGCTCGTACTCGAAGTCCGTATCAATGTCGGGCCACGATACCCGCTCTGGATTCAAGAAGCGCTCGAAGGTCAGGTGGTGTTTGATGGGATCCACGTCGGTGATGCGAAGCGAGTACGATACTAGGCTTCCGGCGGCAGACCCACGTCCCGGCCCCGTGGATATACCCTGTTTATGAGCAAACCGTATGAAGTCCGCGACGACGAGGAAGTAGTCGGAGAACCCCAGTTTTGCGATGACGGACAGCTCATATTCGAGTCGCTCCAGCACTTCTCCTTCGACAACTCCGAACCGTTGCTTGGCTCCCGCGAAGGCAGCGCGCCGCAACACCTCACTCGCCGATTCGCCTTCGCTTGCCGGATACTTGGGCAGAAGAGTCCGCGACAACGGCAGTTCCACGCGGCACTGCGACGCCAATTCAGCCGCGTTCGAAACGGCCTCCGGAATTTTGGAAAACCGTCGCTCCATTTCCTCAGGACTTGCGAGTTCGTACCTATCTCCCATGAGCAAATTGGGTGAATTTCCCTCAATCATTTGCAGCGTTTTTTGAACCTGCGCGTCCTCGCGGGTGCGATAGTGCACATCATTGGTAGCCACGAGAGGAATGCCGTGCTGTCTCGCCCACTTCACCACGGCGGGAAGTCCGGCTCGCTCCTCGGGGAGAGCGTGATCTTGCAGATCCACGTACAACTGCTCCTTCGGCCACGCCTTAAGCCATTCTCCCAGCCATCGCTCTGCCGCCTCGCTTTGGTGTTCTGCAAACAAGCGAAGCGGTGCCGACTCACCCCCCGCGATAAGAGCGAATACTCCTTCACAATGATTGGACAACTCAGCGAAGGTCACGTGAGGAAAACGGGAATTCTGGTGGGCCGCCGTTACGAGCGCCACGAGGTGCTGATAACCAGTGAAGTCTCGTGCCAGAAATACCGCGGTGTCGCACTCTTCCTTGGCAGCTCCGCTTTTCGCGTCGCTTCGCTGCTTGCCAACCGACAGCTGAACGCCGAGTATCGGGCGCACGCCAGCGGCGAGCGCTTTCCGGGTAAACTTCACGGCGCCGTACAGGGCGTTCGTGTCCGTGATGGCGATGGCGGACATGCCGTACTTGACAGCATCCGCAATCAGATGATCGATGCGCAGCGCGCTTTCGAGAAGCGAGTATTCGGAATGCACGTGCAGATGAACGAACTCTGACATCGGCCTCACCTCTCCAATAGCTGCGTCGTCATCAGCGCTTTCGCGGCCAATTCCCCGGCATCGTAGATCTCCACGTCCACCTTGGCGAACCATCTGCCGAAATTGAGCATCCTCGCGTGAACTTCAATTCGGGCGTCCACCGACACAGGCTTCACGCCGTATACCGTCATGTTTTCCACCGCCATGTCCACGTTTCGAATTCGCTGCAGGCACAGGAGCGCCGAGTGTTCCATCAGCGTAGCAAGCGATCCGATGGCGAGCGTCCCCCCCGCATTCGTCATCTGCGGGGTGACGGTACCCGAAAGAACCAGCGTCCTATCCTCGTGGCGCACCTCCTCAAATCCCTGCACGACGATGTCCTGCAAGGTATCCCCAAGCTGAGGTTGCCTGCTCATCATCTGCAGGGCCTTGATCACGTCCTGTCGGCTGAGCACGCCTACCAATCGACGATGGTGGAGAACCGGCAGCATCTCAATTCCCTCCCACATCATGCGATGCGCAGCGGAGGCAATGGTTGTTTTCAGGGTCACGGCGACGACGTTCTTGGACATGTGCTGCTCTACGGCGTCGGACTCGGTAGCATCTTCCACGTCTCGGCGGGTTACCACTCCGATGAGGTGCATCTCGTCATCGACGACCGGCAGGCGAGAGTGTCCCGTGTCCGCAACGATGCGTCGATAATCGCCGACGGTCTGCCCGCGCAACAGTGTACTGAGCTTTTGATCCTTCACCACATCTTCGACGAACAAAATATCCTTCTTGATGAGCCTGTCGTAGATGGCCCGATTGATCATCGATGCGGTTGAAAATGTATCCGATGTACAGGAGATGAGCGGCAAGTCTCTTGAGTCGGCGATGGCCCGAATTTCCTCGGGAGCGTCAAACCCACCCGTAATGAGCACACCCATGCCGTGCTCGAGGGAAGCGCGCTGCACCTGATGCCTGTTCCCCACAATCATCAGACTGCTTGGTTCTAGATATGGTTCAATGGCTTCCATCTCCATGGCACCAATCACGAACTTGTGAAGGGACTTGTGCAACCCATTCCGGCCGCCGAGCACGGTCCCACCGACGATATTGATGACCTCCGCAAAGGTCAAATTCTCAATATTCGTCTTCTGCTTTCGCTCGATTCGCACCGTTCCAATCCTGTCGATGGCGCTGACGTATCCCTGCAACTCTGCGTCCTTAATGGCACGATAGGCGGTCCCTTCGCTCACTTGAAGCCTGCGCGCGATGCCTCGGACCGAAATTCGGCCGCCAACCGGGAGAGATTGAATGTACTGAAGAATCTGCTCATGTTTGGTTGTCAACGAAGGATTTCTCCTCCTTGTACAGTCGCACCGTCCGAATGAAGGGCGACGATGCTGACCACTTTACTTTTTCCAATTCAAACCCGGCAGGCGAGATCCCTCTGATCCCCTACCTTGTCCTACTCCCATTATACATGCCTGGTGGAACAGGCTCGTCATTTGCCGGACAGCCCATTCGGGCAGAGTAAAGTCCCTTCCTCTCGGAACCCCATCCCTTTGGAACGCGCCGCATCGTACCCTTCCATTTTCGCGGTAGGTTTAATAGCGCGAAATCCAGGCTATAACTGGATGGTGACAGCAAGATTTCGTTCTACCGAGGCTGAACGACACGGGGTGTGAAACAAGAAGACACAAAGGTAAAGGAGGAACAAGCGGATGAAACAGATTCCGTCAATCTTGGTCCTGGCCGCGCTCCTCATCATTGGAGCGGCTTGGCCATCAGTTCAGGCGTGGTCTGACGCCAGCATCCTGCACCACTACTTAGTCCATTGCCTGTACCTTTTGGCAGGAGGACTTTCGGGACTGCAGAGCGCGCGGTGGATGATTCAACCCGCGGGCGTTGGACAAGTGGATGAAGAAGCGGGGGTGAGTTCGTGAGCAGGAAACAGAGAGCATCGTTGCTGACGTATCTGGGAATCATCATGATAGTCATCGGATGGTATCCCTTCATGGCCACTCACCTGGATGCGTCTAGGACGTTTGAGGCCATGTGGCACTTGTGGCTGTTCATCGGGGCCGCACTCGCCACGTTTGGCATCGAGAGCATGAGGCTTATCATGAAGCCAAGGAAAACGCACGCAAGATCTGCCTCGTAACCTTCGACGAAACGCGAATGACGAAACACGAAGCGCGATGAACGGTGGGCCATCCGTCACTTCAAGGGGTGCCTGACCGTTCGTCGCGCTTTGTCGTGTGGAAAATCGGCAGCGTTGTCAGCGAGTTGGTTCGGCGTACCCCCTTGCTTACCCGGGAAACAAGTCCGAAGAGAGGTAGCGTTCGCCTGTGTCCGCCGCTAAGCACAGGACCTTTGCCGTCTCGGGCAGATCCGCGGCTACCTTAACCGCAAAATGCGCCGCCGCCGCACCGGAGGCTCCGACGAAAATCCCTTCTTCGGCAGCCAGGCGCCTCGCCATCACCTGCGCATCCTCGTCCTGAATCAACAGGATCTTGTCAAACACCGATGGATTCAAAGTCTTCGGTACGAATCCCGGCCCTGTGCCTGGAATCTTATGCGGCCCTGGTTCCCCTCCGGATAAGACTGGCGATCCCGCTGGCTCCACAACATAGATCTTGAGCTCATCGATCCACTTCTTAAGTTCTTCGCCCGTTCCGGTCACCGTACCTCCCGTCCCTGCGGTGAGCACGAAAGCATCCAGCTTTCCATCGAATGCCTCGTAGATCTCGACGGCCGTCGTTCTGCGGTGAGCATCTGGATTGGCGGGATTCTCAAACTGCATAGGGATAAAGCTGCCCGGCGTGCTTGCCGAAAGCCGTTTTGCCTCATCGATAGCCCCAGACATCCCAAGGCGGGACGGCGTCAAATGCACGGTAGCCCCGTACGCCCGAAGAATTTTGACTCGCTCCACCGTGGCGCTCTCCGGCATCGTAATGACGCACGGATACCCTTTCGCCGCACAAACCATCGCCAGACCGATGCCGGTATTTCCTGACGTGGGTTCGATGATGGTGCTTCTCTCCGGGGAGATGAGCCCGCTCGCTTCTGCGACATTGATCATGTTCAGCGCAGCCCGGTCTTTCACGCTGCCGCCGGGGTTGAACGATTCGAGCTTGATGTATACGCTGGCGCTCCCGGGCGCGACGACGCGCCGAAGTTTCACAATGGGGGTATCGCCAATGAGATCGAGAACGGAGTCATACAAGGGCATGAATCAATCTCCTTCGTGTGCAATTGGCGCGTGCGCGTTCAACCACGTCACGCTCGCTCGAACGAATACGCTTGCCGCTTTGACGAGCATGGATTCGTCAACGTCGAATTGAGGGTGGTGCCAAGCCCGAGACGCCCCATCCGGCTTCCCTGTACCAACAAA
>JAJZAV010000179.1 GCA_021799255.1 Bacillota bacterium
CCGATCTAGTCGGGCTGGAGAATCGGCTTACGCATCTCCCAAGCGCGCTTTCTGGCGGTCAGCGTCAGCGGGTGGCCATCGCGCGCGCCCTAGTCAACGAACCCAGCGTGCTCTTGGCCGACGAGCCCACGGGCGCTTTGGATAGCAGCACTGGACAGGACATCATGAGTCTCTTTCAGTCCCTGAACAAGACAGGAGTGACCGTTGTGGTGATTACTCACGATCCGTCCGTCGCCGAGTACGCAGGACGTATCGTACGTCTCTTGGACGGGCGGATTGTGGCGGATCATGTAGCCGGAGGGTCACGTCCATGAGTCTGATGGAAATGTTCGGCTTTGCAATTTCGTCACTTCTCGTCAACAAGCTGCGCTCCATCCTCACCATGCTTGGCATTTTCATCGGCGTGGCGAGTATCTTGGCCATCATGGCCATTGGCAGCGGGGGAACCAAAGCGATAGTTTCCACTTTGGAGAGCGCCCGGCTGCAAGAGACGATTCAGATTATCCCCACGGAGGTTTTGTCGCCCGGAATTCCTCAGCCGGGGCAGGTTCTTAACTTCACCCAGTCCGACTTCAACCTTGCGCGCCAGTTTTCTGGCGTCGAAAATGTCTATTACACCTTGTACGGGCAAGCCACCATCGGAGCGGCGAGTCAAACGGTGAACGCGTCGGTGGAAGCGGGACCCGACTTCTTGGACGAAATTGGACATTTTGCCGTCGTCAGCGGTCGCATGTTCACGTCTACGGACGTGATCGCGCACCGGAGGGTGGCTCTCCTCAGCGAGAGCCTTGCTCAGAAACTGTTTCCCAAACAGTCTCCTCTGAATCAACTGGTGATGGTGGGGAATCAACCCCTCCGTGTTATAGGTATCACCATTTCCACACAAGGAAATCTATTGTCTGGCATCATGGGATCGGACTATTTATACATGCCGTCGACCACGTGTCTCGATATCTTCCCGTGGTGGACGATTTCGGAGATGGACGTGCAGGCGAAGCAGGGCGTGAACAAGGCGGATCTCGCTAAGAAGATCGTGATGGCCTTGAACATTCACGCGCACAGCGCCGAGGCCTTCGAAACGAGCTCTGGCCTCCTGCTCGGCATCGAGAAGACGGTCGGAACGGTTACCCGCATCCTCACGCTCATCATCGGCTCTGTCGCCGGTATTGCCCTAGTTGTAGGGGGTGTGGGGGTGATGAACATTATGCTCGTTGCGGTCTCTGAGCGTACCGCCGAGATTGGTATTCGCATGTCGCTCGGAGCGACGAGGCGTGACATCTTGACCCAGTTCCTGTTGGAATCGGCCACCATTACGCTCGTTGGTGGCGGATTCGGGGTGATGGCCGGCCTTGCTTTTGCGCTTGCCCTTCATTTGGTCACCGGATTTCCTGTTGGCGTGTCGTGGTGGAGCGTCGTGGTGAGCGTTTTGTTCTCCGTGCTCATTGGGATTCTTTGTGGTCTATACCCCGCCAACAAGGCCGCGCACCTGAATCCGGTGGATGCCCTGCGCCACGAATAACGCTGGAATTGCTGGGTCGCGTTTGTTTGTCTGAATTCATTTGGCTATACTGAAAGCGGTGGTAGAGATACCGCAGATTCTCGGGGGAAGGGGCGTGAGGATTTGCGCCTAGGTGTAAACATTGAATATGAGGGAAAGGATTACGATATCCTCGAGCTTCCAGCGGAGGTATTCGTCCAACTGATTCCAGGTCTGACGAAGGAACAGTTCCGTCATATCGATGAGACTTTCATGCACTATTGGCCGGAGCCTACGCGTCGTCGAAATCATATCTTGGCGTTTGCCGCAATGCTGGCCGGTACCAGCATTGATTACCTGTTGATGGTCAAGAGAACCGTACATTTTGATGAGGAAGATTTGATGCGCTACGTTGACGATCAATTAAAGCAGGGCAATCGGCCTTGTTGATATGATGCGACTTTACGTACTCGCGGCGGGGAACGAACGTGGGGGGGCAGCAAGCCACATTGCTACCCTCGCTTTGGCCATGAAAGACGCTGAGCTGTTGGAGCAAGTGAGGTTTGTGTTGGTGGGAGACGGTCATCTAGCGGATCGCCTAAAAGACATCATCGCTCCGTCCGTAGCGGTGGTTTCCGGGAATCCGATAAAGGCCGTTCCGGAACTAAGGATGATGCTGAAGGAAGAACGCGACGTGCCGCTCGTTCACGCCCATGGGCCCAGGATCAATGTGATGGCACGCATCGTTTGCAGAAATAAGTATCGGTGGACTTCCACAATTCACAGTGACGTGTTCAAGGACTTCTTATCCAGTCAGTGGAAGTCCGTCCTTTTACCTCGCGTAAACTTGATGGCCTTAAAGCGTAGCGTTGGAATCTTCGTGGTGAATCCTCTGTATTCCGAATTTCTGCCCGAAAAGAAGTCCTTTCTGGTACCCAATGGGATTCCGATGACTACCCTGCCTCATCCGAAGCAGTACTACATGGATCAGCTTCGGGTCCAGTTGCATATACCCAAAGATTCGATAGTGGTAGGCATCGCGGCTCGCTTGGATCCGGTGAAGGATATTCCCACGCTCGTCGACGCGATTCGCCTGCTTGATAGAACGGACGTTCATTTGGCCATCGCGGGGGATGGTCCCGAGAGAACGACCATTGAGGAACGGATTCGCTCGCAAGGATTGACAACCCAGGTTCATATGCTTGGCTTTGTGAACGATATTCAGCCCTTCTTCGCCGGACTCACGGTAAACGTGTTGCCTTCAAAGAGCGAGGGATCTCCAACGACGCTGCTGGAGGCTGGCATCGCCCAAACGCCGAATATCGGCAGCGACATCCCCGGAATTGCCCGACTTCTGAGAAACGGTGAGACAGGCCTGTTGTTTCGGCAGGGAGATGCTCCAGATTTGGCGTATCAACTCGCGAGGATTGTCAATGATTCGGAGTACGCAAAGACCGTCACGGACAAGTTTGAGAGCGAGGTTTTGCCCCGCTACACGCCGAGCGAAATGCTCCACGCGTACAGGGTCGGATATCGACAATTGATGGGGGATGCGAGCATTCTAAAGCCTCCATCTGCGTGAATTCCAATCCACGGGTTCATCGCGACTGAACCAATGGTCGGAATTGTCGAAGTCGAACCAATCGACGGAGTCCTAACAAACGCAACCGATGTTGGAATGGGGGACGGGTTTTGAACGAGGGATCTGAAACGACGGAGTATGTCAGGGTCCGCACAGGTCCCCTGTGGAAAAGGGCCAAGGTTACATGGGTCATTATTGCGATGAACATTCTATGGTACTTTCTTATTGAAACGCCACGAGGTTTCACGACGGGCGGATACATAGCATCAGGGGCGCTCTATCGGTTCGGCTTCGATCACGGTGGCTGGTACCTGCTCTTTTCCTCCATGTTTGTACATTTCGACATCACGCACATTTTGTTTAATATGGTGTCGCTCGGCTCCTTGTATGTCATCGAAATTGTCATCGGAGCCTATCCCTTCATCTTCCTATACGGGCTGTCCGGGCTCATTGGCGCGCTGGCGTCCGTGTGGTTGCAGCCGTACGGTCTCTTTGGCGGAGCATCCGGAGCCATTTTCGGCATTTTCGGCGTTGCCCTGTTGCTCTCGTTCAAAGGGGTGTTTCCCAAAGGGGTGCGTAATCAACTGCTCTTTTGGCTCGGGCTCAACATGGTCTTCGATTTCGTGCAGCCCAACATCGATATCATTGCTCACTTGGCAGGCCTAGGCGTGGGCATGCTAGGGATATGGCTGTTGCTTGGACACAGAAGGTGGCTGAAGTGGGTTCGATACGGTGCCTGGATCATCTCCGTGGTGGGAGTTGTTGCCCTGATTCAGGCCGCAGTGGTTGGCTAACCCGGTATTGTGTCCCCGAGTGGTATGATACCCCGTCAAGTCGGGCACTCTGACTTGGGTAGTGAATAAATGATTCGTTATTGGTTGTTGCAAATTGTCGGGTATGGTCTTATACTAGTCGTCGTAATCTTGACCAATAAGGTTGGTGTTATTGAAACGGTTGCCGGACCTCACTTAAAGGGTTAGGACCTCGAAGGACTAACTTTCCCCCGTGGTGACTGCTCCAGGTGCCTCATGCCACTGATGGCATGCATTTTTTCTTGTTAGGGGGGCTTTTTGTCATGGACACAATGGGTCGTCACGTGATTGCAGAGCTGTGGGGTTGCGACGCCGACAAGTTGAACGATTTTCGTGGTATTGAACGGATCATGGTAAATGCGGCACTGGAAGCCGGAGCTGAAGTACGCGAGGTAGCGTTTCACAAGTTTGCCCCTCAAGGTGTGAGCGGCGTCGTTATTATTTCCGAGTCTCATCTCACCATTCACAGTTTCCCAGAGCATGGATACGCGAGTATTGATGTGTATACTTGCGGTGATCGAATAGATCCAAATGTGGCATGCGATTACATTACAAGTTCGCTTGGAGCAGACCGAGTGGAGTCCATCGAACTGCCCCGAGGAATGGGTCCCATTCACTTGGCGGACGTGAAGACTAGAGCTTGTTCTTCCCTTTAAAATTCTCTCAACTTTGACGCGTACGTAAGGGAACAGGACCATGAGGCCAAAAAAGAGCGAGAGCCATTGAAGCCCTCGCTTTTTTCATGCCTTCTCGTCGACTGCGAACCAACGACTCAAGTGCGGACCAACGACTCAAGCTTGCGGGCGGTCAATGACTGGCGAAAACCCGTTCGTGGTGGGTCTCGAGTCGTCTGTCCATCAGAACTTTTCCGTTGCCAGCGTCGACGATGACCAGATACTTGTCCTGATCGTCGCTCACCACCGACACGTAGACCAAACTGGTTCTGATGTTGCGCAATTGGAGACCTTCCACTTTCATGCCGGGATGAGCAGCTTTTACCGCTTTCTCCGCATTCGCGGGGGACAGTTTGGCGTACTTTTGCAGCTTTTGCGTGTAGGCGTCGCGACTGGCCTGATAAGCGTCACGAAGGACTTCTCGACTTACCTGGATGCTCGAATTGACCTCAATGTTGTGTCCAGGCATCATTCCAGCGTTCTCATCTGCGGTCAGGCGAGCAGATGGAAACATGGCTTCACCGGTCGTGGATACGGGGCGGGGGTGCAAGGAAGACGTCTGTGCATTGGGAGTAACTTGTGAAGCTGACCCGTTTGTCGGTGCCTGTATACACGAGGTGGGGATCATCGGCGCGGCCGAAGCCTGCACCGCGTTTCCTCCAGGAACCAACCAGGCCCCCAAAAACGCTCCAGCACTGATTACACTTGTCGAAAATCGGCGTTTCATCTTTAGGCTTACGTACTTCAACCGTTCTTCCTCCTCTGAATTATCTGGATGCATGTTGCTCACACTAAATGTTGTTCACACTCACCCTAGAATTCGCAGGCAGTAACGTCCGTTAGTCCATTTCGACATAACGGTAACCCAGGCATAATCGCCGCAACATAGGATATGGTTTCCAAACGGTGGGCCATTATACCTCGACCTGAGGACATCGAGGGCTTGACGGTTACAGAGAATCTGTCCCGGTTTGGGTTTTTCGGCCGATTGGATTCCCATGCTTGGGTTCACGATGTTCGCGGGAACAGCGAAAACAAAGAGACTCAAAGGGTATGCTTGAGTTGGGAAGAGATTCGTGATCTTGTGCCGGGCGGATATGTCGAAAAAAAACATTCAAAAGTACTTGATCCCAAACCCCGAATGCCGATATAATAGTCGATGTCCGCTTGAGACGGAACGATTTTGAAAGGCGAACAGGCGACACGCAATAAGTAGCAAGAGTATTCCTTGGGGGATTAGCTCAGCGGGAGAGCACCGCGCTGGCAGCGCGGGGGTCAGGGGTTCAAATCCCCTATCCTCCACCAGAACGAGAGCCTTTGGATACCGAGAGGTGTTCAAAGGCTCTTTTGAGTTAGCAATGGAGTTTTTTATGTTGGACACGAATTGAGGTCTTGATGTTAGCCTATTGCGAATCGAGAATTTGAGATATGATTTGCTTCAAGTCGGGCAAGTCTCGTGTGACAACGGACCAGACCTCCTCGTAACCCACGCGGTCGTAATCGTGAATAAGAATGTCGCGAAATCCCGCGATACTGCGCCACGGAACACGGTGGTGCTTTTGGCGCAACGCCGACGAAAGTCGTTTCGTAGCTTCACCAATGATCTCAAAGTTGCGTATCACCGCATCCTGAATCATTGAGGACCCGAAAAAGGCCTCTCGCCCAGAATTAGTGTAGGTTTGGATCTTCTCAATCGCTTCTAGGATGTCTTGCAGATGCAAACTGTCTTCTTTCATAGCGGTCGTGACTCACGAAGAATGTCGTCCCGAAGCGAAGGATGTAGGGATTGGTCCGTCAACAAGTCGACGGGCATTCCAAGTTCGTCTTCTAGCTCCTGTTTCATCCGGATTCTATCCAGCAAATTCGGTTTCTCAAACTCGACTAGGAAATCGACGTCGCTCTCTGGCTGTTCGTCTCCTCGCACTTGCGATCCGAAAACCCGAACATTATGCGCCTTGTACTTCTCAGCGATCTCGTATATTATTTTGCGTTTTTCTGTTATCCTAGCGTCCACTTTAGACCACCTCCGCTACGAGCAAACGTCTCTGGCCACAATTGTACATCAAACACCCGATTGTGCGTGCGAGGCAGCTTGACTCTGAAACCGATGGCTCATGAAACGAGGAAGTTTCAACGTCAGGACTTTGGGTAGTGAAACAAGCGTCGGTGGGAGAGCACCGCGCTGGCAGCGCGGGGGTCAGGGGTTCACTCGCCCCTATCCTCCACCAGAACGAGAGCCTTTGAACACCGAAGGGTGTTTGGAGGCTCTTATCGTATTCCTCGTGGGATTTTAGGTGCCTTCATTGGACAGCCGGATTCCGCGGCCCTTTAGTCTTCAAAAATGTCGCGCAAGTTTATCTCCAAATCGTCAAATATGCTAACCTTGACGACGTCCTCCATTCCGAAAGCATCGGGAGCAGAAAACATATCTCCCCCAAATCTGTACACTTCAACGGTTTCAAAATTCGGATCAACAATCCAGTATTCCTTGACTCCGGTTGCTCGATACAGTTTGAGCTTCACATTTCTGTCCTTTGTTGCAGTTCTCTTCGACAAAATTTCGACCACCAGGTCGGGTGCTCCGATACAACCAACATCATGTAACTTGGAATGGTCACAGATGACGGACAAATCTGGGATTACCCACTCATCCCTATCCTGGTTCACGTACACATCAAATGGTGCAGAAAATACTCTGCAAGGTTTCCCTTTCAGATACGTACTAAACTCCCTAAAGAGATTGCCGGAAATGATTTGATGTCTTGTATTTGGTGATGGAGACATGTCGTATATAGTGCCGTCAATGATTTCATATCGATCCGGCGTGCTACTGTCGGGTGCTTGCTTCACGATCCGAGCCTCCATCCTTATGTATCCCTGCGACTGTGAGAAGCCCGCAGATGTATATGGGGATTGGTGATGGGTATTATTGTGGCGCCAAGATATCCAAAAGACAACATGTAAGTGAAGCCTAGTTAGGGGATAAACCCTAACGCAACAAGTGATCTTTGAACACCGATTAGGTGTTTGAAGGCTCTTGTGAGTTAGCCATGGAGCTTATGTTGGACACGAAGTGAGGTCTTGATGTGAGGCTATTGTGATTCGAGGATTTGAGATATGTTTTGCTTCAGGTCGGGCAAGTCTCGTGTGACAACGGACCAGACCCCCTCGTAACCACCGCGATCGTAATCGTGAATAAGAATGTCGCGAAATCCCGCGATACTGCGCCGCGGAACACGGTGGTGCTGTTGGCGCAAAGCCGACGAAAGTCGTCCCGAAGCGAAGGATGAAGGGACGGGTCCGTAAACAAGTCGACGGGCATTCCAAGTTCGTTTTCTAGCTCCTACTTCATCCGGATTCGATCCAGCAAATTCGGTTTCTCAAACTCGACCAGGAAATGGTACATCAAACACCCTATTGTGCGTGCGAGGCACCGTGACTCTGAAACGGATGGCTAATGAAACGAGGAAGTGAAAATTTTCGGTGTCTGGGTAGTGAAACAAGCGCCAGTGGGAGAGCATCGCGCTTGCAGCGCGGGGGTTGCATATTCCGGAGCAAAGAAGCCACCTGTTCCGGAAAATCACGGCCACCCATTCCGCCTAATCGCAGCCACCCGTTCCGGTAATTCGCGGCCACCC
>JAJZAV010000180.1 GCA_021799255.1 Bacillota bacterium
GGATCGTCGGTTGCCCATGGTGTCGCTTGGTGACATTGACCCCGTGAATTCGGAAGCCTTTGTTGGCGAACCGCGCCTGATGGTTTGGTATGGCTTATGGGGAGCCTGATATATGGACGGCTGTTTGGAGCAGCTTGTCTACGCACCAGAATCTCAGCCGACGAAAACCACGTATGAAAAAATATACGGCATATTGAATAATAATACTATACCATGTTATAACTATTCGAGAGACCGAATTTGACCCTAAGTCGGGTGTCACGGGCTGACGCCATTTCAAGATAGGAGCCTCGCCATGGAAATTCGGAGCGCGACCGTGCAAGACGTTGAACCGATGCAGAGACTCATTCAACACTTCGCCCAAGAAGGACTCATGCTGCCCAGGTCCGATAGATCCCTGTACGAGCATCTGCAATGCTTCGTCGTAGCGACCCACGAAGGGCAACTTCTGGGTACCGCTGGGCTACATATCCTCTGGCGCGACTTGGCGGAGATCCGCAGCCTTGCCGTTCATCCCTCGGCACAAGGACAGGGCATTGGCAGAAGAATCGTGGAGAATCTCACGGAAAGGGCAAAAAACCTTGGCATCGCGCAAGTCTTGTCCTTGACGTATCAAACGGAGTTCTTCACGAAGCTTCAGTTTGCAACGGTGCAAAAGGAATCGTTACCGCACAAGATCTGGAAGGACTGTATACACTGCAAGAAGTTCTACCATTGCGACGAAGTGGCTATGGTTTATTATACACAAACGGCGTCACGGATCGAGACCGAGAATGCCTTGACGGTGTGATGCAATTTGAGGAAGCGACTTAGTCTAAAGTACGAAGGACACGCATCGTCGCGTTGCAAAATCCCGTGCAACGCTTTTAAAAAACAGCACGCCCAGTGGGCGTGCTGTTTTTGCCACGGCACCCTAGCGTGACAAGCGCTCTACCAATTCGTCGACGTGCTTTTTCTCGAGGATGAGCGACGGAACGAGGCGAACGCGGGACTCTCCCACCGCGGAAAGCAACACGCCTTTCTGGAGGGCGTTTGCCACGTATTCCTTCGCGTTGTCCACCGTGAATCCCCACATGAGTCCCCGGCCCGTCACTTCGGTACCGATTTGCCTCAAGGCTTCTTCTAGGTATCTCCCGGTATCTCGCACGTGCTCCAGAAACGACGGTGCAGACACGATGTCGACCACGGTGTTTGCCACGGAAGTTGCAAGCGGATTCCCGCCGAAGGTCGACCCGTGGGACCCCGGCGTCCATGCCGCCGCAACCTCCTCGCGCGCGAGGACAGCCCCGATGGGCACCCCTGCTCCGAGCCCCTTCGCCATGGTAACGATGTCCGGCGTGATGCCAATGGCCGAGTATGCATAAAAGTCCCCGGTACGTCCAACCCCTGTCTGGACTTCGTCCACGACGAGCAGGGCCCCAACTTCCTTACAACGCGCATCGATGGCGCGAAGCATCGCCTCGTCTACAGGACGAACACCGCCCTCCCCTTGGATGATCTCCACAAAGCAAGCCGCCGTTTTTTCCGTGATGGCCGAGGGCACATCGGTTAGGTTGCCAGGAGTGTGAGCGCCTGGCAGAAGAGGCTGATACCCGGCCTGATATGCGGCCTTCGGCGTGATGGACAGGGAGCCCAGCGTTCGACCATGGAAGGCGTTTGGCAGTGAGACAATCTCGACTCTCTGTTCCTCCCCTTTGGACGCCGCGTATTTGCGGGCCAGTTTGATGGCAGCCTCATTGGCTTCGGTACCCGAGTTACAAAAGAACGCCTTATCCAAACCCGATAAAGCCGCAAGCTTTGAAGAAAGCGACTTCTGCTGAGGAATCTCGTAGTAGTTTGAACAGTGAATGAGAGTCGCCGCTTGATCCGAGATGGTCTTGGTAATGGCCGGGTGAGCGTGACCGAGGCTGCAGACCGCGATGCCAGCAACGTAATCCAGATATTGTTTCCCGTTGCTGTCGAAGAGGTACACGCCTTCACCTCGAACCATTTCCACGGTTCTGACTCCGTAATTGTTCATTAAATGGGACGCCGTTGACACCGCCTCTGGCATTTCAATTCCTCCCGAGAATAGATAGAATTTGACCGTTTCCGATGCGTCTATGCAATAACCCGTGTTCCGAGGCGACTGTCCCTCGCTTCGTGGAATTGGCTCGTGACCGCCCACAGCATGGCATCCGCGTCAGCGCCGTGCACCACGTACGCCGCGCCCACGCCAGCGCTCAGAGTAGAAAGTACGGCGTTCACCTTAGGGATCATTCCGGCTTCAAACCGACCCTCCGATTGAAGTCGCAACACTTCCGCTTTGGTCGTGAGATGGAGAAGTTCCTGCGCCGCAAAGTCCGAATAGATGCCCGGAACGTCCGTCAAAAATACGATGCGAGACGCCTCAATGGCCCCAGCGAGCGCCCCAGCCGCCAGATCCGCGTTGATGTTGTATCGCTCTTGGCCTTCGCCCACTCCGATGGGGGCGATGACCGGAAGCAAACCATCGTCCAATCTTTTCAGCACAGGTGTGGGATTCACGCGAGTGACCTGCCCAACCCTTCCGAGTCCAGCCACGCCGGTCGCGTGCAGAATGTCGTCGGCTCCCGACATGCCGATGGTTCGAAATCCGCTGTTTGCCAGGGCCATAACGAGTTCTTGGTTGACTTCCTTCGCGAGAACCCTCTCTACGATGTCCATGGCCTCGATTGTGGTCACGCGTTGACCGTCCACGAAGGGCGCTTGAATCCCCGCTTCCTTCAAGGCTGCCGTGATCCGCGGTCCCCCACCGTGAACCAGGACCACAGGGACTTTGAGCCTATGAAGTTCCGACAGCACCGTCGTGATAGAATCCAAATGCTGTCCGTTCAAAGACCCCCCGACTTTTAACAGCACTCGTCCACGCAATGTCGTCTCGTCCTTCCTCCAGAGGGTATGTAACCTTCGGCTTGAAGCCATCATGGGTAAAGCGCGGGGGTCAGGAGCCCCGTGGTCTCGGGCCAACCGTTCATCAGATTCAAGTTCTGTACGGCTTGGCCGGCGGCCCCCTTTTGGAGGTTGTCAAGCACGGAAAAGACCTGAAGCGTACGGGTCCTCTCGTCCACGTGAACGCTGATATGCGTTTCGTTGCTGCCTCGCACGTGCTTCAGTTGCGGCACGGAACCTTTGCCGAGGACGCGAACAAACGGTGTATCGGAATAGCGATCCGCATAGACGGAATATGCGTCAGCGAAACTCACCCCGTCCTTTAAAGGAATGTAACACGAAACGGCAATTCCTCGCGCGATGGGCAAGAGTTGCGTCGTCAGCAGAACCTGAACGGCGAATTCCGGCGACAACTCCCGTTCAATTTCCGGGGTATGCTGGTGTTTCCCTACGCGATAAGGATAGAAATTATCCGCCAACTCCGCAAGTTGCCTCGCTGGTGCAACCGCCTTCCCGGCGCCCGAGACGCCGGACTTCGCGTCCACCATGACGACCTTCGACTCTTGGAGCAAGCCAGCCCGAACCGCTGGCAGTAATGCCAAAAGCGTCGCCGTGGCGAAGCATCCTGGATTGGCGATGAGGGAGGCCGAAGCAATCGCGTCAGCATGCCATTCGCAAAGGCCGTAAACCGCGGCATCGAGGATATCCTGGTCCACGGCCTTCTTCTCATACCACGACTCGTACAAGGGCTGCGGCAAGCGCAGGTCTCCTGAAAGATCAATCACCCGTTTGCCAGCACGCCACAATTGCCCTGCGATGGCCCCGGACGATCCCGACGGCAACGCCACAAACACGCTGTCACAGGCTTCGATGCACTCCTGTAAATCATACTTTCGAATTTTTAGACCCTGATAACTCCCAAGGAACGGGTATTCTTGCGCCAGATCCTCATCGCTCTCATGGTTTCCCGAAACGTATTCGACGCTGACCTCTTTGTGTCCCGCCAGGATTCGCAGAAGTTCCATTCCGCCGTATCCGCTAGCGCCAACAATCCCAACCCGCAACATGCATAAACATCCCCAAAAATGAATTTTCATTCATTATAGCGGTTATATTCTCGTTTGCCTACCGGAAAATATGGAAGATGGCGTGGAGGATTCGTTGCGGCACCTGTAGAGCTCTGTCCGGCGGATTCAAAGGTGCTTCATCACTCGTGGATGCACCCGTTTGATTGGGATTCGAAGAAGGAGCCGAGCGACGCTCGCGGCCGCGTTGAAGAAATGTGGGCCCTCTGCGGCGTCTTTCCGCACATGCCCGTATCGAAGGGCGGATGTCCCATCATTGTATGAAACATCTCACGAAGGAGGGATTGCAATGTACGGTGTGTTTGGCGGATATACTCGGTGGGCCGTCGTGTTCCTCATCATCTTCGTCCTGTTCTTCCTGTTCGTACCCGGATATGGATACGCTGCAGGCGGACCGGGAACGGGCGTCGCAGTGACCAGCTACACCGGCTCCACCTATGGTGTCTATGGTGCGCCCACCGTTGGCATGCCTGGCGTCGCCTACGAAAGCCCAAGTAGTTCCTGACGGCGACACCAGGGAAAGCACGGCAGTGAGAGTTGGGGTTCTCGACGGATGGCATGGTGAAGGATGCACATCCGTACACCTAGTCTAGCGCTCGGCAAGCGACGATGTCGCTTGCCCTTTTGCGTTTATGCTATGCTGTGAATACATTCGAAACCTGTGCTTATAGCACGTCGTGTGAAAACTTGTGCGCCTTGATTCGAGCGCGCGGTCGGGATGTCTCGCCGCGCTTCGTAGAATTGATGTATTTCTTTTACCCGGAGGCAAGGTCATGGCTATTCGACAAAAGACGTGGGTCCACGCATTTGCGGCGGGCACCTTGGTGGCGATGACCGCCGGATGCGGTGTCACCGTCAGCGATAGGGCAATCGCGCCGAGTCCCAACAAACCGTCCTCAACGGTGGTTTCGACGGCCGTATCGGATCCCGTTGCGCCAGGAGTGAAAGGGCGAATCAAGATTGGCCTCGTGACCAACGCGAACGGATCTTCCGGAGACACCGAGAATCGCCTGGCGGTGGAGGGTCTAAGGTACGCCGAACGCACCTTGCACGTCGAAGGCAGCTATACCGAGTCCACCTCCTCCGTCGACTACGCCACAAACCTGAGGAATTACGCGTCACTTGGCTATAATGTCGTCATTGCCGTCGGGTATCTGATGGACGGGGCGGTCAGGCAAGTCGCCAGTCAGTTTCCCCACACGAGCTTCGTGATTCTTGACGATCCGCTCTCCTCCCGCCCCAACGTGACCGGTGTCACCTTTCGCACGGCCGAATCGGCCTACTTGGCGGGAGCGATTGCTGGGCTGATGCAACACGAGACCACGCGCAAGGGGATTAATAAAGCAAACGTCATTGGGGTGGTGGCTGGCATGTCCATCCCCCCCGTTAACTCATACATCGCAGGATTCAAGCAAGGCGCCATGAAAACGGACCCTACGGTGCACATCGTGGTTCGCTACGCGAATGGCTTCCTAAATCCGGCACAAGGCGAAGCCCTCGCGAACGAAGAGATTGCACAGGGTGCGGACATCATCATGCAGGTCGCTGCAAACACGGGCGTTGGGGTGTTCCGAGCGTGCCGCTCGCACGGAGTGTACGCGATTGGGGTGGGATCCAACCAAACGCAAATCAGCCCTCAGAACGTGCTGACCAGCGCTGTGAAGAACTGGAACTCGGCCGTTTTCGCGGTGATTAAGGACGCGCTGAGCAACCAGTTGAAACCGGGAGTACTTTCTCTCGGCGTTGCAGACGGAGCCGTGGGCATCACGCCGCCCGCCAAGGTGGTGCCAAAGCTGTTCGTACAAGACGTCGAGGCTCTTCGCTCCCAAATCGCTTCGGGGAAGATACAGGTGAATTCGTCGCTCGCTGCTTCGCCCCCGAAGGCAACACAACGATGAACCGCAACGAGAGACACGCGCCGTCCTTGGCTTAGACGCCTCGTAGAGACCTCAGATCTAGAACAGGGGACGCAAAAGGCCCCGCGGACAATCCGCGGGGCCTTTCGTAAATGGCGCACCAGGAGGGTTTCGAACCCCCGACCTTTGGCTCCGGAGGCCAACGCTCTATCCGCTGAGCTACTGGTGCAAGAACACTGGCGCAAGAACGTTCTACAATATACCACAAGTCGCCACGAGTGACAACTGTGTCCCATCCCGCTCCGTCGTACCGAGGACCTGCAAGGACACACGAAGCGCGGATCCTCCGCATGGAGGATCCGCGCGGGCTTTTAGCGACACTTACTGTCCACCAGCGACTTCCTTCTTCAGTTGCTCGAGTTCGTCGTCTACCGCGCTCTGGCGGCGCACCTGGTCCAGCTCCCGGGACACTTTGTCGCGGGAATCAAACGGATCGTTCAAGATTCCCTCGTCTGCTAGTTGTTCCATCGCAGCTGCGCGAGCCGTCATTTGTTCCGTCTTCTCGTTCGCACGACGGAGCGAATCGCCCACACCGCCGAATTCCTTGCTGATGCCTGCCATGGACTCTCCGATTTTGACCTCCGACTGGGCGGCGCTATAGGTCGCCTTCGTGACTTCCTTTTCGGTGCGAAACGTGGAGATCTTATCTTGGAACTTGCGCTCGGCGTCTTTCAAGCGATTCACCTGCGATCCGATGCGCTCCATGGCCGCCTGCAAGTTGGCGAGCTGCTCCTGGCTTCGATGCTTCCTGTCTAGGGCTTCCTTGGCGAGATCCTCTCGGCCAAGTTTGAGAGCCGCCCGAGCTTCTTCATCCCTGTCGGCGATGTCCTTCTCGACGTTCTTCGCCTGCATTTCCACCTGTTTCTGCTCGGTAACCACATCGGCGAGGTGACGCTTCACCTCTTGCAGTCCGTCCATCATCTTTTCGTAGCTGAGGTCCAACATGGCGTTGGGGTCCTCCATCCGGTCAAGCAACTTATTGACCCGCGATTCCACAATGTCTGCAGCTCGCTTGAACAATCCCATGCCTCATCAGCCTCCATAGAAAAAGTATATACCTGGAATCCAAGTTCCGATTCCCGTGAAACTCGGTCAAAAAAGGCTGAAAATCGAGAATCGGCGTCCTACCCTCACTGGTGCGCCATCCTGATGCGCCAATCTCAGTCGTTCAACGCCAGTACCAAGCTCGGAGTCTCGATGGTGTGATCCGCTCGCGTCGGCGTCACAGCTGTTCCTACCGCGAAAAACTCAATCACATGGCTTCCCCAACCGTGAGATCCCTCTTCAATCCGAACCCCGACAATGCCCTCCGCCTTCTCTTCGTGCGCTTCCGCCTGCATGCGCTCCATGGCCAACTCGCGCGCGTCGTACAACGCCTGCGTGAAGTTTGGCATCTCCAAGTTCTGTCCCGTCTGGCCGATGGATTGGAACATCCCCTGATGTGCCACATGATACACGCAACTGCCCATGACGAGTGAAAGCGGGCGATATCCCGCCTTCAGAAGGGTCCAAAAGTCTTGCCCGGAAAGATCCGACGTGAACGGCTTGTTCTTGAACGAGCGGAAGTTGGCGTTCCTGTCGCGCGCAACGACGGCCGTGCCGATGGCCATGAATTCGGCGAGGCTTTCCCCCCACTCGTAGCGGTTCACCACCAACCGCACGCCGACGACCCCATCGGCGCCGAGTTCCTGCGCCTCTTCCTCCATCCGGCTCATCGCGAGTTCACGGGCGTGGTACATGGCCTGCGTCAGCACGTCCATCTCCATGCTCTGACGCCACCGACTCTGTTGAAACCCGATGTGGTACACCGAACTTCCAACCACGAGTCCCACAGGTTCGAATCCCGCTTCGCGAACGAGGAGGTACTCATTCACCGAGAGGTCCGACGTGAAGACGCCTTGGGGGTTGCCTTGACTGCGAAGTCCCTGCAATCGTTCCAGCGCATGTTGCGGTAGATCTTCGTATTGATTCGCCATTCGTCTCTTAACCTCCGTCTCGATTCCTATTCCTCAAAAGGCGAGAAAGGCCATTATTCTTGCCAATCGTGAAGCTCCAACACTGGACGGACCTTCAAGTCCGGGGGCACGCGCACCGAGGACACGGCCGTGCCGATGGAGAGGAACTCCACAATATGATCTTCTCGCTCGTCTCCTTCGCCGCGCTCCACTTCAACTTCCATGACCCGAAGCTTCGTGTCGTGCGCCAGGACCCCGGACGCGCCCATCTGCCGAGCG
>JAJZAV010000181.1 GCA_021799255.1 Bacillota bacterium
CGATGATGCGCTTCACGTAGTCAACCTTCGGATTGTCCGGAAAGGGGAACACGATGACTTCTCCCCGATACGGCTTGCCGAACTCGGTTGCGAGCTTATCGATGATGATGTAGGCGGGCCTTGCGGTCTGTCCGGCGGGAGGATACGGGTTGACCGGAATGGTAGGGTACATGGAACCGCTCGGGACCTCTGCGAACGTAAACACGAAGTGGGTGATGAGCTCCGCGATGAGCACGCCAATGCCAATCGGCCAAACCCAGTCCCAGATCCAACGCCAGGCGGACTTTGAGGTGGGCTGCGATGCTGAAGTGTTTTCCATAACGTACCTCCTGATTGACGTGTTCATAGTGTAGGACAGAACAGAGTGTACCCCATATCGACGCGAATGTAAACTATTTTTGACAAAATGCACAAAGTGTATTACATTTGCGTGGACAATGATGCGGCGGTGATGATGAGATGGAAAATAACGGTACACTTCGAAATCGCATCGTCGTTTTACGCGCGGAAAAACGTTGGTCGCAACAGGAATTAGCGGACAGAGTGGGCGTCAGTCGACAGACCATCGCTTCCCTTGAAGCCAGTCGATACAACCCTTCGCTAAAGCTGGCCTACGAAATTGCCCATGTGTTTGGACGGACCATTGATGAGGTATTCGAGTACGTCAGGGAGGAGCAATGAGGCGATGAACTGGTTGCTTGGTGCAGAGATCGCCGCCTATGCGGTGTGGTTGCTATCGATGATCTACCATCGTCGGGACGTGAAGGACGAGCGGGGGAGACTGGTGGTGCTCAGGTCTAACAATTTCGCGTACGGGGTGGTTCTGGTGGGCCTATCGGCGACCATCATCGTGGACAGAATCGTGAATCTCACGCACAACGAATTGATTCTCGCGAACGCGTTCACGATTCTCGCTGGACTCATCGCGAGCGCTATTTCGATGTTTATCTACAACAAAATCCAATGAACCGGTATGAAGTGAAAATCGGGAGGGGATTCTCTGCATTGAGGTGATTCGGGTGCTTTGGGTGATTCACAACACCATTGGCATGTTGACCATCGTGGGTTGCGTGATTGCTAGCAACATCCTTCACTAGCGCAGATATTGTATGATTGGCACATGGTGTCCAATCGCTGTGAAGGGGATGAGAACGCAATGAAACTCGTGAGCTTTATGAGACCGCACGGATATGTTCTTGGCGTGCTGACGAGTCGGGGAATTTTGGATGTAGAGGCCGCGAAGAGACGCCTGAACTTCGATGACGTGCCAACGACCATCGACCAGGTGTTCGCGGCCGATTCATCGAAATCGCTGGAAAAGCTGGCGGCACTGGTGGACAAGGCAATGGCTGAGAACCCATCGCCTAGCGAACTGCTTGACGAGGCCAGCGTAACCCTTGGGCCCTGTGTTCCCGCTACGAACAAAGTGATTTGTGTGGGGACGAATTACCGCAAACACGCGCTCGAATCAAACATGCCGATTCCCACCGTTCCCGTCCTGTTCAGCAAGTTTTCAAACGCCCTGTGCGGGCACGGTGCCGAGGTCCGCATCCCAGCGGGGCTCGGTGATGCGGCACAGTGCGATTATGAGGCGGAACTGGCCCTTGTCATCGGAAAATCGGGCAAGGATATCGCACAAAGCGACGCCCTGGATTACGTGGCTGGATATTGCAACGCAAACGACGTCTCTTCTCGGCAGCTTCAGTTCACCACAACTCAATGGTTGCTCGGAAAAACGTGCGATGGATTCTGCCCGATTGGTCCGTATCTGGTGACGAGCGATGAAGTCGCGGATCCAAATCACCTCGACATCCGCTGCTACCTGAACGGAGAACAGAGGCAGAACTCGAATACGTCGGACATGATTTTCGACTGCCAGTCCATCATCAGCTACATCTCTAAGTACGTCACGTTGTCACCGGGAGATGTCATCCTCACTGGCACTCCGGAAGGCGTGCTTTTGGGATTGCCTGAGGGCGAACGATTCTGGCTGAAGTCGGGCGATACCGTGGTCGTGGAAGTCGAAGGACTGGGTCGCTTGGAGAACCGAATCGTCTAAGAGCTAAGGATGGGCAGGGTGATGGCGCGCAGCCGTTGCCGTTGAAGGACGCAGAAAAAGCGACATGGAAACGGAGAGGGGCAACGGGGCGTGAAATCCCCGTTGCCCCTTTTAAAGTAGGCCTAGCAAAGCAAATGCTCAATTTAGCTCTCCGTCACCTGGACCGCTCGTGCTTCGGGCACGACGTATGCGTCCTTGTGCGGTTTTAATACCCGCAGCATCCAGTGTGGACGATACAGCCCGCCTGGGCCAGGGGCCGGACGCGTCAAGCGCAGCCACCGTTCAAATACCTCGTACGCCTTGTTTGTATCCACACGGATGTCTCCGTACCGGGAGGCGTCCGTTACCTTTTCCACGTGCACCCGTTGATGCCAGCAATGCGCCCCGCTAATCGGGTCCGGCTGAACCGGGAAGACGCTGTTCTGGTGCACGCCTCCGTCGGACCACCAGATGCGCCCCGAGTCTCTATCCGGACTGGAAAACGGAGCCGGGCCGTGAATCTGTTTCATCGTCCACGTTCCCCCGGAAGGACGGTTATCCTCGCTGTCCCCGATTTCGTCCTGCCGCTCGATTCGAACCAGCGACGAACTCCACCTGTCGCTGCCAATGTCTTCTTGCAGTCGCCAGCGACCGAGATGATGGGAACAGGCGATGACCCCCGGGCGGATACCCTCCGTCACCCAGACTTTGTCGACGAAGGATCCAATCTCCGTTTGAACCCGAACCAGCTCGCCCGTGTCGACGCCGAGCCTAGAAGCGTCTTTCGGATGGATCCAAACCGGATTCGTGTGCGCCATTTCGTGCAACCACTTCGCCCCGTTGGTCCGGCTGTGGATGAGCATCGGCAGACGAAACGTCGGGAGCAGGATGTAATCGTTGTTCTCGAAGTTCGTCTCCTTAGGATGCACCTGCGTGACGATGTGTACCATCCGTTCCCGTTCCTGCGAATTGCGGGGATAAATCGGGATTGCGTATTCGGGCCATCCCCAGTCGCGCAGCGTAGTCGAAAAAAACTCCAGCTTCCCCGACGGGGTGGGGAATCCAGCGACGGCTTTCCCGTCGACCATGACGCCGATGCGAGCCTCTCCCGCCTCGTTCGTGAACGGTCCCGGATACGGGCGATGATTCACGGACTTCGGGGCGGATTTCGCGTAGATCCGGTCATCCTCTGTCCGGCCGTCTCCATCGCGAAGGGCTACGGGCGATTCGTGTTGCCGATACACGTCTTTGGTGACCTCGAAGCTCCCGTACTTGCGCATGTACATGAGCGGAGACAGCCCTTCCTTGCTCGCTGCCTCGGGGAGACCCGGTACCGCGTTCTCGAAGATCCACTGGTAGTACTCGTCGATGGTGATCTTTTCCCCGGGGCGATAAGGAGACTCGAAATGCTGGCGGATGCCCAGAGTTCCATCAGGATCTATCCGCCAAGAAAGCTCAATCCAGAGCTCGTTTTCCTCCCACACTTCTCCCGGGTTCACGTCGCGCGTGTCGTCGACGTGCTCGCCGCGAAGCTCCTTGGCCGCGCGAAGCACGGGCTGGCGAAAGCCAATCCATTGGGACGCGTGGGTTTCGTAGCTGTGGAGATCGTGACGTTCTGGCGCGAGACCAACCGGGAGGACGTAGTCCGAAAACTGGGAGGACTCCGACCACACGGGGGACAGCGTGACGTGGCAACCGAGTTTCTCCTCGTCTTTGAACAGGTCTATCCACGTGAAGCCGTCTGGAAAGGTCCAAACGGGGTTCACGACGCGGGCAAAGTACACCTCAAGGCGCTTGTTTCGCCGCCGCAGGATGTGCGGGAGGGCGAAGCTCAGCTCGAAGTAGGCGAGCGGAAATTCGCGCGGATTGTGATTCTCGTTCCACACCCGGATGGGCGCGGGGGAAGTATGCCGGCCGGGGACAAACTTGAGCCAGGCGTTCGGGATCATGCTGCCGGGTTCCCCAACGGCGCCCATGAGGACGTTGATGAACATGAGGCAGCGGGTGATCATCCAGCCGCCGCGATTGCCCGCCGCGGCGTTACGCCAGATGTTGGAGGAGAATGCCGTGCCAGCCCTTGCGATTTCCTCGGCAATTTGGCGCAGAAGGTCGGCACTGACTCCACTCTCTTGCGCAGCCCATTCTGGGGTGTAGGATTTGTAGAGGTCTTTCAAGACGCAGACGAAGTCGTCGAAGGTCCTCGTCGCCGGAATGGAGGTCAGGAACCCGTCGTCGAGAAGCGTATGCAAGTAGTTCCCGTCGTCCATGAACTCCTGCCAATTCACCCAGCGGCGGACGAATTCGCGGTTGAATCCATCGGATTGGATCAACAGGTTGGCGATGGCGAGAAGGAGGGACGACTCCGTGCCGGGCCATGGGGACAGCCAGTAGTCGGCCTTCGAAGCGGTGTTGGAGAGCCGCGTGTCGATGACCGCGACCTTCGTTCCCCGCTCCTTGGCTTCGATGATCCGCTGCGCGTTCGGATTGAAGTAGTGCCCCGATTCGAGGTGCGAGCTCATCATGAGGATGAAGCGCGCGTTTTCGTAGTCGGGGGCAGGCCTGTCGATGCCCATCCAGAATGCGTAGCCTGTGCGTGCTCCAGCCGAGCACACGTTGGTGTGAGAGGACAAGCCATCGATGCCCCAGGCCTTAATCACGCGCTCGGTGTACTCGTCTTCGCCCGGGCGCCCCACGTGGTACACAATTTCATCGCGGCGCTCTTCCACGATGGCCTTGCGAATCCTCGAAGCGATGTCGTCGAGCGCTTCGTCCCACGTCGTGCGTTGCCACTTGCCCTCCCCGCGTTTGCCGACTCTTTTCATCGGGTACAGCACGCGCTCGGGATTCGTGACCTGGTTGATGGTGGCCGGGCCCTTCGCGCAATTTCGTCCGCGACTCGCGGGGTGTAAAGGATTCCCCTCGAACTTGCGGACCTGGCCCGTCTCTTTGTCCACGTACGCGATGAGGCCGCAGGCCGCCTCGCAGTTAAAGCAAACGGTGGGCACAATCTGGTAGTGTTTGTATTCTTTTCGCGGCCAGGCGGTCGGATTCAGTTCGGCCCAGTCGCTCCACTTTTCGGGAGAGGGATGAGTGCTAAGGCCCCCGTAGCCGCGAAACTGGGTGGACGGTTCGGATTTGATGCTCATCATGCTCCCCCCTTTAACTTAGCCGCACCGATTGTCCGGCCTGAACGTACGCGTGTTCGTAGAAATAGAGTCCGCCAATCGCCAAGAGTGCCGCAACTTCCGGCAGATGGCTCGCTGCCGAGAACCAGGCGAGGCAAAGCGGCAGGATCGCGCCGACGATGAAACCGAAGAGATAATAGGAACGATAGCGTCCAGACGTCATTTGCCATGCCGCCAGGTGCCCGTCTTCCGTAGCGTGCGGGACGTAACGTTCGCTAAGGACGAGCGCGAAATGAACCACAAGCGCGATGATGAAGGTGGCGCGGACAATCACGTCTGCTCGTCCAGGCAAGGGCATCATCAGGTTCAAGATCAGATAGACACCAGAGCCGCAGATGATGGCCTGCGTGAGGAGATGGAGCGGAAGTGCGGGATTTTGCCACAGGTCTCTGCCCTTGGCCTGAGCGAACAAAAACGCCGTATAGATGGCCGTGAGCCCGCCGAGCAGCGTTTCTGCAATGGCGATGCCCAGTGCGCCGGCCGTCGATCCAAAGATTCCGAGGACGAACTGAACGAGCAAGAGTACGCTATACAAGGCAATGACGAAGCTGCCACGCACGAGCCACGATTTCCACTGGGGGCGCGTGAAGATGCGAAGGAAGCGGGAAGGATGTTCTAGATCATAAATCAGAAGCACTCCAGTTACGGCGAGAAAGAAGCCGCCAATCACTGCGGTAATCACGTCGAAGCCTGCGGACAGGGAGTGGCCAGAGAATATGAGGATGGCAAACATCAGGGATACGCCGGCGCTGATGGATTTGGTCCAGGTGTACAACGACACCGGCCAATGCCATGGCGCGCGGTGCGCGTTGTCGTAAGCGAGCCGCGCCGCAGCAACGCTCTTTGCGGCCGCGCTCCTGCCGTTCTTCGCATCCGCCCTCTCGGCGTACATGTACCCGCTTTCGGGGGCCACGGCCGAGGGACTCTTTGTGTAGTCGCTCGCGCCGACGTAAAACACTTTCGGATGCGTTCCCTTTTCGGGCTTGCGCACCGTGACCTTGTCGCGCGCAATGAGTTCACTGACTTCGCTGGTGGGGTCGTTCATGTTCCCCACGACGATGGCCCCCACCGGGCAGACGGAGACGCAGGCGGGCTGCAGGCCCTGATCGATGCGGTGCGCGCAGAAGTTGCACTTTTCCGCGCTGTGAGACTCGGGGCTGATGTGAATGGCGTCGTAGGGACAGGCGGCCATACACGCCTTGCAGCCGATGCAGACCTCTCTGTCGAAGTCCACGATGCCATCTTCCCGCTTGAACATGGCGGTGACGGGACAGATGGTCACGCACGGCGCATCTTCGCATTGATTGCACCGAGTGACTTGGAACTGGCGTTCGACGTCCGGATAGAGCCCTACTTCGACCTGCTTAACGTAGGTTCTGTTGACGCCGAGTGGGACGAGGTGTTCCGACTTGCATGCCGTAGAACAGGCGTGACAGCCGATGCAAGTGTCTTGGTTGAGAACCTTGGCCCACTTGACGGGGGCGTCCCCGCTTTGTGAACCATCAACCGCGCGTGCGTCCACTGAGGGAAGCACGTCGAGTTCAACCATGATGCGCTCCCCCTAACATACGTTTTTTCCAGACTACCACGCGCGTTTGGCGGTGAGGTAATGCGTTATTCGCATGAGGATTTCGACTTTTCGGGGAATCGAAGCGTGATCGAACGCTGATGGCTGGGTGAGGTTGAAGCCGTCCCAAACCCATCGTCGTTTTCTTGATACAATTACTCCGTACGTCCATCAGTACGTGTGGGTGCCCGAGCCATACCGAGCGATGTACCGGAGTCTCAAACAACCCGCTTTCTCGCCCGGAGACGGCCGTGATTTGTTCGTTCACATCTCCCACCTTCACGGTTTGTGCTTTCAAAAACGGCAGCAGAGGAGTGACGGGCGGCCTGCCACTGGCCATCGGTGATTCAAGGACGGTCCAGGGGATCATTGAGGGCAAGAGTACCTGTGAGCGTTTGCGGATCAATCGATTCGTTGGGCTGAAGATTCATTGGACACCCCGCTAAACGGCGGATTGTCTCAACATGGACACGAATTCCTCCACCATCATTTTGGGGTAGCGTTCTGCCCGGGCAATGATCTGCAATTCTCGCTCGATGCGAAGTCCATCCACGGCGACCTCGCACAACTGACCGTTTTCTAACTCACGAAGCACGGTCCATCTCGACAAAAAAGCGATGCCAAGCCCCGCTTCAATGCCGGATTTGATGGCCTGGGTGCTGCCGAGTTCCATCGCCGGAGGCAACGGACCCACCCCTGCATCTTCGAGGGCAAGTTGCGTCACCTGCCGCGTTCCGGACCCTTCTTCGCGCATTAGGAGCTCCGCCGAGGTCAAATCTGTCACCCGGATGTGCTGCCTGTCCGCAAACCGATGCTCCGGTGGACATACGAGGACGAGTTCATCTTTTTGCCACGAGTAGGCCACCAACTCGACGTGATTTTCAACCACCCCCTCGACGAGCGCTACGTCGACCCGATGGTTCAAAAGATCCCGGACAATCTGCTCGGTGTTGGATACGCGCATTCGAATTTCCGCCCCAGAATGTCGGCTCCGGAACGCCCCGAGGATCTCGGGGAGCATGTATTCTCCAATGGATAGGGAGGCTCCGACGCACAGGCTCCCCATCTTGTTGCGCAGTCTCATCAATTCTTCCTTCGCTCTCGCGTGGCAGTTCAACAAGTCGCATGAGTACGAATACAGCGCCAGGCCGAGCGGCGTGGGAGTCAGGCCCGAGGTGCTTCGGTCCACCAGCTTGCCGCCGTATTCGAACTCAAGTGCCTGGAGGTGACGACTTGCCGTTGACTGGGTCATGTGGAGCTGTGCTGCCGCTTTGGTGATACTTCCGCAATCGACGACGGCCCTGAAGACTTCATGGCT
>JAJZAV010000182.1 GCA_021799255.1 Bacillota bacterium
ACGGCAGTGCCCTGAGACATTTTTGTATCAATGAGTATCGCCGAGTCTGCATATTCGCCGACAAAAGACAGCCCGATGTCGAGGATGGCACCGGCCATATCCACGGCAATCGCAGGGACGGATTGAATCAACGAAAGACCGGACAACCGCCCAATCGCATTGGTGTACGACCCTGCGAGGATGTTTCCAACCTCGGCGAGTGCCGACAGCTCAATATCCGTAAACTCTCCCTGTTCGGCTGGCTTGTTCATCAAACGTTGCAGAAGATGATGGGCGCTCGTATCGGAAAGAAGAAACATGACGCTGCCCGTAATGTCGCCCTGAATGCGGATGAACACGCCTACCACGATTTGCTCGGGGCCGCCCACTACGTCGGCTATTCCGTCAAATTCACACAGCCTAGCGGCTGTGACGGAGACCTTGACGTTGTCGTTCATCAGGATCGACAGCGCAGTGGCGGCATGCCCTGCGCCTACGTTCCCAACCTCCTTCAGAATATCCAGTTGCTTGGGCCCGAGTTCGAGACTCATCCGTGCACGCTCTTTTCGACTTCACGCAGTTGTCGTTCTTCAACATCCGAAAGAATCCGCCCCAGGTTCAAAAGAACCAGCACGCCCGAAGCCAGGCTCACAACGCCGTTCAAATACTCCGCTGCCACCCCGCCAACGACTCGCGGCGGTTCTTTCACCTCTTCTTCGTCCACCATCACAACATCCAACACGGCATCGACCACCATGCCCACCGTCATGGCATCTATTCCCACAACCACAATTCGGGTGTCATCATCCGCCTCCTTCGTGGACATGCCAAAGCGTTCGCGAACGTCGATGACCGGAGTGATGGTCCCTCGTAAATTGACGACACCTTTGATGAACGACAGCGTCTTTGGCACCCTCGTTGTCTCCATCCAGCGCTCGATGGATTGAACCTGATGGATGGGCACCCCGTACCGCTCTTCCTCAATTTTGAAAATAACAACTTGCATCTGTCCCATTCTGGCACCTCCCGTGTTCCTCAACAATCCAGGGCTTTCCCTTATCAAGAGACCCACTTGCGAATGTTGGCGATGAGCGCAATCCGGCCGTCACCGAGCAATGCTCCTCCGGAAAACCACGGCACATCCGCCAGATACGCGCCAAGGGATTTTAGTACAATTTCCTCTTGTCCTATCAACTCGTCTACGACGACTGCGATAGACCTGCCAGCTTCGGAGCAAATCACGAACCGAAGGGGCATGTTCACGAGCGTAGGTGATTCGTAAAACAACTGACCCGCATCGAAAATTGGAACGATGGATCCGTGGTGCCTGACGCATTTCACACCATGAACCACTTCAAGTTCAGATTCGTCCATCTTCACAATCTCGTCCACGCTGGTAAGAGGGATGGCATAGACGTCCCCCTTAATGTCAATCAAAAGCGCCTGTTGAATAGCTAACGTAAGGGGCAACCGAATTCGAAACGTCGTGCCCTGCCCCGCTGTCGAAGAGATGTCAATCGTTCCGCCAAGCGATTCCACTTTGCGCTTTACGGCATCGAGTCCAACTCCGCGACCCGAAATGTCCGATAACGTCTCTGCCGTGCTGAAACCTGAATGAAACAACAGCGGGTATACGGCATCGGCTCTCATGGTTTTCGCGACGTGCTCGGATACCAATCCGTTTTGAATCGCTCTTCGAAGCACTTGCTCCACCTGAATGCCTCGTCCATCGTCCGAAACCTCAATGTACACATCCTGTCCAGCCGAATACGCGCTGAGGCACATGTGACCCTGAGGTGACTTTCCAGACTCTATTCTATCCGCCTCGGACTCCAAACCATGATCCGCCGCGTTTCGAATCAGATGAACGAGAGCCTCCCCCATTTCGTCGATGATGGTTCTATCGAATTCGGTTTCAAGCCCGTTCATTTCGAGCTGAATGGATTTTCCAAGCGTCTTCGCAAGGTCCCGAACCATGCGAGGAAAACGTTGAAACAGGTGTTCCACCGGAACGAGTCGCAAGGACATGACGGAATTCTGCAGATCGTTAGAAATCCGGGACATGTGCTCGATGGTTTCCATAAGGCCGCTCGTTTTGAGGTCCTTGGCGATGCTGGACAATCTCGTCCTGTCTATCACGAGTTCGCTGAGCAGGTTCATTAGGCCGTCCATTTTTTCCGCGGGGACACGGATAGTTCTGTCCATCTTCTCGTTCGAGCGATTTCCACCCTGACCGGGGGATTGGGCGACCACCTGTGGCTTAGACGCGTTAGTCGCAACGGGTTCCAGCGTTGCCACGGCCTCAGTTTCGATGGAGGAACGGATGGGGTTGCCTGCTGAAAGATTAGCCGGATGGTAGTCAACGTGAAGAACTTCAGAGATGTTTTCCACTTTCTTCTTGACATCCGTTTCATCTCCGGCCACTAGTGCGACGACGAAGGTCAGGACGCAGTCGTACGATCCCGCTTCCATGGACTCCACGTCAGGCACGCATTTAAGCGCTTCTGCGAACTCCTCAATGGCTCGCATCACCAGTACGGCCCGCGGACCCTTCATCTGGGAAAGCGGATCGATCTCAACTCGCAGGATACCAACGGGAACACCTTGTTGTTCGCTGTGATGAAGTATCGGTTCTAGGCCGTCGAGAAGTTCGCCCAAAGAAACCGACGAAGCCGATGACTCCGTATTGTCAACCGTTTGATTCGAAACAGACACACCGGAAGCAATCTTTTCCAGAGAGTCGATGAGATGCGAGAGGTCCACTTGCCCTTCCTCGCCGTTCTCTCGGACGCGGGCCATCATAGAATCGAGCGCATCGATGCACGAGAATAGGACATCGACCCCAGCGGAGGTCAACGCCGCAGGATGAGTGCGAAGGTGCGAAAGCGCGTCCTCCAATCGGTGCGTTAGATTCGCCATGTCCGTATAGCCCATCGTTGCGCTCATTCCCTTGAGGGTGTGAGCGGCACGAAAGAAAGCGGCGAAGTCCTCATCATCTCGTTCACCGACG
The DNA here is from genome assembly GCA_021799255.1 of Bacillota bacterium. Classification (GTDB taxonomy): domain Bacteria; phylum Bacillota; class Bacilli; order Alicyclobacillales; family Alicyclobacillaceae; genus JAJZAV01. Next base: position 2,990 of record JAJZAV010000182.1, read on the forward strand.
TCGAACCGCAAGCAGATATCGTTCAATCGCCGAACATTATCCTCTGATTCGTCCAGAAAGGCTTGCAAGTATTCTTCGTTGGCCAATTGTCAGCACCTCCAGACGGAAACCGGGGCGTATGTATCGCAGCCTCATGCGATGGGCCGACGCGAATCGGGCGGTCCCGTCATGAACTTAGAGCAATTTAGCGAGAGCCTTTGACTCAGGCGGGATGCGATGAATTCCAACCTTTACTTTCGCGACGCAACCGACTGGTTAGACGATGCAAGAAGGCGTTCCAACCGCGCCTCGGCAACGCTACCTCGCTGCGCAGGTAATTGTCAGCAAGCTGAATCATGCACCGAGCCCCCTGGCTGTTTGGAAAAGCGGTCAAGAACGGCTCCTGGCGCATCACAGCCTGTCCTACGGTTTCATCTTCAAGGATGTACCCCAACGGCGAAGGGGCGATGTCTAGAAATCTCCGACAAACGGACACCAACTTGTCCGCCGCGAGCTTCGCCTCGACGAACGTCGCCGCGCGGTTGATTACGACTCGGACCGTGCTCAACTTGTCCTTCGAAACCAACTGCTTGAGAAGTGAGTAAGCATCGGCAATCGCGGTGGGTTCCGGAGTGGCCACGATGACCAAATCATCCGCAGCGCGCAAAAGTTCGACCAAGTTCCCACCGAGGCCAGCACCACAGTCAATCACGACGTAGTCGAACTGGTCTTGCAACCGATTCAGTTCGCTCAGCAAACGGTGCACGGCATCCACCGAGAGGCTGTGGATATCCGTGAAACCGGACCCGGCCGATATGAAAGGAAGTCCCACCCCCGAGTGCTCTAGAACATCCCCCATGCTGGCTCCTTCCAGAATGTCCATCAAGGAATGTTTCGCTCGAACCCCCAAAAGCAGTTCGACATCCGCAAAGCCGACGTCGGTATCAATCACAACCACCGTCTTGCCCGCCTTCTGCAAGGCCATTGCGAAATTCACCGAAAAATTGGACTTCCCCACTCCTCCCTTACCGCTCGCCACCGCAATGACTCTCGCCATACCGTTTTCGCTCGAGAAATCCGACGACTCGTTCGCGCGCACACGAACTCGCAGAGCTTCCGCTTGGTCAGGCACTTAGGCCACCCCCCCAAGGATGAGGCGAATCAGCTTGTCTATCGACGCTATTTCTATATCATCGGGTACATTCTGGCCTGTGGTCATGTAGGACACTGGTTTCTGATAGCGGTGCATCAGAGCAAGAATGGAGCCGTACGTCTCCGTCTCATCAATCTTGGTGAACAAAAACTTGTCGACGGTCATCTGCGAGAATAGGTCCGCAAGTTGCAGTAGATCCTCGGGTTTGCTCGTCAAAGACATCACCAAAAACGTTTCGTCAATCGGTGCGTACGACAGCAAATTCTGAAGTTCCTCGATTTGATGCTCGGAACGATAGCTCCGTCCGGCCGTATCAATCAGGACGAGATCACACTCCGACAGATTCTCAAGCGCATTTGAAAACTCGGCTGGGCTGCCGACCACCTGCAAAGGGACATGGAGAATTCCCGCGTACGTTCGCAACTGCTCGACCGCCGCAATCCGGTATGTATCCGTCGTAATGAGACCGACCCTCCTCGTTCCTCCGAGCACGTGCAATGCAGCGATCTTGGCAACCGTGGTGGTCTTCCCAACCCCCGTGGGCCCCACAAACGCGCAAATCCTGGATTTGGCCTCAATCGGACGCGCGTCCGCCAATCCTTGCAATTGGGCGATGATCCGCATCGGTGCCTCGGAAATGCCCGAGTCTCCGTCCAACAAATCCCGAGCGATTTCCCGAGGAACGCCTTGACTAATCAACCGCAGCAGCACTTCGCTCTCCGGGCTGCGGGGAGACGCTTCCATCTGGGTCCGGCGGGTAATCTCCTCCGTACCGCGCTCCAAGAGAGCACGAATCTCCGTCATTTCTCGCTTCAGTTCCGACCATTGATCTGACGAATGCAGCGGTCGGACCACGGCCGCCGCCGTTTCAGCGGCGGTGGACATGAGGGAAGTGGAATCCGCTACGGCGTTTTTGTCCTCCGCTTCGGTTGATCCGGCAACCCGTCGTGGAACATCATCCCCCGTTGCTGCGAGCACCTCGATTCTCTTGGTGTGCCAAAGCCCCAGCCACTTTTTGACCTTGACGCGCTTCGAACTGAGAATTACCGCATCTTTGCCGAGGTCCCTGCGAATGAGAACGACTGCTTCGGGCATATCCTTCACGACGTATCGACGTACTAGCATCAGAGATTCACCACCCCACCACTCTCAATATCCACCGCCGGATCCAATTCATTGTAGGACAACACGACCAAATCTGGAAGATAGCGCGCAAGCCAACGCGATACGGGCATCCGCAGCTGCGGATGCGTCAGCAAAACCGAAGTCTTACCCTGACCAGACAAGCGGTTCGATTCCTCCCGCAGACGTCGATAAACCTGCTGTGATACGGTCGGATCCAGACCAATGAACGTCCCGTTGTCGTGGGTGACTAGGGACTGCTGCAGCGTCTCTTCCACCGCCGGAGAAAAGGTTAGCACGGTAAGAGGCTGATCCGGCACCCGAAACTGATGGCAAATTTGCCTGCCAAGGGCCTGACGAACGTATTCCGTAAGCATATCCGGGTCCTTCGTGATGTGCGCGCTGTCGGCCAGCGTCTCCAAGATGGTGATCATGTCTCGAATGGACACGCGCTCGCGAAGCAGGTTCGCCAATACCCTTTGGACCTGACCCAAGGTGAGGTTGTTCGGCACCACTTCGTCCACAAGAGCAGGAGCCGTCTCCTTGATGTGATCCAGGAGCGCCTTCGTCTCTTGTCGACCCATCAGTTCGTGGGCGTGACGTTTCAAAACTTCCGTGATATGCGTTGCGACCACGGAGGCGGGGTCCACCACAGTGTACCCACTGGCTTCGGCACGGACTCTCATCTGTGCATTCACCCACAGCGCGGGCAATCCAAAGGTTGGATCCTTGGTGGGAACGCCGACGACAGCGGGATCGTCCACCCCTGGGCTCATCGCAAGGAAATAGCCCATCATGATCTCTCCGTTCGCCACTTCGGCCCCTCGTATTTTAATGGAGTACTCGGAAGGTTTAAGCGAAATGTTGTCCCGCAACCGAATGATGGGCACCATCATTCCCATCTCTAGGGCGAGTTGCCTTCGAATCATCACCACCCTGTCCAAGAGGTCGCCGCCCTGCTTCGCGTCGACGAGGGGAATCAGGCCATAGCCGAACTCGAACTCGATGGGTTCGACCCCCAACAGCGAAAGTACGCTTTCGGGTTTCTTCGTCTCATCCTTTTTGGCGCGCAGGCTCTTTTCTTCCTCGGCCTGTTTCGAGCGGGTCTGCTCCACGTGGAGCCGACGAGCGACCAAGACGGCGGCGGCCGAGATGGGCCAAGTGACCAGCATAGGGATTGGCGTCACCAATCCCAAGAGGGCGATAAAAGCGGCGACAACGTACAAGATCCTGGGGTCGGCGAGAAACTGCCCAACTAAGTCTCCTCCGAGCGTGTTTGCCGAATTTGCTCTCGTCACGATGATGCCCGTCGCTGTAGATAGAAGCAAGGCAGGAATGGAACTCACCAAACCATCGCCGATGGACAAAATGGTGTAGTGCGAGAGCGTGCTGCCGATGGACCCGTGGTTCATAGCGACGCCGACCACGAAGCCGCCGACAATGTTGATGGCGACGATGAGCATGTTTGCGATGACGTCGCCCTTGACGAATTTCGACGCGCCGTCCATCGCGCCGTAGAAGTCGGCTTCCCGCTCAATTCGCTGGCGCCTGTCCCTGGCCTCTGCGTCCGTGATGATTCCTGCGTTCAGGTCCGCATCGATGGAGATTTGCTTGCCGGGCATGGCGTCGAGGGTGAAGCGAGCGGCCACCTCGGCGACGCGTTCCGCGCCGCGCGTAATCACGATGAACTGGACAATGACGATGATGAGAAAGACGATGAATCCCACGACGATGTTGCCTTTAGTCACGAAACTCCCGAAGGTCTCGATGACCTTGCCTGGGTGTCCAGTAGACAAGATCAAACGAGTTGACGAGATGTTGAGCGAAAGTCGAAAGATGGTGGTGATGAGCAAAAGCGTAGGAAACACGGAAAACTCGAGCGGATCGGAAGAACGCATGGCTAAAAGAAGAACCGTCAGGGAGACGAACACGTTGACCATAATGAGGAAACTAAGCAACGTGGGATTGATAGGAATGACCATCATAACCACGATGCCAATGATACCGGTGAGCACGAGGAATTCCGTGCGTTTCAATCGCTCACCCCCTCATTCCAGCTTGCTTCAATCGATATACATGCGCCAACACTTCCGCTACGGCGGCGTACAAATCCTTCGGCACAGGTTGACCAATTTCGACATTTTCATATAACGCATGAGCGAGCGGTCGGTTCTCCACGAGGGGCACTCCCGCGTCCGCTGCCACTTGTTTGATTCGCCTAGCCAGTTCGTCTTGCCCTTTGGCAACGACGACGGGCGCAACCATTTTCCCCGCCGCATACTGGAGCGCGACGGCGAAGTGCGTCGGGTTGGTAACAACCACATCCGCTTCAGGGACGGCTTGCATCATTCTGCGAAAGGCAAGCGCGTACCCCCTCTTTCTAATGTTCGACTTAATTTTCGGATCGCCTTCCTCTTGCTTGTGCTCGTCCTTAATATCTTGCTTCGACATGCGGATTCCTCGTTCGTACTCGAAGCGTTGCCAGACGGCATCCGCTACCGCCAGCCCCACCATCAATGCGGCAATCTCAAGCGCGAGACGAAACGCAATGGCGCCGATGAGACCTGGCACAGACACGATGGAGAAGTCCGAGTCAAGAGCCACTTGACGCATGATCCCGCCGACCGAAGCATAAGTGACCCCACCAACGATGGCTAGCTTGAACAGCGACTTCGACGCCTCGACGAGCGCGCGAGCCGAGAACAGACGCTTGAATCCTTCGGACGGAAGGATCTTGCTAAACCGGGGGATAAGCATGTTGGGAAGAAACACTTGTCCCACTTGAGCGTAAGCGACCAAGATCCCAACCGCTCCCGCGATTCCGACG
>JAJZAV010000183.1 GCA_021799255.1 Bacillota bacterium
GAACCTAACCAGCCGTTCGCACAATGTCATACGGCCGGATTGCCACGAAAAATCTACGATATAGAAATCAATGGTGCAAGCGATGCTTGCACCATCATCCATCCATCTATACGGTTGCGGCAAAACACTCAATCAGCCAATCAACTGATAAGCCGCTTTCCCTTTCTCGTACTCGGCAATTTTATCGTTATACTGCAACGTTACCCCGATATCATCGAGGCCTTCGAGGAGCAGCTTGCGGCGATACGGATCGACTTCAAACGCAATCTCAAGGCCCGCATCGTCAGTGATTCGCTCGGCCCCTAAATCTACAGTCAAAGAATACCCCTCGGTCTTCACGCGGGAGAAAAGCTCATCAATGGTCTCGCTAGGAAGAACGATGGGAAGCACTCCGTTCTTGTAGCAATTGTTGTAGAAGATATCTGCATACGACGGGGCCAATATGACGCGAAAACCATAGTCCAGAAGAGCCCAAGGAGCGTGTTCCCGGGAGCTCCCGCAACCGAAATTGTCTCGAACTAAGAGAATGCTTGCTCCCTTGAATCGAGGCTGATTCAACTCGAAATTCGGATCTGCCTCACCTGTCTCCGGGATGAAACGCCAGTCATAAAACAAAAACTGGCCAAAACCGGATCTTTCAATGCGCTTCAAAAACTGTTTGGGGATGATTTGATCCGTATCCACATTCACCCTGTCGAGCGCACCAACTAAACCCTTATGCCGAATGAGCGGTTCCATTTGCGTCACTCCCCCTTCCGTTCGAATCGGACCCTCCATTTAAAACGTCCCGCACGTCCACGAAGCGCCCCGCGATGGCTGCAGCCGCCGCCATGGCCGGACTCACCAGGTGCGTACGAGCACCGCGGCCCTGACGTCCCTCGAAATTGCGGTTGGATGTCGACGCCCCACGTTCTCCGGGCGGAATGAAGTCAGGGTTCATCGCCAAGCACATGCTGCACCCGGGTTCGCGCCATTCGAAGCCAGCCGACGTAAAGATCTTGTCGAGTCCCTCTAGCTCGGCTTGGAGTTTCACATGTTTAGAACCCGGAACCACGATGGCCCGAACCTGTGGTGCGACCTTGCGCCCCCGAGCTACGTGCGCCGCAGCTCTTAAGTCCTCAATACGCCCATTCGTGCAACTCCCGATAAACACGTGCTGAACAGGGATTTCCGTAATTTTCATGCCTGGAGTGAGTCCCATGTACTGCAGGGCTTGTCGCGCCGCGCGCCGTTCCACTTCACTTCCGAACGAATCGGGATCCGGAACGACTCCTGTTACGTTGGTGCACATTCCAGGATTGGTTCCCCAGGTGACTTGTGGAACAAGCTCTGAGACGTTGAACTCGATGACTTTATCATACTGGGCTCCTTCGTCAGAAGCCAAGTTCTTCCACAATTTCACACACTCTTCGAACGTATCGCCTTTGGGTGCATAGCGGCGGCCTCGCAGATAGTTGAAGGTAGTTTCGTCCGGTGAAACGAGCCCTGCGCGAGCTCCACCTTCGATGGTCATGTTGCATACCGTCATTCGTTCTTCCATGGACATTCCTCGAACGACGGATCCGGTGAACTCCACCACGTACCCAGTCCCGAATCCTATTCCATATTTTGCGATAACGCCAAGAATCACGTCCTTTGCCGTGATGCCGAGGTGTCTCTCGCCCGTGATATTCACCTTTAGAGTCTGCGGACGCTGCTGCCACAAGCACTGAGTCGCCAAAACGTGCTCGACTTCGCTGGTTCCGATGCCGAATGCAAGAGCCCCAAATGCTCCGTGCGTCGAGGTATGACTGTCTCCACAAACGATGGTCTTCCCCGGCAACGTCAGGCCGAGTTCAGGGCCAATCACGTGCACAATCCCTTGGTCTGGGCTCTGCAAGTCGGCGAGCGTGATTCCAAACTCTTCGCAGTTCGCAATCAGCGTGTCAATCTGCTTCTTGGCTATCTCATCCGTCACGTTATGGGGATTCTCGGTGGGTACATTGTGGTCCATCGTCGCGAAGGTAAGTTCGGGTTGGCGCACCTTGCGTCCGTTTAGCCTCAGTCCCTCGAAGGCTTGCGGGGAGGTCACTTCGTGCACGAGGTGAAGATCGATATAAATGAGTGAAGGTTTTCCTTCTTCGGCGGAGACGACGTGTTGTTCCCAAATTTTCTCAAACAGCGTTTTGGGCTTGTTTGACATCTCGTTCACCTCGTATCTCATATTTGAAACGAGGAACTCGTCAACGAGGACCCAGATGCTGGCCCCACCGAGACGAGTCCCACTGTCTTAGAATCACGTTATTTCGCTGCGGGACCCGCACTTTTCGCCTGGCGCCGAATGAACGGCATCATTTCGCGCAACTGGCGCCCAACAACTTCGAGGGGGTGTTCGTTCTCCCGACGATTCACGGCATTAAATACTGGACGATTGGCCATGTTTTCGAGGATCCAGCCCTTCGCAAATTGGCCCGTTTGAATCTCATGCAAAAGCTTTCTCATCTCATTTTTCGTCTCATCAGTGACAATACGGGGACCAGCGGTGAAGTCTCCCCACTGCGCCGTATCCGAGATGGAGTAACGCATGTTAGCGAGTCCGCCCTCGTAGATGAGGTCGACAATCAGCTTCATCTCGTGAAGGCACTCAAAATACGCAATCTCCGGCTGATAGCCAGCTTCCATCAGGGTCTCAAATCCGGCCTTGATAAGAGCGGAAACGCCTCCGCATAGAACCGCCTGCTCTCCAAAGAGGTCGGTCTCGGTCTCCTCCTGGAACGTTGTCTCAATGATGGCGGCTCGGCCTGCGCCATTCGCCTTGCTGTAGGCGAGAGCGATGTCTTTCGCCTTTCCTGACGCATCTTGGAACACGGCGATAAGTCCCGGCACGCCACCGCCCTCCACGAACACACGGCGAACCAAGTGACCCGGACCTTTTGGGGCCGCGAGGAACACGTCGACGTCGGACGGAGGAACGATTTGGTTGAAATGAATGTTGAAACCGTGACCAAAGGCCAAAGCGGCGCCACTCTTGAGGTTCGGTCCAATCTCGGACTTGTAGACTTCGGGCTGACGCTCATCCGGTAGAAGGATCATCACAAGATCCGCGCCGTTCGTCGCTTCGCCAACCGGAAGAACGGTAAATCCGTCCGCCTCTGCCTGATCCCAAGACTTACCCTTGCGCAGACCCACGACAACATCCATTCCGGAGTCGCGCAGGTTCTGAGCATGAGCGTGTCCTTGGGAACCGTATCCGATGATAGCGATTCGCTTTCCTTGTAAGATTCCAACTTCAATGTCTTTGTCGTAGTAAACGTTTGCCATGATTTCTAGTCTCCTTTTTCATCGATATTGCGCGAATCACGCGCATTCGCGTGGAAATGTGGACCAAGGCCGATGGCTCAACCAACTTTCGCCACGCGAAGAATGTCAAACCGGAACGAGAGCCCGTCACCTGATTTGATGAAGGGTATAGAGCCATGTGCCGCAGCTCCGCATTCCGGGAGGGACATTGGAGCAAGATTTGCGCGGTTTCTCGGGGACGTACGAAAAGACCGATTCCAGCACCTTCAGTTGGTACCCAGCATGGATTGACAAGCGCTTGAAAGACCCAATGACCGAAGGAATGCCCACGTCGATGTCACAGGCAAACGTCATCTCACAGTCGAGGAGTTAATCTACTCGTACACCTTCAAGCCATCGTTAACAACCAACTTTTGGAACTCGGCAAGAAGGGCGAGCGTGCACTTGCCTGGCTTACCATCGCCAATGACTCGTCCATCCACTTTGATGATGGGAATCACTTCCGCGGCCGTACCCGTCAAAAACACCTCATCCGCCGTGTAGACGTCGTGGCGGGTCATGAGTCTTTCCCGGACCGTGTAACCGAGACTTTCACCGACATCCATGATGGCGTTGCGCGTGATGCCTTCCAATACGCCCACATAGGTTGGCGGTGTTAACACTTCCGAGCGCTTTACGATGAAGATATTATCGCCAGAACCCTCGGCGACATAGCCCTCGGCGTTGAGCATCAGGGCTTCGCTAACCCCCGCCTGCTTGGCTTCCAACTTCACCATGATATTGTTCAAGTAATTAAGCGACTTAACCTGGGGGTTCAATACATCGGATCTGCTCCGCCGCGTCGCAACGGTGACAATCTCCATCCCGTTTTCGTAGAATTCTTTCGGGTAGAGGGCGAGTTGTTCGGCAATGATGATGACGTTTGGACGAGGGCAACTGGATGGATCCAACCCCAAGTTGCCGTTTCCGCGCGACACCACGACGCGAATGTAGCAGCTTCGAAACTCGTTTTTGCGAACGGTTTCTGCAATCAACGATGCCATTTCTTCCATAGTATATGGAATTGTCAATAAGATAGACTTTGCCGATTCATAGAGTCGGACCAGGTGCTCGTGTAGCCGAAATATATTTCCGTCATAGGCGCGGATCCCTTCAAAGATCCCGTCTCCGTAGAGAAACCCATGGTCGTAAACGGATACCTTCGCCTCGTCTTTCGTGACGAAGTTCCCATTTTGGCATATCCACTGTGTCACATCTTCCACACTCCCGCTACGATAATTGCTTCAGATTATACCTCGACTCTCAATGCGAAGCACGGAATTACAAAGAAAAGTTCCACGTTGGAGGTTGTGGAAGCTTACGGCATACCGCCTGAATTTTTGGTCATTGTAATACGTCCAAGAGAAGGTGTCAATTCGCGAAGGGGTACGATTCGCGTTACGCGAATACAATAGTGACGTCATGGGACGACGTTGCAGGTCACGCACCATTTACCATCGTGTTACGACAAGGATTCATTGAGGAATGCGTCGAAGAGTTGGGGACATAGATCTTCCCGTGTTAGGAGTGGTGATGGCAGGTGTTGTTTCCTGCTGGAAGGATTCATGTCCATCGAAGCGTCCTCTTGTGCGATTCCATCTTGGTTCCAGATCTCGTCCAGGCCTTCGACTTGTATCTGCAGGGGAACTGGGGAGAAATCGACAGCTTTCAAAGCCTTATGAACGACGTGGCGCTTGCGTCGGGAGAAGCGGTGACGGGGAAATACAAGTCATCCGCGGGCACTGAGTTTTGGATCCGAAAAGAAGGCAACACAACCCACGTGATCCTTCCTAAGTACAAAGAGACTTGTTCGTTGCGCATCGCGCTGTAGGGGTCCGCACCATCTGATTCTGACTATCGGATTGGATTGGTGCGACATTCCCTGCGACCCGTATCATCCCCGAGTCTGCCATCACCCCGTGTCTGTCGTCGCCCACAGAATGAGCTCGCCAACGGTGGACAAGCCGAGTTTTCGGCACAACGTCATTTCTCGAAGCCACACTTCACTCGTCATGGCGACATCTTCGTCTGCCTGATGCCGCGCGGATACGGGAATGAGGAGTCGTTCGCAGACGTCTTCCAGCGTTGGAGGAGACGGAAGGCGAAACAAACACTGCGCCACGACGGACGTATCAATCACCAGGGGTCGGAGTTTCATCTTCCAAAACTGGCGTGCATGGCGTTGCAAAAACGACAGTTCATGGCGGGCATGATGCGCCACCCAAACGCGGTTCGCGGACGTAGATAGGGCTTTGTGCAAGATCTCGCGCCACTCACCACCTTGCTCGAGTCGCTGTGCCGACAGGCCGGTGAGCAACCAGATCTGCTCAGGAACGTGGCTTACGTCTTCGTGTCGCACCAAATCGTAATGCGCCATCTCCATCTTCAAGTCGGGGCCGGACATGGTCGCGGCCGCCAAGGACAACACAAGATCTGACACCGGGTTGAAGCCGCTGGTTTCGATGTCAACCACAAAATAATCTGCCATCTCCAGCTCTTTGTCCCATTGCTGAGCGGACGCAAGTTGGTCAACGAGTCTATCTCGCTCCTCCAATCGTCGCATTCGCTCCGAGCGACCCGACATCCACAGCGACCTCAAGCTTCATCACCTCGGTTTCGGAAACTTGCGGTGCGCCAGTCTTTCCAATTCCTTTGCGGTCTCCAAGTGACGGAGCCAATCCTCCCTGCTAGGTTCCTGCATCCGCCATCCGCCTCCGAACGGGGTGCCAAGCACGACCAGGTCGGACGGTTCCCTGCCCATCAGGACGTCGTCAATCTGCTTCCTCAATCGGTGCAAAAAGCCAAACTCCACGGCCGACTCGACCCTATCCAGGAGATTTGCCGGAACCAAGTTCCTCGTTCTCAGGTGATGGATGCGCTGCCACGTGGAACTAACTGGATACCCGTCCGCCACAGTGAACAAGCGCACCGAATGAAGGATAGGCGTTAACAGTCCCTCTTTGATGTTGAGACCCGTCTTCCCGGAACCCGTCTGCACCCTGACGCGTCCGAACAAATTCAACGCGACCGACTTGTGGATGCCGAGGTGGGCCATCTCCCAACAGATGAACGGTGACTTTCGGATACCGTCAAACACGACGTCATGAATCGCATCCCAGTCCTCGGTATCTTCGTACATCGGTCGGCCGTCGAGCGAGATGAACAAGTACCTCACGTTTTCCCAGTCCGGAAACAGAAAGTAACCTTGGATTCGTTTCAGCCACTGTTCTCGGGTCCCTATCCAGCGCGGATTGGTGCCCATGACGAAACCTTGACACACCGGGCAGCCGAACTCGTTCATCCGCCCGATGAACCGCTGGAGTTCCGGGAGCAGCGTGGACGTGTCGAAGGAATCGCGAAGGATGATGGCGTGATCCAGATCGCTCGACAGCAGGTCTTCCCCTCGTCCGGCAGAACCGAACCGAACGTAGACAAGCCGCTCTCTCAGACTTTCTGAAATCGTCGATTCAAAGACGCGTTGGAGCAAGGCCACCCGCAGGCCTTGAAAGGCGGCCATGAAGTCACGGATTGGCACCCCTTCGTTGAGCAAGTTCTGGCTGCAGACAGCAACCTCTCGCAGCCAGCGACGGCGGTCCGCCAGGGGAGCATCAAAATGCAGCAATGATTCAAATGAGGGGAAACTAAGTTCGTTCCTCAATCGGTACCCCACCTCTTCAACGCAAGAAATCACGCCCGCAAGTCGTTCGCGGGAGCGTGATTTTTGGCGTCCGTTCGAAATCAAATCGTCTGGGACAGTTCGTTCACGGTAAGATCCTCGGGATACGCGCTCTCGTTGTGCAACACGGTGTCGAGGCCCATGAGCTCCTCTTCCTTCGTAACGCGAAAGCCCATGATGAGGTCCACCACCTTGATGATGATAAACGTGCCGAGCCCCGAGAAAACCCAGGTCACCGCGACACCGAGGAGTTGCAGCAGAAGTTGATGCGGGTTTCCATAGAACAATCCGTTTGCGCCACTCGAATTCACCGCGGTCGTCGCGAACAGGCCGGTTGCTATGGCCCCCCACGTTCCGCCTATCCCGTGACCGCCAAACGCGTCGAGCGCATCGTCGTACCCAAGTTTGCTCTTGATGAACGTGGAGGCGAAGTAGCAAATCGCTCCTCCGAAGAAGCCCAGGACGATGGACATTCCCGGATTCACGAAGCCAGCGGCAGGGGTGATGGCGACCAATCCCGCGACAGCCCCCGCGCAGGCTCCGACGAGAGAAGCATGACCCGTGCGCCACCATTCCACAATGACCCAACCGATGGCCGCGGCGGCCGTGGCCGTGTTGGTCGCGAGGAACGCCTCGACGGACAGGTAGTTCGCGGCGACTGCACTGCCCGCGTTGAAGCCAAACCAACCAAACCACAGGAGTGCGGTGCCAAGCAGCACAAACGGAACGTTATGGGGTCGGATGGTCGGCGATCCGTGCTCCGCTCGACGTCCGAGGTAGAGTGCGGCCACAAGACCCGCGACGCCCGAGCTAATATGAACGACCGTCCCGCCAGCGAAATCGAGAACCCCAAGGTTGCGCAGCCAACCTCCGTAACCCCAGACCCAGTGAGCGAGCGGATCGTAAATGAACGTGGCCCACAGGACGATGAATAGGAGAAAGGAACCAAACTTTACACGCTCGGCGAGACCACCCACGATGAGAGCGGGAGTGATGATGGCGAACATCATCTGAAAGATGCCGTAGAGCATGTTGGGAATCGTGCCGGCATAATTCGAATCTGGAG
>JAJZAV010000005.1 GCA_021799255.1 Bacillota bacterium
GCAAACCTCGAGTATTTGCGCCATGGGGGGTATTTCGCGAAGACGTTGATGAACTGAGCGATGTACTTGAAAAGACGTTGGATAACTTGGGCAAGTTAGAGGACATCATGGAGAATTGGCTTCCTGTAGCTAGCATTCCGAGCCTTCGTCTGAGAGAGGCGTGGTCCAGATACAATATCGTCGAATTTGGGATCTGGCCCCTCGTGTCTCGTGAGGTGCGGGTAGGGGCCATTGTCGCTGTGAGGACCCACAGGGTAACCCCGGGTCTCGCACCCGACATTAGTCACGCCCTGATGGACGCCTGCGCGGCGCAAATCTCCCTCGCTCTAGACCTAGTTTTGGCTCTGCGAATTGCAGAAGAAGCAAGCCAACGCGACCTTCTGACAGGACTTTTGAATCGGCGCGGATTGGAAGCGAGACTTCCTCACCTCATCGATGAGGTCTCGCACGTGCCGGGAGAAGCCTACCTCGTGTTCTGTGTCATGGATTTGGACGATTTGAAGGGCGTCAATGACACGTTGGGTCACCCCGCCGGGGACGATGCGCTTCGAAAGATTGGAGAGATCATCACACGTAACGTGAGGTCTCAGGATCTGGTGTGTCGATACGGGGGCGACGAATTCGTGCTTGTCTTGGCTTCCAAGATGCCCGATGCAATGGGCACAGCAAAGCGAATTCAGACGGTCGTACGCGAGCAATCGGGAGTGCTTTCGGTAAGTGTGGGCGCCGCCGTCCTCGGGGTCGACGGAAATACGCTGGACGATTGTTACCGGATTGCCGATGAAAGGTTGTACGAGAACAAGCGAATCTCAAAGAGTTTCGTTTGATGATATAGTGCCGATTGACACCAACGATGGTTCGCCCGAGGGGATGCAACTATGACGGAGTTCTACTGTATCAAGTGTCAGAGACTCTATTCACAGCAAGAGGCCAAGAGGGTGTTTCAAACTGGATTCATTCGGGTTCATGGGATGGACGTAAATCTTGGCTTGTGCACCCAGCACGAGGAGGTGGAGGTGGAGGACGACGACAATTCTTCGACGAACGAGCTGCGGACTCAACATCGAGATGGACGGTAGCCCTGTGAGAGGCGTTGTTCCGTGTTGCTCGTTGGTGCATTACAACTTACGGGAGGTGGCTGGGGTTGACATCGAGTGTGGCAGAAGGACGTGAGCCGCTTCATCGTCGAGCGATTTGGACGTTCTCGGGAGCTCATTTTCTAAATGACTTGGTAACGACTGGAATGGTGCCCGCCCTGGTCGTCATGTACAAACAGTCTTTGCACTTGAATTACACCGAAGCGACTTCCGTGGTTTTGGTGTCCTATCTCACTTCATCGGTCATGCAGCCGATTTTTGGTGCCATTACGGATAAAAAGCCGAGAGTTTGGCTCCTTTCACTCGGAGTTTTTCTGTCGAGTCTTGGTCTTGCGCTCACGGGCATTGCCCATAACCTGATCTTTTTGCTCGTCTGTATTGGCGTGTCCGGACTGGGATCTGGGGCGTTCCATCCTGAGGCGTCGCGCGGTGCCCACCTCGCAGCTGGATCGAAAAAGGGGCTTGCGCAATCGATTTTCCAGGTGGGTGGAAACGCGGGGCAGGCGTTTGGCCCGCTGATGATCCCTCTGTTCTTGTCTCGCACGGGCATTCACGGACTGCTTTGGTTTATTCCCGTTGCCCTCCTCTCGGTGGGGCTCACGGGGCAGATTCTTAGGTGGATGGGCAGACGCGAGGAGATGAGCAACAAAAGACGGGACCAGATAAAAGGTGAGAACCATTTAACTGGAGTTGTCTTGCTCGTTTTGGTCATAGTCGTTCGCTCTTGGTGCCAAGTTGGAGTCGTGGTGTTTCTTCCGTTTTTCCTTCATCATCAATCACTGGAATTGAGCGAAACGATGAACTTTGTATTTGTGGGCTCAGGTGCCCTCGGCACGTTTATCGGGGGAATGATTTCAGACAGGATTGGACTAAAACGCCTGCTGGTGGCTTCCACCGTAATCGCCATCCCGTTTGCGCTTCTCTTGCCACATACTCACGGCGCAATCACCGTGTTGGATCTCTTGTGCTTCGGATTTAGCGTGTTGTCTTCGTTCGCTGTGACCGTTGTCTTCATGCAGAAACTATTGCCAAAGAACATCGGGCTTGCATCGGGGCTCTCGATTGGCTTCGGCGTTGGTGCCGGGGGCATCGGAGCTACTCTCATGGGAGCCCTGTCGGATACATATGGGGTTCCGGTGGTCTTCACGATGCTGTCCGTTTTGCCCATCATTGCTGCTTTGCTCAGCTTCTTTCTCCCAAGCGATGCGCGCATGCCGTCTAGCTCGGCAAAAAGGGCTTCGTGACGCCGCGCGAACGCTTATACGGATAGGGTCTGGCTCAAACACAATGGGTTTCGTCACACCGCAAGTAAAGGATGAGCCGGTATGAAGTACAGGGTGTTAGTTGTGGACGATTCGGCGTTCATGCGCAAGCGGATCGTCGAGATCATTGAAGAAAACCCCAAATTCAACGTGGTTGGGATTGCTCGAAATGGTGTGGACGCCATCGAGAAGATAAAGTACCATCGTCCGGATGTGGTTACGATGGACGTCGAAATGCCGCAAATGGACGGATTGACGGCGGTTCGTACCATTATGCGCGAATGCCCGGCGCCCATCGTGATGCTCAGTACGCAAACGGGAAGCGGCACCGCCACCACCGTTGAAGCGCTCTCCGCCGGCGCCATCGACTGTTTCGCCAAAGACGAGCTGCTTGGAGAGGATAATCGGGGCTTGCGCGCTGACTTTCTGGCGCGGCTTGAAACCGCGGCGACGGCGAATCTGGGAGTGAAGAAGCCGTCCACAAAAACGGGTGACGTTACCCCACAGCGTCCGCCGCAACCGGCGAAGCCTCTTCACGAAATGAACGGGCCGCAATTCATCAAACCGCGCCGCGCCAGTGCCCTGGTCATCGGTTGTTCGACTGGCGGTCCCGCCGCACTGCAAAGCATTCTGCCGAATCTACCCAGTGACTTTCCCATTCCGGTTCTCGTCGTACAACACATGCCTCCCGGGTTCACAAAATCTCTAGCGCATCGTTTTGACACTCTGTGCCGGGTTCCCGTGAAAGAGGCAAACGACAACGAGCCGTTCGTTAGGGGCACCGTGTACGTTGCGCCAGCGGGATGGCAGACGATCTTCGCGACGGAACGTGATGGGCGCGTTGTAATGCGCGTAAAAGACTGGCCGGATCCAGGCGTTCGTTTTCGCCCTTCGGTCGACGTCACGTTGTCTTCGGCCGCGCCGATATTTCGCGAAGGGCTGCTCACCGTCATCCTTACGGGAATGGGCAACGATGGAACAGAGGGATCGGGACAGGTTCGGGGTATGGGTGGACGGGTTGTGGTGCAGTCCGAGGAGACGTGCGTCGTCTACGGCATGCCAAAGTGCGTCTACGAGGCGGGCTTCGCGAACGAACAGATCCCTCTTCAGCTAATGACGGAAGCCATTTTGAAATACGTGTAACGCCCCATCAGGATGCTCCACCGAGCCATCCATCGCTGGGAATGGAGAAGGTGAGAAAATTGCGTGTCTGTGCAAATCGGGATTGGCCATGGTCGGCCAATCCCGATTTGTGATGGGCAGGATTACCTGTACTCTTCCGCATCTCCAGGAAGAAGCTCAGAGTTGTTCTTGATATAGTCAACAAGCTCATCCATCTGCGCGAACGCGAGGGCAACATAAGTATCTGCGGCTCCGTAGTAGATGGCGATTCTCCCGGACGGCGCGTCTACGAGCGTTGCGCATGGAAACGCGACGTTCGGCACGAAACCCGTGGTTTCGTACGGTTTCTCGGGGGTCATCAAGTATTCTCTCGTACGGTAGAGCACCTTCGACGGATTTTCCAAATCGAGCAGAGCGGCGCCTGTGCTGTATACGAGTCCGTTGCAGGTGCCCGTAACTCCGTGATAGAACAGCAGCCAACCCTCGGAGGTCTCAATCGGCGTCGGGCCAGCGCCAATCTTTACGCTCTGCCACCAGCCGGATCCTCCGCTTTTCATGACTCGGCGGTGCCGTCCCCAATACACCAAGTCAGGGCTTTCGCTTAAAAATACATCCCCAAATGGCGTGTGACCGCTGTCGCTTGGTCGACTAAGCATCAGATAGTTCCCGTTCACCCTTCTTGGAAACAGCACACCGTTTCTGTTGAACGGGATGAATGGGTTCTCCAGTCGGACAAATTCCTTGAAGTCCTTCGTCATGCCGAAACCAAGCGAGGCACCGCCAAAGTCCGTACACCACACAACGTAATAGGTTCCCTCAATTTCAACCACTCGTGGATCGTAGGCATAATTCGGTTGATAGGGTTGGCCGGACTCGTCCTTCCACTGGATGGGATTGTCGTCGATTTCCCAAGTCACTCCATCAACGCTGTGGCCAACGTGAATTCGTGCCTTGCCATCTTTGTGATCCGCTCGGAACACTCCCACGAACGCCCCGTGAAAGGGAACGACCGCGCTGTTGAAGACGCGAGCGGTGCTCTTCGTGGGATTCCAGTCAATGATGGGATTGGCTTCAAATCTCCAAATGACTCCATCGTATCCTTCTGGCTTATCCCGCCAAGGGATGTTTGGTAGAGGTTGACCTACGATTTTCACAAGAAATCCTCCTGTGCGGTGGGAGTAGACTACATTGTCATACTAACGATTGGCTAACAAGAGCACAAGAGGTTAGCTTGTTGGACCAAAATTCAGATAGGTCAACCCGGATCAATCGACAATACGCGGACTGGATCGGTACACGTCTACGGACACTTCTTTCATGACCGTTTTCTTGCCGTTGCGAATGCAAAGCCACGTGCTCACTTTGGCCCCCTCCTGGCCGGGGAACAAAACATGCTCTGAAGTGCTTGCCTTCGACTCGTAGGACTTATGGCTACGGTGGATAACGTGAAAGGGATACGTGTTAATAACCTGATGCTTCACCTCAATGTTTGGCCGTGGCTTCGCGCCCCAGATGGAAACGGTGAGATACCTTCTATCTGGAATGGTGCTGGCCGTTATTAGAATCGGAGTCGACTGGTCGTTGCGGAACCGGAAGTCGAGGTTCGCCGATGACGAGACCGTCGCATCTTCCCCGGCAGGCAGGTAAGGAACGGTTAATCCGTGATTATGGCGCTCTACGATGGGCAGTCCCGTACGCAAAAGGGCTGAGTATAACGTGCTGGCGCCTTGACATACGCCGCCCCCCATCGAGGGTACGATTCTGTCGCCCACGAATGCTCGGCCCCATCCATACCCGTTGGCTGCCGTGTAGGGACCGACGTGAGCAAAGTACGAGAACGTTTCGCCGGGACGCACAATCACGCCGTTGAGCCGACGTGCAACCAACTCAATGTTTTTAGCCTGGGATACGCTCGCATGACGGTAGTTTGTGGTGCGTTCCGCGAGAAGGTGTGGCAGACGCAAGGAAAGTGCTCGGTCTCTGCCCGGAGCCGGAGGGTTGGGAGGCATGAACAGGTGCCTTGGAATGGAGTCGGAGGAAGCCGTTGGATTCTCGAGGAGCGTCTGCTCGGTGAGGGTAGACGCGCTTTGCTTAGAATCGCAACTCTTGGGTGTTGCCGTGAGCAGGAGAACGTGTATCGACAGCGGTGCAAGGATTGACAGCACTGAGAGGTTCCTCCTTTAGTCCGTTGGGGTTCAAGTTCGCGCATACGTCTTTGTAGTTTGCGAAAAGACGCTCGTTTGCATTCAGAAGTTACCGTCTCTACTCGTGGACGGAAACGATTCGGTGAACAAAACGGAATCGAAGGGGGGTAAACCAAGATGTTAAATCATACATTGTCCAATAGTCGGAGGTGCATCATGCCTGAATTCGTCATCATCGGGGCCCTGGGCCTCATTCGGATCGTCACGCTCAGCGGAGAGCGCGTGGCTTTGCACCGATTGGGACAGAGGGAATCGGGATGGCTTGCCACGATGATCATTGGTTTTTGCGGAGCTGCCGCCGTGTTATGGGTCATGAACCTGTGGCAGGGAACAAGTTCGTGGCACCCGGCCACCCTGTGGATTGGTGCAATCTATGCCATTGCCTTTAGCCTTTACACGGCATCAATGGCGCGGGGGCCCATCAGCATCGTTAGCCCATGGAGCAATGCAACGGTCATCATACTTTGGCTACTCCATCCCTCGGGGGGCATCTTGGCGGTTGCCAGTCTGGCTCTTTTTGCATTAGGAGCGTTCTTGCTCACGGGTCATAAAGTGAGCGCTCCTGTCCTGTGGATGCTAGCGAGCGACGGGTTCTTGGCGCTCGCCAGGATTGCTGACGTTCATCATGTGACCGAGCCGCCCGTGATCTATGCGACCAACCTGTTTACCGCAATCAGCCTTTGGATGATGATCCCTTTGCTCGTGAGCGGAAAGATCCGTTCAGTGGCTAGGCTCGTTCGCGCTGAGCCCGGTTGGAGTTTCATCGCGGCTAGCTCCAACGCAGCAGCCTATTTAGCCCTGTTCTGCTTACTGCGATTTCTTCATCCCGCCATCGTGGAGGCCATCTCCGCAGTTGCGAGCAGCGTCGCCGCATTCTCCGGAGTGTTTTTCTTTCACGAAGGTGGCCTCCTCCGCAAAACGTTCTCCTCTATTTTCATGACCATGGGAACCGTCATGTTACTGATTGCGACCTACGGCAGTTAATGATCATCGCTCTGCAGTAACAGTGGCGGGGAATCGTCTCTTCCATCGTGAAGTCATCGGTTGGAGATCCTTTAGTCTGCTGATACAATGGGAACCATCCCGCATCGGGGCCATGCTGCGGGATGCGTCGCTTCTTTGCCCTCGCTTCCACCATCCTCGCGGGACCAAATCGAACATGAAATTGAGAAAGGAAAATGTTCCTCATGAGCATGCCTACCGTTCAGAGTGGTACGAAGGAAAACCACGATGGACTGAACACAAAGCCGCTCTCGGGTGGCCTGATTTTACTGATGGCCGTGGCATGTGGCATCGCAGTATCCAACCTGTACTACAATCAACCCCTGCTAGCGCAGATTGCCCATTCGTTCCACACCACGGCCAAAGGGGTTGGGACAGTTTCGATGTTGACGCAAATCGGGTACGCGGTGGGGATGTTTCTCTTTGTTCCGCTAGGAGACATGCGAGAGCGCAGGCGGTTGATTACCATCCTCTCACTTGTCGTCACGGTCTTCCTCTTGTCCGTCGCGCTTTCGGAGAATCTGGCTTGGCTGTACGCTGCCAGTTTGGCCGTAGGCCTAACCACGGTCGTGCCGCAAGTCATCGTTCCTCTCGCCGCCCAGATGGCGCCGAAGGAATCCCGGGGGCGAGTCATCGGAACCGTGATGAGCGGATTGCTCATCGGCATCTTGCTTGCCAGAACGGTCTCAGGGTTCGTTGGTCACTCCCTAGGGTGGCGCGCGATGTATTGGATTGCGGCGGGAATGATGTTGCTTCTAGCCATCGCCCTCCGCGCGATACTGCCGAAAAGCTACCCGACCCATGCCATGACGTACGGCCAATTGATGAGGTCAATGGGTCACCTCGTCGCATCCGAGCGGACGCTGCGGGAGGCAGCACTCGTCGGGGCCATGCAATTTGGATCGTTCAGCGTCTTTTGGACTTCCCTTGCTTTCTTTCTCGAGGGTGCCCCGTATCATTTAGGAAGCCAAGCTGCCGGATTGTTTGGCCTCGTCGGGGTGGTTGGCGCGTCGATTGCACCTGTTGCCGGTCGGATGGCGGATAGATTTCGGGCCAAGTCCCTTGTGGGCGTCGCCGTACTTGTCACGCTGTTGTCCTTCGCAAGCTTTCTTGTTTATGGACACCTTATGTGGGGCCTTATCGTCGGAGTCATTTTGCTAGACATGGGCGTGCAGGGCGCGCAGATTCTAAACCAAACTCGGATATACAGCCTGGTTCCCGAGGCAAGAAACCGGATTAACACGGTGTACATGGTCACGTCGTTCCTAGGAGGAGCGCTGGGTTCCACCCTAGGCAGCATGGCGTGGACGACGTGGGGCTGGACCGGAGTTTGTATAGCGGGAGGAAGCATGGTCCTTGCTGGATTTGTGGTCTGGACCATCCACCGTTCTCTCGACCGGATGGGAGCATTTCGCGGTTCTGGAAGGCAAGTGTTGTAGGTTTTGTGAACGTGCAGGAATGTTCGAAAGCGGATTCTTACAAGCGCAAGGAAAATCGGATTTCTGCGCGAACATATTAGTGTTAATAGAAAGAAAGATAGACAGGTGAACGGTGGGTGTGAGGGACTGTGGACATGGCTCACGAAGGTACATTATCCGTGGACTCATCAGAGCGATGGGTTACGCACCGAATCATCAAGTGGAGTATGTACGGCATCAACGCGTTTCCAATCTTGGACTTTGCGCTTCGGCACGCGCCGCATCTTCATCCAATCGGGTCCATCTGGGACAAGGTTATGTTTTTGGTGCTTTTGGTCATGGCCATTGTCCGGTATTTGGCCGGGTATAGGCCCAAATGGTTCATGTGGAAGAAAATTGGTCTTTGGTATATATTGTTTTGCGTTGCTCTAACCGTCATCGGATTGTATCAGCCTACGATTGCCGTTGAGGGACTCCGCTTCGACATCTTCTACTTATTGTTCGCGTATCTTATCCCTTTTGTCGTGCAACCAGAAGACGCTGAGTCGTTTCTTCACGTGGGGGCCATCTTCGCAATCCTGATAGCGATGCACGGGATCTATCAGTTCATCATGAAGGCGCCTTACCCGGCGAATTGGAACGATACGGGTGAAGTGGTGCGCTCCAGGGTTTACTCCGTGTTCGGAAGCCCGAACGAGTTGGCCGACTATATGGATCTAATGACGCCCATTGTTCTCGGGCTGGGCATCTATGCCGAGCAAGCGTGGCGTCGATGGACGTACGGAATCGGCGCCTTCCTGTGCGCCATCGCGCTGGTGTTGTCTTACACGCGTGGTGCCTGGCTGGGGTTGGCCGCTGCGGCTTTTTTGGTCGGTGCGCTTTGCGACAGGCGAATGTTGCTCGCCGTCGTGGTGGTGGGCGTCCTTTCGTACTTTCTTCCTCCGGTTCGTCATCGTTTCTCGGATCTGTTCACTCACACGTATTTCGTCAAGGCCGCAGCCGGGGGCAGGATTGAACGATGGTTGACTGCTTTTAACACCATGGCGCCGAATCCCCTTGTGGGTACAGGAATCGGTCGATACGGCGGCGCCGTAGCAACGCATCTCGGAATTCAGTACGCGGATGGGTACTACTTCAAACTGCTAGGCGAGTCGGGTCTAGTTGGACTCACCCTGTTTCTCTCCATGCAAATCTCTTTTGTCCGGGATCTCATGCGCTTGGCCCGCCCCCTCATGAGAGGGAAAACTCACTACGTATTTCTCGGAGCGTTTGTGGGGCTCATCGCGGTGCTCGTGCACAACGTGACTGAAGATGCGTTCGAATTTGGACCTAGCGTCGTGAGTTACTACACGTATGGCACGCTGTTCTTCCTGTGGGCCCAGCACTTGAAGACGCGCCAGGAGTCATCTCCATCGAATAAGCAGGAATAGCTCTGGGTTGTCTTCCAAGGATTTCATTCCTAATCCTGGGGTTTGAAGGGCGCGAGGCGTAAGGACAATGGTCGCTGATTGGTCTTTTGGGCGGGAAAGTCGTCCGAGCTAAGGGTCATTTTAGCTCTTCCCGCCCGTTTTGATCTGAAGAAACCACGATTTAGGCGCGAGAACCCGCTATACTAGAGAAGTTCGTTGTTTTCCCTCGAGAAAGGAGACAAGACATGACGTCTTATAATTTCGATGAAGTTGTACCTCGCCGAGGCACGGCTTCACTAAAGTGGGACGGGCTCTTGGAACGATACGGTGACGCCGACCTTTTGCCCCTGTGGGTGGCCGACATGGATTTCAAGACGCCGCCAGAGGTCATCCGTGAGCTCGTTGAGCGCGTCCAACATGGGATTTTTGGCTATACGATTCGGCCGGACTCCTATTTTGACGCCATTCAACAATGGTTCATGACTAGGCACGAGTGGAAAGTGGAGAGGGACTGGATTGATCATGCGCCGGGCGTCGTACCTGCCCTGGGGCTGATTGTCGAGACCTTCACAGAGCCCGGGGACAAGGTGATCATTCAACCTCCCGTCTACCACCCCTTTTTCTCCGTCGTCGAGTCACAAGGGCGAGAGCTCGTTCAAAATCCTCTCCTGTATCGCGACGGAACGTACGAGATGGACTTTGACGATCTCGCCGCGAAGGCAGAGTCTGGCGCTAAAATCCTCATTTTGTGCAGTCCCCACAATCCCGTGGGGCGGGTCTGGTCCCGTGAGGAACTAATGCGGCTTGGCGACATTTGCCTATCCCATGACATCTTGGTGGTTTCGGACGAGATTCATGGCGATCTCATTTACCCGGGTCATCGCCAGATACCGTTTGCATCCATATCAACCGAGTTCGCAAATCGATCCATCACGTGCACAGCCCCGAGCAAGACGTTCAACCTCGCCGGGCTCCAAACGTGCAGCATCATCGTTCCGAACGATAAGACGCGCGAAACGTTCCACAACGCGCTCGTCGCACGGATGATGGGGGGAGCCAACACCCTTGGAATGGTGGCTCTTGAGGCGGCATATAGACATGGGGGACCGTGGCTCGACGAGCTTATGGTCTATTTGTCGGAAAACCTAGCGTTTCTTGAAACCTCCATCCAGAGCCGGATGCCGCGCCTTCGCGTGATCCAACCGGAAGGGACTTACATGGTTTGGATTGATTTCAGAGGGCTCGGCTTAGAGACGAAGACCCTCGAGGAGTTTGTCGTGAAACGGGCTCGATTGGCACTGAACGTAGGGTCCATGTTCGGAGTTGAGGGGGAGGGCTTCATGCGGATGAACATCGCATGCCCACGTTCGACTCTGGAACAAGCTCTAAATCAACTCGCGAGTGCCATCGAGACCCTTGAGTAGCCCGGATATGGAGCAACAGGGATCCGGTTCATTTCGAATGAGGAATCTGACGCACTAAACGAAAGCGTCTGGGAGGGATTGTACCAATGGACGTATTGGATGCCGTCCGGGGTCGGAGGAACATGAAGCAATTTAAACCGGATCCAATCAGCGAGGAGAAAATCCTCGAGTGGTTTGAGACCGCGAAGCTCGCCCCCAATCATCGCATGACCGAACCATGGGAAATTCGGTTTGTGGGCCCAAAAACACGACAAAACCTAGGGCACAAACCCAATTTTGGAGATGCTCCGATTGTCATCGCCATCCTGTCGAAAGCGGGAAACTCGCCGATTGAGCGCGACGAAAATCTAATTGCGACGGCGTGCTTTGTGCAAAATTTCCTCCTCTTGGCCCACCGCGAAGGCGTAGGGGCCAGGTGGACTTCCATCGGAGGGACACCCGCAGGGCGGGAGGTGCTCGGCGTGTCCGACGACTTTATCGTCGTAGGTGTGTTCGGGGTTGGTTATCCAGAGGAAATTCCCGCGCAAAAAGCGAGATCGCCCATCGGGGAGAAGACCGTTCATTTGCCGTGATCCGTTGCCATCCTCTGTGGTGTTGTAGAAATCAACAGCGAGTCCCTAGAGCATCGGGACTCGCTGTCTTATTGGGCCATGTTTGAACTTCTTATCGGATCTCCTTCGCAATCAGGTCTCCCATTTCGCGCGTTCCGACCACCTTTTGTGACGAAGAGGCCGATAGCGCTAAATCCTCTGTGCGGTACCCGTTTTGGAGGACGGTCTCTACCGCGCGTTCAATGTCAAGAGCCTCCTGTTCGCACTTGAACGAGTAGCGAAGCATCAGGGCTGCACTGAGTATGGCGCTGATTGGGTTGGCGATGTTCTTCCCGGCGATGCTCGGAGCCGATCCGTGAATGGGTTCGTACAGGCCAAACGACGAATCTCCAAGGCTGGCCGAGGGGAACAGGCCTATGGAGCCGGAAAGTACGGATGCTTCATCGGATAGGATATCGCCGAAAATGTTGTTGGTCAGGATTACATCAAATTGACGAGGATTTAAAATAAGTTGCATGGCCGCATTGTCGACGTGCATGTAGTCGAAGGATACGTCCGGAAACTCCCGCGCCACTTCGCCCGTGACTTCTCTCCAAAGAACGCTGCTGACCAGAACGTTTGATTTTGCAACGAGGGTGACCTTCTTCTTGCGACCGAGCGCGTATGTGAACGCATTTCTCGCAATTCGCCGGATCTCGGACTCCTTATATACCTCGAGATCCGAACTTTCCCGTTCTCCGTTCACCACTGTGCTGTTTTTGGGTCCAAAGTAGATACCGGACGTCAGTTCGCGGACGATGAGGATGTTGGTGCCCGATACGATGTCGGGTTTGATGGGGGACAGGTCGGAAATGGGCTCCAATACCTTGGTTTCCCTCAGGTTTGTATAGAGGTTGAAGTGCTTGCGCAAGGGGAGTATGGCCTCTTTCTCCACACCCGCCCATTTCGGGTGATTCAACTCTTCCGGAGGACCGCCAAACGGTCCCTTCAACAGGGCGTCACATTCTGCGGCAGCCTTAAGCGTATGCTCGGGCAGGTGCTTTCCATACTTGTCGAACGCTTCTCCACTGGCTTCCAAGGGCTGCAAAACGAACTCGTGGTGATATTTCTTCGAAATCGCGCCGAGTATCTTGAGCGCCTCGGTCATGATCTCGGGACCGATGTAATCTCCATTGAATACGCCTACTCGAAATGAAGTCACGACGTTCTCTCCTCTTATAAAGGCATTTGGTTGTCCAAACAGTTATCTCAGATTATACCGAAATGAATCCGCCTTGACGACACGTTGCCTTCGTAGGAATATTCAGGGTGGAAGGGGAGTTGCCGGGTGTGGGAAGACGTGAACAGTCAATTGGATTCGTTGCGGTTGCAAATGGAGGAAAAGAAACGGTGCGCTTCGCAACTCGACGAGGTAGAGCGAGAATTGCGCGAAGAGAAGGAGAAAAACGCCTCCCTTCGCGCTCTGCTCGACAAGGATGAAGCGTTGGCTGACAAGTTGAGGAAGGCGAGCCTTGTTCATCTCTTTCATGCCATTGTGGGAAATCTGGAGGAAGACGAGGAGCAATTGACCGCGAAAACCGTGCAGACGAAAATACAGTTGGACGCGTCCGACCGAGCGATTTCGCACCTCTCGTCGGAAGTGGAGAGAATTCGCTCACGACAGATTGAATTAAAGTACGTCGAGGACGACTACCAGCGCAGGCTGGCAATCAAGGCGGAGGAAATCGCCAAAACGGACGGTAGCGTCGCAAAAAAGCTCGCCGAACTGTCGGAAGATAGGACCCAGTTGCTCGCGCGAAAGCATGAGATTTATGAGGCAAGATCCGCCGCGCGAAGCGCCGAATACGCTCTGCGAGATTGTCTGGATACCCTGAAAAAGGCCGGTCGATGGGGAACCGCCGACTTGCTCGGCGGAGGAATGATCATTACGGCCATCAAGCGAGACTACATGGACCAAGCCAACGAGAATGCCATTCATGCCCAGAACGCTCTTCGGACCCTCGCCCGAGAACTGAAGGACGTCCGCGTTGCCCTTTCGGTGCCGCTTCATAGCGAGGGGTTTGGAAGGTTTGCGGACTACTTCTTTGATGGCCTGATTGCCGACTGGTCGGCGCAAAGTGAGATTCGGGAGTCGGAGTCCGCTGTCTCCACGGCGCTTGACCAGGTGGAAGACATCGTCGGGAAGATGGAGAAGGCGGCCGCCGCCATTGACAAGCAAATCACCAACGTCGAAACAGAGCGTGACGAGCTAATCGCGAAGGCCAAGTAATTTTGCGCAAATCGCAAACGCGCGCGCCGCAATGGGCCTAAAGCTGCACGGAGGCAGTGCTGTCCCGTTTGCGGCGCATGCGGGTCTACGCATAGGATTCTAGGACCGCGACGCGAAGGCGAGCAAGGTCGACCGCCACGCCTTCGTATTCGCCGGCGGCAAGTCGGTATTCGAGTGACCAGCACCCATCGTAGCCCGACTGCCGTAGCAGAGTCACTTGATGGCGGAGTTGATCCATGGTCGTCGTCCGACTGCTGTCAAAATGCACGTGTTTGGCGTACTGGGCGCACATCCGGTCTCCGATATCGGCGTCTTCCAGCCAACGTCCAACATCCATCACGATTGCGAACGCCTTCGAATCCACGGATGCTACTAGTTTTTCCACCGTCCGAGGTATCTGAACGGGAGGCTGATGCGTTTGTGGACCCACCACAAAGCCGTTCTCAAGGGCAAACTTTGCGTACTCACGGTAGCGTGTGACAACGAACTCAAACTGCTCCTCGGTCAGGATGGGCGTCGTCGAACCAGTGTCGATTCGCACCATGCGCGCTCCAAGCGTGCGGGCGATATCGAGATAGCGCAGAGCCAATCGACGGTGAGCCTCGCGCACTTCGTGATCTTTGTCCCAGATGTGAGCGCCGTCCACCGCCAGGCAGGCAATAGAGATCTCCTCTCGACGAAGAGCGTCCCGAAGCTTCGCGATGTAATCGTCATCCGTCGAAACCATCATGCCGTTCCAAATGTCTGCGTGACGAAGGTGATACCGGTACTTTAGGCTTTCGAGGTAAGCGAACAAGTTCATCTGGCCTGACTCGAATAGTCGGTGAAACGACCATGAACCGATAGAAAACTCCACAGCAGGTTTCCTCCTAAGAAGCGCGTCTAGCGTTCGCAACGTTCGTCCAAATAGGTGTAAACGTCTAAAGTAATCGATTACAATGTACACGGACACATCTATACTTAGCACACCGGCCGAATAGGTTCAAGGCGGGTGGGTGTGAATTCTACTGTGATGGCTGAAGACATCGCAGTGTTGGGGAGGGCACCCTGTGGAGTTTATCAAAGGAATGACGTGGGGATGGGTCGGCCAAAGCGGCACTTGGACGACGGGCGAGGCAACGGCGTCGATGTCGGCCATGAAAGAGTTAGGAGTCAACTGGACGGCCATCGCGTTCATCGGAGTCCAAGACCATCCGTCTTCTACGGACATACGATTCAACGAAGGGTTCATGGTAAGGGACGACGAAGTGCGTTTCGCCGTAGAAAATGCCCACAGATTGGGGCTCAAGGTATGCCTCAAACCGGTCGTGAACTGTGTGGATGGGACTTGGAGAGCCTATATCAACTTCAACGACAATCCCGAGCCGCACGAACCGACGTGGGAGCAGTGGTTTGATAGTTACAACCGGTTCATTCTTCATTATGCCGAAATCGCTGAAGAAACGGGTTGTGAGATGTTTTGTGTCGGCTGCGAGATGGTCTCTGCCGACCGACGGGAGTCGGAATGGAGAAGCTTGATCTCGCGAGTTCGAACCGTCTATCGCGGGCCCATTACTTATAATTGCAATCATCATCAGGAAGAGAAGATCTCGTGGTGGGATGCCGTAGACATCGTGTCGACTAGCGCTTACTATCCGGAGTCGGAGTGGAAGAAGAGGGTTCCGCAATTGCGCAAAATTGCGGCGAAATTGGACAAACCAGTGTTCTTCATGGAGGTGGGTTGCCCGAGTCGTACAGGTTCTGCGTCCAAACCTTACGATTGGCAACATCAAGGAGCCACTAACGTGGAGGAGCAGGCTCGGTTTTATCGGACCATGTTTGATGCCATGAAAGAAGAAACCTGGTTTTACGGGTATATGCTCTGGGACTGGCCTGCGCTCTTGTACCCAATCGAAGAAGCTCACAAGAACGACGGTTACTGCATTTATGGGAAACCGGCGGCCGACGTCGTCCGTCGTTTTTACGCAGAGAGGTAACCCTGCTTAGGAATCGGGTCAGTGGACGCTCAGGGTCTCCGTCCTGCTCAACGATCACGCGATTTCGCGGCCGACGGATGATCCCACGCTAGACTTCCACTTTTCGCGCGCCGGTGCCGGGCAGCAGCGGTTTCACCGGCGCGTCCGTGTTTCCGCTTATTCGGGATTCTCGTACCGAAGAACCCCAATCAACCCCAGTCTGAAATTGGTTCCTCGACATTCTGGTCGATTCCCATGGACAACGACGAGTTCCAAACGATGCTTCCCGGGTGCGAGGTCCTGAGCTAAGGTGTCCAGCCGGAACCAGCCCGAATCGCCGCACCAATCCGGACGTTCTCGATTCGTCTGTATCCATTGTCCGTCGTCAATCCGATAGCGGTACTCGGCGGCCGCTTTCCCGAAGTCTGTGCCAAGTGCCAAACCCTGTCCTTCGAAGTCAAACGACAGTTTCGCACCGATGCTGGCGGTGTCGATGATGTATTCCATCCAAGGGGAATGCACGTTTCGCCGTATGACCCACGGCCCATATAGATTCACATTCGAGAGTGGGAGCAAATAGGTCTTTCCCCAATGCAACGGATGTAACGCTGGCTTTAAAGGGGATTTATGTACTGACGGTGCGGCAACATCGTCCGTCGGGCTGTTGGAGGTTCCGGTTAGTTCCGAAGATCCAGGCCTTAATGTCCCGAACTCTGCGTCCTTGGCGTCGTTTTCGGAGAATCCGTCGTCACCTTTCAGCTCGTCTTGCAGAAACTGCATGACGCTTTTTGCGTAGGCATAGCTACCTCGCTGCGTGGGGTGCAGGCCGTCGGGAACCCATTCCTCAAAGCGCATGTATCCCTTACGCACTTCATTGAAGCCGTACAGACCCATCCAGACCGAAGGAATGTCGTAATACTGGGCCAACTCTTCAAACTCTGCAACGGAGGATGGCACTCGATTGGAGGACATGTCCTCGTACATGGACATCGAATACGTGTAGACGAGGACGACGTCGCACGTATCGTCTTCCAGCAATTTGCGTAGCAGTCCCTCCCTCGTCCGCTTGCGAAATTCGCCAGGCAAGCCATCGTCGTTAACCGCGAACTCAACGAAGACCAGATGGCAACCTTTCGCCAGAATGTCACGATCCACTCGAAGGGCCCCGAGATCACTTGCCGTGGCTCCGATTCCGGCATTCTCGACGGTGAAGCGCACGTCGGGAAAGTGGTCCACAAACCACCCCATCAGGGGTTCAGGCCAATTGTGCCGGGGACTCGCGTCCGTGACGGAGGTTCCGAGAAACCCAATCGTCGCTTGATTTCTAGCCATGGCCTCCTTGATCTTCACAAGAGGCCTGCGATGATGATGAACGGTCATGGTCATGCCCGCGTTCGTCTCCTTCAATCCTGTTGTGCATTTCCTCGTGCTATTATAGTCTACCGAACCAGGGCTGAGGGCTCGCTGAGTAGTTTCGCACGCGAGTCTTCGTCGCGAGGCGACAATGATATACTTGAACCCAGAAGGTTTTTACGACCTAGTCGCAGGCTCCCGGGCCAAGCAACGCCTTGGTTTTCAGGGGAAAGAGATGTGTGGAGGGGATGGCAGTGAGACTAGGCGGTCCAATATTTGTGAATGATGACCCGGAACAGTGGGCGGGCGAGGCGAAACGTCTCGGCTACCGAGCCGCGGTCTGTCCCATAGGCAACGATGCGTCGGCCGATGTGGTAGCTAACTTCGCGTCGGTTGCAGAGAAGAACGACATTCTGATTGCCGAAGTCGGAGCGTGGAGCAACTCGATTAGTCCAGATGACAACGTTCGTCGCGATGCGGTGGAGTACTGCAAGCGTCAACTGGCATTGGCCGATGCCATCAATGCTCGCTGCTGCGTAAACATCGCGGGGTCTCGCGGTGATGTTTGGGATGGCCCGCATCCCGATAATGTGTCAGACGACACATTCGCTCTCATTGTGGACACTGTCCGAGATATTATTGATTCGGTGAAACCCACCAGAACCCATTATGCGCTGGAATCCATGCCTTACACATTGCCGGATTCTCCAGACGCGTACCTCGATTTGCTGAAGGCAATTGACAGGAAAGAGTTCGCCGTCCATCTGGACCCCGTCAATCTCATCAATAGTCCACGAAAGCTGTATCGGAATCGGGACTTTATCAGAGAATGTTTTCGGAAATTAGGGCCTTATATCCTATCGTGTCATGCGAAAGACATCGCCATTGGCCCGAAGTTGACCGTTCACCTGGATGAAAGGATCCCTGGGCAGGGGAGCCTTGATTACTCCACGCTGCTCACGGAACTCCATCGACTCCATCCCGACACCCCGGTGCTTGTGGAGCACCTATCGACCGAACAGGAGTATAAGGAAGCGGCGGATTATATTCGATCCGTTGCGGCGAATCACAGCATCCCTTTGTAGGCTGGTTTGCTGTTGTTTCAAACGCGAATGGGCATAGACCCTCGTCGTGCAAGGGGCATCGATTCAGTCTTAGGTGATGACCTCGATTCCTCGACCGTCGGTGGACGGGCCCAAAGACTAGAGTCAGCACTCGGCGAGCCAAATGAGAATCCAGGCTCGCCAGCTCTTCTTGGATTAGTTTTTCCACCACGAATCAAATGGGGTCACAGGCAGTTGACGCTTATGCATGGTCGCAAGATAGCGGTCTTCCAGCCGTTTGGAGATGCTCATGTCCACGTCTCGACCTTCCAGGTATGCGTCCATATCCTCGTACCGAATGCCAAGTTCGTCTTCATCGAGTCGTCCAGGGATGGAATCGAGAAGATCGGCAGTGGGAGGCTTCATGTAGATGCGCTGGTCCGCGCCAAGATACTGAAGCAATTGCCGCCCTTGCTGTTTCGTAAGACCGGTAAGGGGCGTCAGGTCCACGCCTCCGTCTCCATATTTGGTAAAGAACCCGGGCAAAGCCTCCGCAGCGTGATCGGTTCCCACCACGAGCACATTCATCTGGTGGCTGATGCGGTAGTGAACGGTCATCCGCTCTTGAGCCTTCTGGTTGCCTTTGTTGAAGTCCGTCATGGCTTGTCCGGTAGCGTCCTGAAAGGCTTGCTCTGCGGCGTCGACGGCTGCTTTAATGTTTACAACGTACGATTTGTCGGGACGTATGAACTCGAGGGCCCGTTTCGCATCTTCTTCGTCCTTTTGCACTCCATACGGAAGCCGCAGTGCAATGAATGTAAAGTCCTTCCCGGTGTCCTTGCGAAGTTCTTCCACGGCCAGTTGGCACAAACGGCCAGCTAGACTCGAATCCTGACCGCCTGAAATGCCGAGAACAAAACCTCTCATTTTCGAATACAAGACGTATTCTTTAAGAAATGTGATGCGGGAGCGCACTTCCTCTGCTGGGTCAATCGACGGTTTGACATGGAGTTCCCTTTGAATTTCGCTTTGTAGTTTGGTAGGTATTGTAATGCACCTTCTTCCGTCAGGGTCACGTCAACCAACTTGGAGTACATTTGCAACTGTATCTGCAACTACATTCTGGACGTGTCGGCGCGTTTGGCATGCCTTCATCAGGATAATTCGAAAGTCCTTCGCAGGCAAATGCGTAGAACCCTGAGTCAACTCATGCGTTTGAACCAAGCGAGCAACGCGTAACGACGCTCCGTCCTCTTGCGGAATGGAGGAAGGGAACGGTACGTTTCGAGGCATCGGCGGTACGCCTCTTTCGCTCCACGCCTGTCTCCCAACCGCGCGAGCAGTCCCCCCATGCGATACTCGGATTCGCAGGATGAGTAATTCATCGCTTGGAAGTGAGAGAGGTACTCCATCGCGCGGGCGGGATCCTTGCTTGCGAGTGCGGTGGCCAGTTTTAGGTAGGGGTCCCCGTAGTGCAGATTTGGGTTTTTCTGAAGGGCGGAAAGAATCAATTCTTCTCCTTGGCTCACATTCGTTAGGTTCAGAATGCATACGCCTTTTTCGTACAGGACTTCGGGCTCCTCGGCGATGGAAGGCGGGAGAGACTCGAGGAGGGTCAAAGCTCTGTGGTACTGCCGCCGTAGGACATAAATCGACGCGAGGTCCAGTTTGGCAGAGGTGTCGTGGGGATTCAAGCTAAGGTCCCTTTGCAGCGTTCTGGCTCGCAACTGCCGTCTCATCGGACCGAGGGCGCTTGGCGTAAGCCCGATAAACCTTCTATCCAACAGGTATATAACCACAAAGACAATGATTATGGCGAGAACCGGGTTCCCTGTGATGCCGAACAGCATGCGTCCTAAGAGAAAAAACGCGAGAAATTTCATAGCACCCTCCTTGGGATGGAGCGTCTCGACCAAGGTCAGCATACCAAGTGACCTGGGATTTGGAAAGTATTATGCGTAAACGATAAGGCTCTGATATCATGGAATCAATGACTTAAGAGGCGAAGGTGCGATGAGATGAACGTACTCGTGACGGGTGGCGCTGGGTACATAGGAACCCATACGTGTGTGGAGCTAATGGAAGCGGGCCATGAGATTTCCGTGTTGGATAACTTTTCAAATAGCAACCCTGAAGCGCTGAAGAGGGTATCGGAGATTACCGGAAAGGAATTTCCGATTCACCAGGTGGATTTGCTCGATGCAAAAGCGGTAGAGGGTGTATTCTCGCAGGGTTCCTATGATGCGGTCATCCACTTTGCAGGGCTGAAAGCGGTCGGCGAGTCTGTGCAGAAGCCCTTGGAATATTACATGAACAACGTCACCGGCACCCTCGTGCTGTGTCAGGCCATGCAAAAACACGGCGTTACCCGCCTGGTGTTCAGCTCATCGGCTACCGTGTACGGTACGGCGGAAAAGATGCCTTTGACGGAGGATCTGCCGATAGCGGCCATTAACCCCTATGGGCGTACGAAGGTGATGATTGAACAGATTCTGACGGATCTCGCCGCGTCATCCCAACAGTTTTCCATTGCTTTGTTGCGTTACTTCAACCCTGTCGGTGCGCACAAGAGCGGACGCATCGGGGAGGACCCGAGCGGAATCCCCAACAATCTGACACCCTATATTTCCAAGGTGGCCGTCGGCGTTCTGCCGGAATTGCCTGTATTCGGAAACGATTACGACACTCCGGATGGAACCTGCATCCGAGATTACATCCACGTCATGGACTTGGCCAACGGGCACGTCAAGGCCCTGGAAAAAATCTCTTCTACGACTGGAGTCAACGCGTACAACCTGGGCACGGGTGTGGGGTACAGCGTGATGGACGTGATTCACGCGTTTGAACAAGCTTCAGGGGTCAAGATTCGGTATCGTGTGACCGATAGGAGGCCCGGGGATGCCCCGGTCAGCTACGCCGACGCGACGAAGGCTGGAAATGAACTGGGGTGGAAAGCGAAGCGCACTCTGTTGGAAATGTGTGAAGACCTGTGGCGGTGGCAGTCTAACAACGCAAACGGATATCAGTCACAGCGTTGAATTCCTGGCGTGGGGGCCTAGAAGGCGTAGGGCCCGGGCCCCGCTCCCAGGGCTTGGCCTTGCCCCTGTGAAGGGGCATTGGTGTTTGACGATGGCAGAGGACCTTCGTCGGGTTTCCCTTCGCTTTTGATGTTTTCTTGCTCCGCCTTCAATTGAGCGATCTGTTGGTTGAATTCGTCGAGCGCAATCCCCATTTGGCTCAGCCGTCGTTCGATAGATTCTAGGCTCTCCAGTTTACGGTTGGCCGTCTGCAATTCGCGCAGGAGCCGCAACGTTCTATCGGATTGAGACGGATATTTTCTCCTCGAAGGAACTGCGCGCCTCGGCGAGCCAGTCAAGGGAATGGATCGTTTTTGAACTCGCTTGGGATGCGAGGTTGCTTTTTGCTCCGCGTTTGTGGTTTTTGGGACCTCGGCTTTTGAACGATTGTCGCGGCTCTCGGCGTTGGACGGTGTCTGTGGGGCCGTTTTACTTACTTCGAGACGCGACTGAGCGTCGTAGTAGGCGCGTATCAGCATCGGAACCCACTTCAACTGCCCGAATCGAGCCATGAGAACCCCTCCTACAGACCTTTGACATTACCCTATGTCTGATTCGTGCCCACGACACGGACAGTCGCCCTCCATTTTTTCACGCGAGAGTTGCAAATGGGCTCGTTCGCCCCGGGCATTTACCGCGTCGGGCCCAGTGGTCATCGTCATATGGTGAACCATCACGATTGAGAGGGGAGTGTGAATTCCATGTACGGAGCGTTTGGCGGGTACACTCGCTGGGCGGTGGTGTTTCTCATCATCTTCGTGCTTTTCATCCTTCTGGTGCCGTATGCAGTAACGACGTGCACAACCACACCCGTGGCGTAAAAGCTTGGAATAACCCCCTCAACCGGGTCGCATTGCGTTAATGGTGACGCGATGATACCCGGCTTTTTCGTGTGATGTTGCTGATGGAGGACCATTTGATGCGATTTGAGTAGGACCGGAAGGCCGAATGCCCATTTGCGAGGAATGAAATTTGGATTAATTCGGGAGCCTATCCAGATGCGATGCCAGAGACATTGGAGATGGAAATGAACATCTTAGGGCCCCTAAAGTACCGCAAAGCCAACCAAAATATGAGCCGCACCCAGTCGGGACGCAGTGAAAGCTATCCCGTGAGGACGCCCTCCATCCTTCTGGGGAAAGGTCGCTTGACAAAAGATCTTGAGAAGAATCTGGCGATTTTTGAAGACGCGTTGGGAGAAAACGCGGATTTTCTGATTCGACGGTTTCAGATTCAGGCTCGTCGACGTCGGCTCGCTTGCGGGCTCCTGTACCTCGACGGATCCTCCTCGAAATCGGACATGAACGACGTCATGAAAGCGCTCATGCTGGAAATGGATCAATCGTCTCAGAGTTCGACGAAGACGTTTTTTGATGTCGTAGTCGCCCAGTGCATTCCTTATGCTGACGTTACCATCAAGACAACGGCACTCGATGCATCGAATTGGCTCCTGTCTGGAAACTCCTTGCTGTTTCTCGACGGCTTCGAGGAGGCTATCGGACTGTCGACTCAGGCGTTTAAGGAGAGAGCCGTGGAGCAACCACAGACCGAGCAGGTAATTCAGGGATCCCGGGAAGGATTTATAGAATCCATAGGGACAAACATCTCGCTCTTACGCAAGAGGTCTCGGTCCAGCGATTTGCACATCGAATTAATGCAAATTGGAGAAGAAACTGCCACGAACGTGGCGTACTGCTACGTCAAGGGCATTGTCAACGAAGACCTCGTACAAGAGGTGAGAGCACGTCTTGAGCGTGTAAAGACGGACAGCGTCTACGGTTCTGGTTATCTGGAGCAATACATCGAAGACAACTACTACTCTCCGTTTCCTCAGGTGCAGAATACAGAACGTCCGGACAAAGCCGTCGCTGCCATGCTGGAAGGGCGGGTTGTACTGCTTGTTGACGGTTCTCCCTTTGCGCTCATCGTGCCTGCCGTGTTTTCGCAGTTCTATCAGACCACGGAAGATTACGACACCCGCTTTCTGATGGCAAGCATGATCCGCGTCATTCGACTGGTCGCCTTGATCTTTTCGCTGGTGTTTCCCTCGCTCTACGTTTCTCTCATCTCGTTCAATCCCGAGATGATTCCAACCAAGTTTGCCGTTGCCGTTGCCGGTGGCCGCGCAGGGGTCCCGTTTCCGGCCATTGCCGAGATCTTTGGGCTAGAGCTCATCATGGAGATTTTGCGTGAGGCAACGATTCGATTACCACAACAAATTGGCGGTGCCCTGTCCATCGTGGGGGTTCTCGTCATTGGTCAAGCCGCCGTTCAAGCAGGGTTTGTGAGCCCCATCACCGTGGTGATTGTCGCGCTGACCACTATCGGATCGTTCGCAACGCCGGCGTACAACGCGGCGATTGCGCTGCGAATGTTGCGCTTCCCGCTCATGATAATGGCTGGAATGTTTGGCCTTTACGGCGTCATGGCTGGCCTCATCTTGATTTCAAACCATCTGAATTCCCTCGAGTCGTTCGGCGTTCCGTATTTGAGCCCTGCGGTTCCCGGAAACCGCTTAGGCCTTCGCGACACGATTGTCCGAATGCCGGTGTGGTCCATGACACGACGCCCCAAGCAACTTCAGACGAACGATGAAGTCCGTGTGAGAAACGACAAAGATACGGCGCGTAATAAAGGCCGCCCCCTCTCTCCAACGACGGGTGTCACGCGTAACGTCTCCGCGCGAACCAGTAGAGAGGAACAGAGGCAGAGGCATGAATAAGCCCAAATCGGTTACCTCGTTGCAGCTCACCTTCAGCATCGGCACGTCCATCATCGGCGTGGGTATCCTTGCGTTTCCGCGCATTACAATAAGCCTCGCTGACACGGGAGCGCCAATGACCGCCGTGTTTGCGGTGCTATGCGCAATGCTCGGCGGCCTGGTCTTGGTGCATCTTGGGCTTGCGTATCAGGACGAGACTCTGTTTGAATACGCAGATCACTTGGTCGGGCGCATCCTCGGCGGCGTCTTCTTATTTGCGATTGGGGTGTATTTTCTCGAATTGTCGGCTTTGGCGACTCGAGAGTTCGGAGAAGTTGTCGTCACTTCCGTTTTGCAGAGGACGCCCATCCCCGTGACCGTGCTCGTCATCGTGCTCTTGGTGGTGGTGGCGTCGCGCAACGACGTCGCCAAGTTTACGCGCATCCTGACCTTCTACATGCCCATCGTGTACTTTCCGGCGCTTGTCATCGTGGCCCTCAGCCTCAAGAATGCGAAGGTAGCCAACCTCATGCCATTACTTGCTACGTTTCACGATGTGCCTTTTCAAAATACGGTTCTTTCTACGGGAATCGTTACTGCCCTCTTCCAGAATTTTATGATTGCGGGAATCGTG
This sequence comes from Bacillota bacterium, assembly GCA_021799255.1. Classification (GTDB taxonomy): domain Bacteria; phylum Bacillota; class Bacilli; order Alicyclobacillales; family Alicyclobacillaceae; genus JAJZAV01. The sequence goes on from JAJZAV010000005.1 coordinate 24,522, forward strand.
ATTCCGTTCATGTATCAGCCGCAGCGTGCCAAAAAGAGCGTCTTGGTGGGAATCGGGCTCGGAGGCGCATTGTACGTTTTGCTCATCTATTCGGCCTTGTCTGTCTTCGGAACGGAGGAAATGAAAAACCTGTTGTGGCCAACCCTTGAACTTGCAAAGACGGCGGCCATGCCTACGTTCTTTTTAGAACGCTTAGATCCGATTTTCCTGGCGGTGTGGGTCACTGCCGTTTTCTGCGCGATTTACGCCGCGTATTACCTTTCCATTCAGGCTTTCTCTCACGTGTTGCGGTTTCAGGACCACCGGGCGCTTTGTTTCATGGGCATGCCACTTGTGTTCACCCTCGCGCGCCTACCCTCCAACATCGTGGACCTGTATACCGTGACGAAGATGTGGGGGCTCATCGGACTGACACTGACGTTTGGGTATCCTCTCTTGTTGTTTCTGATCCATCTGGTCAAGTCACGACATGTGGCCGCCAAGAAGCGACCAAGGAGGGTAGGGACGACCTCATGAAAGCGGTGTGGTGGCTAGCACTCACTATGACGTTCACGTTTCCATTGCTCACAGGATGTTGGGACAGGCTTGAGATTGAAGATAGGGGAACCATCCTTGGCCTTGCTGTAGACCCGGTTTTGGGAGAGCACATCAGCAACCTTAGCGGGCCTGCGGCTAAAAGCGACGCGAGAGGGTACAAGCTCACGGCCCAGGTTGCCATTCCCGGGCGCATTCCGCTCGGACCGGGGGAAGGGGGAACGGGAAGCCCGAGCGAAAAACCGGTGTGGGTGGTGAGCGCCACAGGAAAGACAATTCAGGACGCCATGAACGGTTTGCAGCAGCAACTGGCGGACAAGGTGTTTCTGGGACACCTGCGCGTCATCCTTGTCAATCAACAATTAGCGAACACAGTGGGGATTGTCGACATCCAGGACTTCCTGCGCAGAAACGCCGAGATCCGAAGACTCGCGTGGCTCGTCGTCTCAAAGGGGGCCGCTGACAAGGCGATGGAAGCCGCCCCGAAGCTGGAGAGAGTGCCCACTCTGTACTTGGTGGGAACGCTAGATCATGCAGTTCAGATGGGGAAGATGCCAAACCTCTTTCTCGGAAACTACTGGTCAGTGTATTCTGCCAAGGGGCAGGAACCACTCTTGCCGTACGTTTCCGTGAGAGACGGAGACGTCATTCGCATCGAGGGTCTCGCTGCGTTTCGTGGCGGGCATATGGTGGGGGCGTTGGATCCGCTAGAGACCGCGTCTTACATGGAAATGACAGACCAGCGCCGGGCCGGCTACGGCATTGCGTATCCGATGCCGGGAGATCCAGAGCACAGCGTGATTTTGCGGGGCACGAATCGGAGAAGTAGGACCCGCGTGCATCATGACGGGCAGCGCCTATCTGTGGATGTGTATTCCAGAATTGAAGTAAACATCGAAGAGAAGACCGGTACGAGGCCGGTGGATACGGCCATTCCCCAAATTGCCGACGAGGCATCCCAGGCTGCAGCCCAGGGGCAACTCGAGTTGGTGAAGAAGACGCAGGGTTGGAAAGCTGACATCTTTGGAATCGGGGAGTACGTCCGCGGAAGGGATCCAGAATTGTGGAAGACGATTAGTACACGGGAGAAGTGGGAGGAGATTTACGCCACTCTACCTTTTCGCACCCACGTGAAGGTATATATCCGCAGATCCGGCATGTCCGCGAGATAGAGCGGTTTGGCCGCGGGCATCCCCATATCAACACGGGCTACGCTGGGAACCACCTTGTTACACAAACCATCCGAGGACCTGCACCCCAATGATGACTCCCACAGAACCCCATATGTACGTGTGCGATACCAGCTTGGTAAAGCGGGCTTCGCGTTGATTCGCCGTCTTGCTCCGGAATTCCCTGTATTCCACGAGATAGACGACGATTCCGGTGAGCAAGAAGGTAGCCGTAACTAACCGAACATCGCTCATGAGGAACAATGAGATGATGGTATCCAGGGCTTTCACCTTACTTTCTTCCATGCTCACGATGCCGAAGGTTTTTAAAACTTAAGCCATTGAGGTGGGACCCTTATAGAGTACCCAATTAGTAGAAAATTCGTCGTTATCTTATGGTTCAAATTCTGATACACTTGTTGCATTCGAATGTCAAGAAGAGCGGTGGGTGTTCCTCTGCGGAGTTGAACCACTAGCGGAAACGGAGTGTTCAAGGATGCGTCCATGGGTGCGGCGCACAGTCAAGTTTCTTGTGGGACTTGCGCTCGTGAACAGCTTGGTAATGGCCACAATGCCGATGGCATTGGCGAAATCGTCGTCGACCCACTATATCCTGCTCCGTCACAAAAACTCTCGCTTTCTTCGCTATCGCGCCAGACACCGACGCCCTGTTGTGCTCCGCGGACCCATATGGAACCCCTACCTCGCAGGGACGCGCACGCAGCTTGTGTACGAACGAGTGGGGAAGTACGTCGGAACTCTGTACTTGTTTCGACCTTCGCGCCTGCGCAAAGGGGTTCGCCTGTCGCCGGTCGTTGTTTACTTCCATGGTGGTGCACTCGTGAAAGGGAGCGCGGTAATTCAGAACGTCAACGTCTCCCCCCGGGACTGGATTCTGTCGCATGTAGAAACGTATGTTGTGGATCATGGAGGCGCGTTTGTGTCTGTCAACTATCGACTTGCGCCTCGATACAAATGGCCCGCGCAAATCGATGATGCAAAGACGGCCATTCGCTTCTTGCGCGCAAAGGCGGACAGCTTTCACCTGAATCCGAGAGATTTCGCTGTGATGGGGGACAGCGCTGGTGGAGCGCTTGCCAGCCTCGTAGGCCTAAGCAACACGTCCGACTTCAACAGAGGCCCGTGGGCCCACGAATCAAGCAGCGTATCGTCGGTCGTTGACATGTTTGGTCCCGTCGACAGACGGTATCTGGAGGAAACCTGGAGATTACGCTACGGGTTGCTTCCGAATCCCGTGTTTGGCAATCTTACGCCTCGTCTGGTGCACTCGGCGAGCGCCGTTTCCTACGTACACCGAGGGGCTCCGCCGTTTCTCATCATTCAGGGGACGCAGGACACAGTGGTGCCGCCGTGGCTGTCAACGGAATTGTATCGCCTCCTTCAGCGACGCAGCGATGAGGCCCGACTCGTGTTAGTCCATCATTCGGAGCACGAGTTCATGCCCGTCGGGGCTCCGATTTCGCCGACGAAGGCTGCAATTGCTGCGGATATCGAGTCGTTCCTGATGAGGACACCGAAGCACCGCCTGCCACACTACTCTGCGTGAGCATGCTGTCGGCTTCGGCGAGGGGATGAAGGGAGCATTTTGATTTTGCGCGTCCTTATAGAAACAAGAGATTGCCCTTTCGAACTCGAGATCACGCGCGTCGTGCGCCTGTTCTTAAGTTCGGTCGAAATACGCTACAGGCACTTGAGTGCGGATTCGAGCCAAACGGAGGTGGACGACGAAGCCGATGACACCATGACCGAGAGAGACCTGTGGATCACGCTGTCGTTGTCGCGGTCGAACGGGGAGGTTCTGGCCGTCGGGCGACTGCAAGAGGCGGCACCAGGTAAGAATCGCACATGCTTCGCGACCCATCGAGACGCGCCTCACCAGTGCGAGGATGCTTTGCCCTCAAAGAAATTGCACAAGCACGCGGTGTTGCACGTTCTCCATCAGTTGCTGGAGGAGTACACGGGAGAGTCGACGCCCTGGGGCTTCCTGACGGGGATTCGTCCGGCAAAGCTCGCCCACAAGTTGATCCTTAAAGGGCAAAGCGAGAGCCAAATCAAGCGGGAACTCCAGACCGAATATCGCCTGTCGGAAGAACGAGCTCGTCTTTTGCTGGAGATTGCGCAGATTGAGTCGTCGGTCGTCCCGGATCTTTATCACCTTGACAAAGCCGTGAGCATCTACGTAGGCATCCCGTTCTGCCCCACGCACTGCGCGTACTGCACATTCCCAGCCTACTCGATGGCCGAAAAGGCCACCTACGTCGACGATTTCCTGGCTGCTTTGGAACGCGAGTTGGCGCACCTTGGCGGATTTTTGCGCGAACGGAAGATTCCGGTCACGAGCGTGTACGTTGGGGGAGGGACCCCGACGAGTCTGCGCGCCAATGAACTTGAGAGGCTGCTCGCATCCATTCACAGAGAGATTCCCGGTTTTCGCGCATGGAGGGAACTGTGCGTCGAGGCGGGGAGGCCGGATACCATTACACCGGATCGACTTCGCGTCATGAAAGACATGGGCGTGAGCCGCATCAGCGTGAATCCGCAAACGTTCAAGGCGGAGACGCTGCGCCATATTCGTCGTGGTCACACTCCGGACCAGATTGATCATCGTTTTCACGCCGCACGGGAGGCCGGGTTTGACAACATCAACATGGACGTCATCCTTGGCCTTCCGGGTGAGACCGTCGAAGACGTGCGCTACACGATGGAGCGCGTCGGCAGGCTGGATCCCGATTCCATTACTGTGCACACCATGGCCTTGAAACGGTCTTCCGAGGTGACCAACGACCGGGATCAATTTCGCGTGCCCGACGACGAGATTGTACGAACGATGATGAAGGAGACCGAGTCTTGCGTCAGAGGGCTCGGGCATCGACCGTATTACGTATATCGACAAATGGACATCCTCGGGAATCTCGAGAACATCGGATTTGCGAAACCCGGTAAGGAGAGCGTCTACAACATCAGTATCATTGAGGAGAGACAAACCATCGTAGGCGTTGGCGGGGGAGCGGTCACCAAGGTCATCGGTTCTGGCGGACAACACGTGGGACGCCTTGCGAATCCGAGGGAACCGAAGGCGTACATCGAGACCATCGAGAGCGTCGTGGCGAAGAAGGACGCATTGTTGCGCAAGAGGTTCAGCGACGGCAGTACAGGCGGCGAAGCCAAGGCAAACAGATCCCCCGTGGATTGTTCGTGTTAGAATTGGACTTCGCCTAATCTTCGCCGTGTTTTGTACCCTCCGTGGTTCTGGGCAAGGTAAACATGACCGAGGTCCCTTCGCCAACTACGCTGGTGGCCCAGATCTTGCCCTGATACATCTCGACAAGTTCCTTCACGATGGCCAGACCCAAGCCGTTTCCACCCGCCTGCCGGCTGCGGGCCTTGTCAACCCGGTAGAATCTATCAAAGATGCGAGGAAGGTCTTCCGCCGGAATTCCCTGGCCCTCGTCTTCTACGGCGATGGTGGCTTCCTTGTTCGACGCGGTTACCGTCACCTTGACCCTCCCGCCGTCTGGAGAGTACTTGATGGCGTTGCTGACGAGGTTGGTCAGGACGCGGCCGAAGTGCTCCGGTGCCATGGCTACCACAACGCTGTCCGGCGAGTGAAACGTGATGGGATGATCCGGGTGCAGCAATTCGTAGGGTTCCAGAATCTCCGCGATGGTCGACTGCACATCGCAGGTCTTACCAAGCAATTGCCGGGACGATTCCATGTCGGCGAGCGTCAGCATGTCATTGGTGAGCGTGCGCAACCGACCCGATTCCTTCTGGATCACGCTGATGGCCTTTTCCAGGATGGCCGGATCCTCCTTGCCCCAGCGTCCAAGCAATTGGGCGTACCCTTGGATGGTGGTGAGAGGCGTGCGGATTTCGTGGGAAGCGTCGGCGACGAACTGGGCCTGCTGTTGAAAGGAACGCTCGATTCTATCCAGCATTTGATTGAATGTCGCCGCGAGCCGCGCGACTTCGTCGTGGCCCTTCGGGAGCGGGATTCGCTCGTTGATTTTGCCCGCTTGGATGCGCGCGACGAGACGGATCATTTGGTTGATGGGCTTCGCCGCCGCAGAAGACACGGCATAGCCTCCGCCAGCACCCACAAGCACGGCTCCGATGGAGCCGAGAAGGAGGGCCGTCAGCAGCGTGTGCAGGTAATCGAGCAGGCGTCCCAAGTCGGCGAACAGGTAAACAGAACCTACCGTGCCCATCACGTGTGACCTCACTTGTGCCGACACGACCATGTATTCCTCTGACCCGACCTGCACCACATTGATCTTCGGGCGTTCTTCATCGCCGTCAGGAGAGTTTGAAGGGTTGGACTGGTCGGTCATTACGGAGTTCGCAACGTTCACCATCTGTCCCGTGGACAGTTTTCCGACCCCTTTGACGACGACGTTACTTTGTCCGACAATCTGGGTGACCAGGATGCTCTCGGGAGCTTGCTGTTGTACGTACTTTTCAATCTCGTGCACAACCATGTCGTACCCATCCGAGAATCCGCCGAATCCTTCCAGGCTTTCGAGTCCCTGCTGCACTCCCTGCGAAACGGTCTGCACGCGAGTCTGCAACAGAGTCGACTCTTCCTGCATGACGTGTTCGCGCAGGGTGAGGTAGATGAAGCTATCCAAGGCCAGCAAGATGATGAGAATCACCGCAGCCGTGAGCGCCGTGACCTTGAGTTTCATATCATCACTCTTTCAGAAGATAGCCAACGCCGCGAACCGTCTGCAGCAGTTGGCTGCCGTACGGGACGTCAATCTTGTTGCGCAAGTACCGCACGTACACGTCGACGACGTTGGTTCCCCCTGCAAAATCGTAACCCCACACTTTCTCCAGGATCACTTCGCGAGGGAGCACATGGTTGCGATTGCGCATGAAGAGCTCCAGAAGATCAAATTCACGGGCGGTGAGCGTGATGGTTTCGTCGGCCCGGGTGACTTCGCGGGTGGCGCGGTTCAAAGTAAGATCCTCCACGGTAATAATTTCCTCGTCCTTCGCAGTGGTGCGCGTGCGCCGCAAGGCCACGCGAATCCGTGCGAGAAGCTCTTCGACGGCGAATGGCTTGACGAGGTAATCGTCCGCGCCGACATCGAGTCCTGCCACCCTGTCAGGTACAGATTGACGAGCCGTCAGCATGATGATGGGGACGTCGCTTTGGGATCTAACTCGCCGGCAGATCTCCATCCCGCTTAGTCCGGGCAACATGATGTCTAGTAAAAGGAGATCCCAGTCTTGTGCTAGGGCCTTGTCGAGGCCCTGACGTCCATCGGACTCCACCGTAACTTCGTATCCCTCGTGGTTTAGTTCCAGGGCCAGAAATTCGGCGATGTCCACCTCGTCTTCTATAATGAGGATGTGCTCGGTGGCTTGCAAAATGAATCCCTCCTCGGATGTCGCGGCCGCCTGTTCCATCATTCACTATTCTTTTGGATCTTGTATGACTGTCGCATGGGTCTTTCACCGGATTTTGATGATACGCTGTACTAAGCAGTGTATCACTCGGGCCCTCGCACGCCACCTACAATCGGCGTGCTCATTGAATTTTAATCTATCTGACTCAGTTTTCTCATTCCTCTTTATTTGTTTTTTATTGGGCGATGGCTAGAGTAGGTTTTAGTCAAGAAACGCAAATCGCGAATCGCGAGCGAGAAACGCTCGTGACCAATAGATTGCGGGAGGAGAGACGAAGATGGATTTCTACCCGGACAACCAAAATCCACGTCGCAAACGAGGAGGGGCTCTGAAGCAGATGGCTGGCGTGACGCTCGCAGCCGTGTTCGGGTCGGCGCTGACGGCCGGAGTGCTGTCGCAGGCTTGGAAGCCGGCACCCGCGGCGGCCAGCACTACGGCACAAGCGGCCGCAACGACCCAATCGGCGGTATCGTCGAACGCCGCATTGGCATCGGCCCCGGCCTCTGCCGTGGGAAGTACCACCAATTTGGCCGCGGCCGCCGCGGCCGCGACGGACCCCGACGCCATCGTAGAGCAGATCTTCAAGCGAGTGGAACCTGACGTTGTCGCCGTCGTCAATTACCAAAACGTTAGCAACTTCTTCACGCAACAGACTTCTCTGCAGGAGTACGGGGTCGGTTCCGGCGTCCTGTTTAAGAAGGACTCGAACTATGGGTATTTCGTCACGAATAACCATGTCGTGGCCGGGGCGAATAAGCTTGAAATCGTCCTGTACAGTGGGGTGCACGTAAAAGCCACGCTGGTTGGTGCGGATCCGTACACGGACCTCGCCGTGATCAAGGTGCCTGCGAAAGACCTGAGCGGAATCACTCCCGCGCAGTTCGCAAATTCGAATAACATTCAGCCCGGCCAGTTGGCGGTTGCGATTGGGACCCCGCTGGGGCTCAATTTTGCGGAGACCGTTACGTCCGGAATTGTAAGCGGCACGTCCCGAGTCATGCCTGTCGAGACGCCGAACGGTTCCAGCGTGCTCGATTATCAGGACGCCATCCAAACGGACGCGGCCATCAACCCGGGCAACAGCGGCGGCCCGCTCCTCAACTACCTCGGTCAGGTGGTTGGCATCAACAGCAGCAAAATCGTGCAAACGGGGACGCAATCCATGGGATTCGCGATTCCATCGGACGAAGTGAAAACAGTCGTGCAACAACTGATGCTGACGGGTCATATGACGCACCCCGCTCTCGGTATCACGGCGTATTCGCTGTCCGACTTACCGCAACAGTATTGGCCTAACATTCCTGTGAACTACGGCGTGTACGTGTACTCCGTGGATAGCGCCGGAGCAAAGGCATCGGGCCTGAAGGCCGGCGACGTTATCGTTGCGGTCAACGGTCAAACCGTGCAGGGCGAGGCGAGCCTAAGGACCGCCATCTTCGCATTGAAACCTGGTACAACCGTGAAACTTACGGTTTATCGGGACAAGAAGAAGCTGACGTTGTCCGTCAAGTTAGGCACGTTGACCGCAGCCGCAGCGGCCGCCGCATCACAATCCACTCCGTCCTCCGGCGGTTCGTCAGGATCCGGATTTGGTTCTGGGTTTGGGAACGGATTTGGCGGCGGCTACGGTTCCGGGTCCGGCTCTGGTGCCATCGGAAACAGCGGCACGACGTTATCGGGATCGTAATCCGTGCGACTTTAGACGCCTTAGACACGGTCCCCCCTAGCTCCCTCGTCCAAAATTGGACAGGGGGCTTTTTGGCTTGCATTTGTGCGCGTCCCCCTGCACGAGTGCGGAGACCTGCGATTCGTTCCTTCATACGATATGAGAACTGCACCACTTTGCGAGTTGGCTGCGAGGACACGCGGTTCCTGGCAGCCTTGGCATCGGGATGGTCTTCGTAACGCGCAATGGCAATTTGGCCCAGAGGAGGGTATAGGATCTCCCAGAATGGCTCCATACTGTCAAATGTCGAGTCTACCCGTGGGTTTGTCAGCCCTGTCAGGGCTAGCCTGCGATTCGGGGGCTCATGGAAGATAACGGCGTCTGCAGGCGTTGGCTGATACCGCGGGAAGGAATGAGGCTCGTGCAACTTGCGATACTGGAATCGGAGTTCTCTCCGGAAGTGCTCCTGCGGCGGTTGCTTGACGAAGGCTATGAAGCACGTCTTTCTACGTCGGCGCCGGAGCGTGTAATTGTGGTGGCAGAACCCCCATCGTTGTCAAGGTTGTCGGAGTCCGTCACGGACTACGTACTGTCCGATTGGATAGCGGGGTACGTTCTACAGTTGCTGTCTCACGAGCACGACTACTTGAGCGCTGAGGACAGGGAATACGTGGGGCTGCTCGCGTCCCATACGTTTCGCATGGGCACGGGAGCGTCGGGATTTGGTTTGTGGCGAGACAAGATTAGAGACATCATCCGAGCTGTGCTCGTGCGCAGCGGAAGCGTGAACATCCGCGGCATCCTCCGCTTTCGAGCCGGTGAGTTTCTGCGAGCCATCGACGTCCAACTCACGGACGTCGTCCAGCATTTTCTCGCGGATCGGGAATATGAGGAGTTTGTGTCAATGCTTCGCGTTATGCTTGATGCACAGCCTCCGTCAACCCAGACGCTGCACCTATATTGCACGGATCAGCGCGTTTGGATCTGCGACGAGGGGGGCAACCTCGTTCGCGATAGGGAGGTTGCGAAGGCGGCGCACGAAGCGAGTGAAGACGGGGAAGTCGACGCCGAGGACCTCGCAATGAGCATTCTCATCATGAAGTCGCCCTGCCGCATTATTATTCACGATCTCGCCGAAGGTGCCACTTGGCCCAGTTTCGCCCAAACCGTGGAACGGGTGTTTCTTGAGAGGGCCAGTCGGTGCGAACATTGCTCGACTTGCGACAAATTGCGTCGAGCCGCCTCCGACGGCACTTGACGTTAGAGCGTTGGTTTTGTATCCTGACAGGCATAGCATTGTTTGGGTTTTAGAGCGAGAGCTCGCACGGTGTGAGAAAGTTCTATATGGTGGCGTTACGGAGAGACACGCCTCGCTAAGCGCTGCGTACAGAGAGAAGATGTCGTCGGCTGTAAGCATCTTCCGTCAGCATAGCAGAAGGATACCACTTTCCTAGCCGCACCGGGGAGATCCTCATCGGTCACCGTTTTCTCTAGCGGCCTTGGTGATGGATTGAAACGGTGCCGAAGGCGCTCGATACGCGCGCACGAGGAATCCTCAATATGAGTTGCGATGGAGGATTCGAATGTGGGTGGAACCACGGGAGGTACGCTCTCGTCCCTATAGTATGGGGCGGGGGCTTTTTTAGTGCCGAAAAAGAGGAGTGATTTTAATGGCGGGCCAAGAGTTCGCAGTGAGCCTGAAAGACGGGTCCGAGCGACGCTACCAGTCAGGGACGAGCTATCTTGAGATTGCGCAGGACATCAGCCAGGGCTTGGCGCGAGAGGCGGTGGCGGCGAAGGTAAACGGCAAGGTCGTCGATTTGTCGAGCGTTATCGAAGGGAACGTTTCCTTAGAGATTCTCACGCTGAAGGACGAGGAAGGCGTTGACGTCATGCGTCACACGTGCGCGCACGTCATGGCCCAGGCGGTTTCGCGCGTGTTTCCAGGGACCAAGTTCGCCATCGGACCGGTCATTGAGAACGGGTTCTACTACGACTTTGCGGACCATGTTTTCACCCCGGAAGATCTGCCCAAAATCGAAGAAGAGATGAAGAAGATTGTCAAGGCGGACTATCCCATCGTACGCAAGGTCCTCTCCCGCGACGGGGCTACCCAGTTCTTTCGCGAACGCGAGGACAGGTTCAAGGTGGAGATCATTGAGGATCTGCCCGAGTCCGAGACCTTGACGACGTACTCTCAGGGGGAATTCGTCGACTTATGCAGGGGTCCCCACCTTCCGTCTACGGGGCGGATCAAGGTCTTCAAGCTGATGTCCATCGCGGGCGCGTATTGGCGCGGCGACTCCTCGCGCGAAATGCTGACGCGCATCTACGCCGTCGCTTTTGCCAAGAAGGCCGAACTCGACGAGCACCTGAGGATCTTGGAGGAAGCAAAAGAACGAGATCATCGACGGCTTGGCAAGGAACTGGGTATCTTCATGCTCTCGAAGGAGGTTGGCCAAGGGCTGCCTTTGTGGCTACCAAACGGCGCGCGGATAAGGCGGACCATCGAGCGCTACATCGTGGATCTCGAGGAGAGCCTTGGTTACCAGCATGTGTACACCCCGCACATGGCCAGCGTGGAACTGTACAAAATTTCCGGTCACTGGCAGCATTATCACGAAGACATGTATCCTCCGATGCAGATGGACAACGAGGAACTCGTCTTGCGCCCGATGAACTGCCCGCACCACATGATGATCTTCAAATCGAGCATGCACAGTTACAGGGACTTGCCCCTTCGCGTTGCGGAACTTGGAATGATGCATCGTCACGAGATGTCGGGGGCGCTCGCCGGGTTGCAGCGAGTGCGTATGATGACCTTGAATGACGCCCACATTTTCTGCCGGCCAGACCAGATTCAGTCCGAGTTCACCCGGGTCGTGAAGCTCATTGAGCACGTGTACAAGGACTTTGGTCTAAAGGAGTTCTATTACCGATTGTCCTATCGCGATCCCGCCAACAAAGAGAAATACGTCCAAAACGACGAGATGTGGGAAACGGCGCAGGCGATGCTCAAGCAAGCCATGGACGATCTCGGTTTGCCCTACGTCGAAGCTCCCGGTGAAGCCGCGTTCTATGGTCCAAAGCTCGACGTCCAGGTGAAGACTGCCCTCGGGCGTGACGAAACCTTGTCGACGATACAGATTGATTTTCATTTGCCGAACCAGTTCGAGCTTGAGTATATCGGGGAGGATGGTAAGGGGCATCGTCCCGTCGTGATTCATCGAGGGGTTGTGGGCACCATGGAGCGATTCGTCGCTCTGTTGCTCGAGCAGTACAAAGGGGCGTTCCCCGCCTGGTTGGCTCCGGTGCAGGCCCGCGTGGCAACGGTCGCAAAGGAGTACGAGGAGTACGCCCATCGCGTGGCGCAGTTCCTGCGAGACATGGGACTGCGTGCTGAGGTGGACGACAGGTCCGAAAAAATCGGGTACAAAATTCGCGAGGCCCAGGTGCAAAAAGTTCCTTACACGCTGGTGGTTGGAGAAAAGGAGACTCACGGCGGCACGGTCAGTGTGCGCCGATACGCACAGGGCGATTTGGGTGCTTTCACGCTGGAGGAATTCGCAGCGCGCCTGAAGCAGGAAGTGGACGACAAGGAGTTGCTCGTTGAAGCTTGATTCGTCCTTGTTGCCTTTGCATCGAGCCCTGTGTCGTTGACTTTCCCCCAGAA
>JAJZAV010000184.1 GCA_021799255.1 Bacillota bacterium
TGCCCGAGGCGCTAGATTTCATCCAATTGTGTGGGAACTCTGGAGTGCCGAACGGATTTTCATCCATCTCCACCATTTGGAGTTCCGTGTCCACGCCAGTGAAGCTGCCTTCGTCAATCGTCGCGACGCCCGTGTTGTCTTTCCTATCCAGCAGCCGGACACCCGTAAACTCATTCCCGATGATGGGTCGTTGCGCCAGATGGATGTCTGCATCATCGTGATTGGATTTGTCCATCTCCCTCCACAGAAAGCCAAGGCAGTCCGCCATGACCCGATGCCCATCGTTCGTAGGATGATAGGTGTCGTAGAAAAACTGGCGCTTGGAAATCACGTTGCCATCTTTCTTCGTCAGGCGGAACTGATCTACGACCGCATCCTTCACGCTAACCATCGGCAGGTCGTAGTGGAATCCAACGGGTGAAAGCCTATCCTGCAGGTTCCAGTCGTTCACAAAGACACTAAACAGCAAAACGACAGCCGGTTTGTTTTTGGAGGAAAGGATTTTCAGGCACAGGCTCTCGTAGCACTTTCCTCCGGTCTCATCGCCAGCGTCGTTTACGGCAAACTCGACGATCACGACGTCTGGCTCGACGGCCCCATCCCGCAGCACATCCCTGTCGTAGCGGATCATGCCGAGCTCCGATGGGGTTCCTCCCACTCCGGCCTTTACGAATCGGACGTTCTCTCCCCCGTCCTTTCCAAACATCGTCTTAAACTGCAAGTAGGACTGGTAGGCGTAACAGTTTGTATGTATTGGCTTGGCGCCGGCTCCCTGCGTGATGGATCCTCCGATGTACGCGATGGTGACGGGAAGCCCTCCCTTTGCCCGAGAAATGGCGTCCTTGAGCCGCTGGTTGTTGCCCCTGCTGACCAAGGACTTTTGAATCATCGCTTGATATTCGTGAGAACCAAAGGCGACGGGCGCCTCGGTCGTCAATTCAGGAACCTCGTACCCATCCTGCAAGTAGAACTTGACGCTCGCCGTCCCCATATCCCCGGCCCGGGGGAACTCAAACGCAAATTTACCAAGTACATCGTCGTCCTCGGACCACTCGAAGTCTTCCAGTTTGAACACCGTCTCCAAACCGTCCTTGGGACACGGGATGCGAATGATGGTCCCGCCCTCGTATCTGTCGGTCTTGCCCCAGGTCTGCAGAATGAAATCAATGGGCCCCGCCGCCGAATTCACGGATACCCCGATGCTGTGAACCAGCTTATGAAATCCGCAACAGGTCTCAAGGAGAGAGAGGATGTTCTCGTCCGTGACTCCACCGTCGAGGGTCGCCTTCGTCTTTAGTCTTTCCCCATCGAGGTAGATCTCCTGCGAAGGCTTACCGACCGCACGCGCGGTCGCCTCGATTTGGGTGTCCAGCATCACGTAGAATCCGCTACGCTTGGCGGTTGGATCCTTCGGCGCCGCGGGTCCCCCTGCCGGGCCCGCGGCGTGATTCGCACCTTGCTTCATCGTGTTGCTCTCACTCATTCCTACCAAACCTTCCTGCTTTTACGCTCATTTCGACGTGAGATGGATAGAACAGCAACTTGACGTGATGGAGCGGGTCAAAAATCCATCTCCCGTTCACACGCTTACAACTGACTGACGCGGTAGTCAGCGTTCTTCAGCCACTCCGGATTGACGGAGACGCCCCAGCCCGGCCCATCGGGTACCCGAACGCGCCCTCCGTGGACCTCGAGCGCGGGTGTGAACAAGTCCCGTGTCCACGGTGTTTCTTCGATGGAGAACTCCATGAACCTTCCCGCGTTGGAAATCGCCGACACCATGTGGACGGTGAACACGGTCACCATGGACAAGTTCGCCGCGTGCGGCATGCACAGAAGTCCGGCCTCGCTCGCCATGTCTGCCACATGTAGGGCGCGGCTGAGCCCTCCGACGTAGCAGATGTCCGGTTGCACGATGTCGACCGCGCGCATGTTAATCATCCGCTTCCATTGGGCCATGTCCGTATCCTGCTCACCACCCGTGACGGGCAGGTCGAGCGCGTCCGCTACCTCTTTGGTCCATTCCAGTTCGGGATACGGGCATGGTTCCTCGAAGTGGGTGACGCCCTCGTTCTCCAACATTCGTCCAATCTCGATGGCCTTCGCCGGACTATACCCACTGTTGGCGTCCACAAACAAAAACGCGTCGTCTCCCAGGGCTCGTCTCACCGTCGGCACGATTTTCTCGGTGCGGCCGGGCCATGCGTCCTCGTCGTGGCCAAAGCTCTGCGCGATGCGGATCTTGAACGCCCGAAAGCCATACTGGTCTGTGAGTTTGACCAGTCTGTCGGCTTCCTGATCCTCGCTGATATCCCTCCTCATACTGGATCCGTAGACTTCGACCTCGTCGCGGGGCATTCTTTGGGCAGGGCCATGAACCGCTGCCTGCGACACCTGCGACACCTGCCCGAAATCCGTTGTTGGGCGGGGGTTCTGCACGACGGTTGACAGTTTTTTGGCGGCACGTTGAGTAATGAGGTCCCGCACGCTCAAACCTGCTCTCTTGCCGTGCAGATCCCAAAGGGCGGTGTCCATCCCACCGACAGCGCGGCAGACGTAGGATCCCGGAAACTTGTGCTCCACCTCAACGCACAGGTTTGCGAGAATTCCGACGTCTTCGACGGTATCCACCGTTTTGCCGAGCACCGTTGGCGCGATTTGCTCGTGCAACACCATCGCCGAAATGTTCGCGTGATACGGCGCAATTTGCCCGTAACCCACGTGCCCGTCGTCGGTACGCACGCGCACCATGCTAAGTGGGTTTTTTGTAAACGTCTCGATGCTGATGAGTTTCAAAAGCCTCACGTCCTTTGCACTCTAGGCGGCTTGGTTAGCCGCACGCCAATTTGTGAAGGAGGGTTAGGAAACGAGCAGACCGTCTGCAAATCTAATGCTAATTTTGGTATAGGCAGCGCCATCGGTCAACCACGCGCCTAGACAATCCTCTCGGTCCAGCGGTCCGTGGGACCGCTCTGTCGCGCACCATGCAACATAGAGGTCTGCCAGACCCTTCATTTGACCGCCGCCCAAGAATAGCGGTCCGTGGGACCGCTCTGTCGCTCCCCGTGCAACATAGAGGTCTGCCAGACCCTTCATTTGACCGCCGCCCGAGAATAGCGGTCCGTGGGACCGCTCTGTCGCGCCCCGTGCAACATAGAGGTCTGCCAGACCCTTCATTTGACCGCCGCCCAAGAATAGCGGTCCGTGGGACCGCTCTGTCGCGCCCCGTGCAACATAGAGGTCTGCCAGACCCTTCATTTGACCGCCGCCCGAGAATAGCGGTCCGTGGGACCGCTCTGTCGCGCACCATGCAACATAGAGGTCTGCCAGACCCTTAATGCGACCGCCGCCCGAGAATAGCGGTCCGTGGGACCGCTCTGTCGCGCACCATGCAACATAGAGGTCTCACGGACCGTTGTGACCCCGTCGACAGCGCGATGGCCCCTCCATAAAACTGCGCCCCTCTTCATCACCGATCGTTCATGCCAGCTACATCATCATCCGAATATCATTTCTCGTCAAATTGTAGTATGGTCAGAATAGATTGAATCCGCAGACTTCACTCAGTGCAATGAGACGATCCCGCTCCTTGTAGCGATGCTTGTCCACGCTCCACGGTCCGATACCATTCAGAATGGCGATGCCTCAAGCAGGGCACGGCCAGTCTGCGACGAACGGAGGCGACCCCAATTGACAAAGCTGACGAGCCCGCCACGCGTGGAAGAGCTGGTTTCGCGACTACGACACGTTGTCGACCCAACAGCGATTCGCACGGTCGCCGATTTCCTCGATTTGGTTGATTACACTCACGACGTCCACGGCGATTCCATCGACGGCACCCATGGCGCCAACGGCGCCAACTACACCCACGCCGCCGTCCCCGACGCCGTTCCCGGCACCTCGCCCCGGTCGGTGGACCCCGTCGTGGTTGCGGCGCCAGCATCCGAATCCGAAATCAGCCATCTCCTTCGCCTGGCCGATGAATCCGGTTGGAAGGTTGCTCCTGTCGGCGCCAACACGCAAAGGGGCTTCGGTGGAGTGATGGAACCCGTGGCCCTCGCCGTCGAATCGCTGCACCTGAATCACTTAGTCGACTACTCACCCGCCGATATGGTGGTCACCGTTCAGGCTGGCATGCCCTTTCGGCAGCTGAAACGGGTGCTGGCTGAGCACGGCCAGATGCTCCCACTCGATCCGCTCTCCCACCCCGACGCCACCATCGGCGGCATCGTGGCCACGGGAATCAGCGGACCCCTTCGCACGATGTACGGCACCCTGCGCGACATGGTCATCGGCCTACGCACCGTGTATCCAAGCGGGCAGATCGTGAGAACTGGGGGCAAGGTCGTCAAAAACGTGGCGGGATACGATATGAGCAAACTGTTTATCGGATCGCTCGGAACCCTAGCCTTTATCTCGGAAATCACCTTTAAGGTACGCCCTCTCCCATCGCACACCGAACTCTGCCTGTTGGTGGGAGACAGACACCAAGTCGCAGAGGCGGTGAGCCGGATTATCAACTCTCACCTGATTGCCAGTCGTATGGAAGCGCTTTATGGGCCATGGGCCCTCGACGCGTTGGAGGACGCATCGCATGACGGTTCGCGGATCGCATCGCGCGACGCATCGGGCGATGAACCTCCATTCGCGCTCGCGGTTGAGAGCCACGAGCCGAGGGCGGGATCGATGGCACAGTCGCAGGCACTCTCCCGGCTCGCGGCAGACCTGGGCATCGAGTGCAAGGTTCTGGCAGGCGACAGCACCACTGTCTTCTGGGACCAATACCAGGACGCGGCGCTCACCAATGCCATGTGCGTTCGCTACACCGTCCCTCCAAATCGCGCCGTCGCCTTCACCCATGCGCTGGCGCGACTGCTCCCGACGCGCGACGCGCTGTTCTCCGTGACGCCCGTCGCCGGGATCGGTCGAGTGTTCGCCTCGGGACTGACTCCCGAAGACGAGATCCAGATGGTGACCATCGTCCGCGGTGCCGCCGGGGAACATGGAGGAATTGCGGTGGTGGAGAGCGGATCGAGAAAAGCGAGGCAGTCCGTGGATCCGTTTGGCTTCACGGGGTCCGAACTGCAACTTCATCGACGAATCAAACAAGCCATCGATCCTCACGGCATGCTCAGCCCAAACCGATTCCTGGGAGGAATGTGACGATGCCTGAAATGGATATCGCGCAGGGCAACACGGCATTTCGGTGGCCGGATGCCCCGAGCGAAGACAAGTATTCCGTCTGCGTACACTGCGGATTTTGCCTCGAAGTCTGCCCCACGTATCAAGAGCTCGGCAACGAAAACGAGTCGCCGCGGGGCCGCGTATACCTCATCAAGGCGGCCGCGGAGGGACGTCTGCCGCTCGACGAATCGGTCATCAACCCGGTGTTCAACTGCCTCGACTGCCGCGCGTGCGAGACGGCGTGTCCATCGGGGGTGCAGGTGGGCAGCCTCATCGAAGAGGCGCGCGGACAAGCGTTTCACGCCGCGCCCGCTACGGGGATGACGGGCGCACTTCAGAACGTATTTCTGCGCGAAATCTTCCCCCACCCATCAAGGCTGCGCACAGTGGCGAAGCTGACGAGGTTTTACCAGAAGTCGGGCATCCGAACGGTCCTAAAGAAAAGTGGTGCGCTCAGGATTCTGCCGAAGCATTTGCAGGAGATGGAGGCTATCCTGCCGGACGTTCGCGCGAAAAGTGCGCTCGAGTCGTTGCCGAACACGGTGCCCTCCATGGGACCCGTGACGAGGGGCAAAACGGCCATGTTCACTGGATGCGTGATGGATGTGCTGTTTTCGGACATCAATCGGGCGACCGTGCGCGTGATGGCAAGGAACGGTTTCGACGTGGTCACCCCGAAGCAGCAGATCTGCTGCGGAGCCCTGCAGATTCACGCCGGGGACCGAGATCAGGCACGTAAGATGGCCCGCCAGAACATCGACACGTTCCTGGCGACGTCCGCCGACGCCATCGTGGTCAATTCCGCGGGGTGCGGCGCCGCCATGAAGGAGTACGCCGATTTGTTCCACGACGATGCACAGTATCTGCCCAAAGCCAGGCAGTTCGCAAGCAAGGTCCGGGACATTTCCGAATGGCTCGTGGAAGTGGGATATGACGCGCCTCGGGGCCGCGTGGAAAAAACCATCACCTACCACGATGCGTGCCATCTCAGGCACGCGCAACAGGTGCAGTTTCAGCCGCGCGAACTGCTGAGGTCCATCCCCGGGCTGAAGATGGTCGACATGCCCGACTCGGATAGGTGCTGCGGCAGCGCCGGGATCTACAACCTGACGCATCCGGACATGGCGAACCAGTTGCTCGAGCGAAAGATGGCCGACATTCCCGACGGGATTGACGCCGTCGTGACGGGGAACCCGGGCTGCATGATGCAGATCATGGTGGGGATGAACCGGATGGCGCATGGGAGCGGTGGAGTCGGCAGTGGCGGGCAGGGGGATGCCACGCTTCGGCAAACCGGCGCCAGGAACGACGCCCGCAACCGCGTGTTGCACACGGTTGAATTGCTCGATCTCGCCTATCAGAAGGAGGCTAATCGCTCATGACGCACGAAGAGGTGATTGGATTCCTGGTGGGAATGCTCGGCGAGTCGCGTGTACTTCACCGCCCGCACCAGCTCATGGCTTACGACTGCGACGGCTACGTGGCGCAAAAGTCCCGACCGCGCGCAGTGGTCTTTCCGGAGACCACCGAGGAGGTGGCGAGCATCGTGCGGCTGTTGCATGAAGCGCAAATTCCGTTTTTGCCGCGCGGGGCAGGGACGGGACTGAGCGGCGGGGCAACTCCGAAAAACGGCGAAGTGGTCATCAGTTTGGTGCGCATGAACAAACTTCTCTCCATTGACTACGAAAATATGCGAGCCGTCGTCCAGCCCGGCCACATCAACCTCCAACTCACGCGCAAGATTGCGGGTGAAAAGTGGTACTACGCGCCAGACCCTTCCAGTCAGTCGGCGTGCACCATCGGGGGCAACCTTGCGGAGAACGCGGGCGGAAGCCACTGCTTGAAGTATGGGGTCACCACCAATCACATCGTCGCGGCGGAGGTGGTGCTGCCGGACGGCGAGATCGTCAACGTTGGGTCCTCGTTCGGAGACGCGCTCGGGTACGACATCCTCGGACTCTTTGTCGGGTCCGAAGGTACGCTTGGCATTGCCACGGCCATCACGGTGAAGATCCTGAAGAGGCCCGAGGCCGTTCGGACGATTCTCGCCATGTTCCCGCGGATCTCGGATGCGTCCGACACCGTGACCGAAGTCATCGGTGCGGGCATCATCCCCGCGGCCATGGAGATGATGGATCAACTCGCCATGCAGGCCGTGGACAAGAGCAACTACCACGTTGGCTATCCCACCGAAATAGAAGCGGTGCTGCTCATCGAGGTGGACGGACTGGCCCCGAGCGTCGAGGAGTCGGCCGACGCCATCGTCGGCATCTGCAACCGCCATGGCGTGACGTCGGTGAAGGTCGCGTCTTCGGATGCACAGCGGTCTCTGTGGTGGAGCAGCCGCAAGATGGCCTTCGGGGCCGTCGGTCGAATCTCGCCAGACTACATCGTGCAGGACGGCGTCATCCCAAGAACGAAGCTGACCGAGGTGCTTGAGCGCATCGCTCAGATCAGCTTCGAATCGGGGCTGCGTATCGCCAACGTGTTCCACGCGGGAGATGGCAACCTGCACCCGCTCATCTGCTACGACTCTCGCGTGCCGGGCGAGACCGAGCGCGCAATGCGAGCGGGCAGCGCCATCCTGAAGGTATGTGCAGAAGTGGGAGGCTCCATCACGGGCGAGCACGGGGTGGGCGTCGAGAAGCTGAACGAGATGCGCCACGTATTCTCGGATGCGGACCTCGAGGCGCAAACCACCATGCGCGCAGCCTTCAATCCGCTAGATCTGTGCAACAGCGGCAAGCTGATCCCACGGCCGGCGGTGTGCGCGGAGTTGAGACGACAAGCGTAGGGGGGAGAAATTACCCTCTAAGCTTCATTCGCTTCCAAATGCTCGATTCATCATGCTCG
>JAJZAV010000185.1 GCA_021799255.1 Bacillota bacterium
TGTTTTCCCTGTTGACTTGCCGAGAACGTGACGTACGTTGGATCGCTGACTGTTTCCCAGGACTGCGTGCCACCGGTGTTGGGTACGGACACCGACGAGATGGGTTGGCCGTCGAGGGAAATGTGGAGGGCTCCGACGTTCGTTGTGCTTGCCACCCGATACTGGACCTCGTAGGTGCCTGGCGTAACGTTGACGTTGTAAGCGGTGGACGAGCCGTTCGAATATGTTACGTCTTTGTCGGGTGTCATCGGCTCGTTCGGTTGATCCGGTGTGGGAACGATGCCTTTCACATATTGCAAATCCGTTGATGTTTCCGTGCTGACGTTGTTGCCCGTGATGTAATTGGACGCGTTAAAGCGACCTGGCAATGGCCAGGCGTACGTTTTTTGCAGCCGATAGACGCGTACATAGTCGATTTCCATCTGCTGTGTAATCGGTTGGCCCGACGCGTCCGTAAAGGTGTTGGCCGTTGGATATCCCGGCCAGTAGCCACCGACAGCGATGTTCATGATGAGGTGAAACGGTTGATCGAACGGGGCATTCGGTTGACCCTGACCGCTGAACCACTGCGACGAGTTGTCGACGGCGATGAGATGATTGTCGACGTAGAATCGAATGTGGTTCGGGGTCCATTCTACGGCGTAAGTATGAAACCCCGTGTCAGGAAGAGTGTAGGACCCTTGTCTATACGGATCGTAATCGCTCCAAGTACCGCCGTATGTAAATACGGCTCCAAAATGGAGCGTCGAATACACTTGTTGCATCGAGTTATCGACGGCTTCCATCATGTCAATTTCGCCGCTTCCTGGCCATCCACCATACGTGTTGTTTGTGGGCATCATCCATATGGCTGGCCATATACCGGGACCGCCAGCGGGCAACTTGGCCCGAACTTGAATGTACCCGTACCTCCAACTTCCGGTATTGCGGCTGTTGATGCGTGCGGAAGTGTATTTAAACCCGTTCATGTTCTGCTGTTTTGCCTGTATGACCAAGTCTCCCTGTCCGTTGAGGAAGGCGTTTTGGCGGCTATTGGTGTAGTATTCTTGTTCGTTATTTCCCCAGCCTGCGGGATTGCCATTACCTATCTGATAGGTCCACAGGTACTGATTTGGCGCGCTGTTTTTTGGCCCGTTGAATTCATCGTCGAATGCCAGATTGTAGGTGCGATTCGTTCCGGGACTCGTGAGCGTGGTTGGTATTGGCGCCGTGCTGTTTGTCTCTGGAGAGACGACAGCCAGACTCGAAGTGACGGTTTGCCCTTGGTCTGTGGCTGTGATAGTCGTGTCGCCATCCTTAAGAGCGGTAATCACTCCATTACTATCGACGGTGGCGACTGACGAGTTGCTGCTCTGGTATTGCACGTCTGAGTTTGGGGGTGTTTCCGTAGACCCGTCGTTCAACGTTGCGTTTAGGTGCAGGGTCACGGACTCACCGGGGCCTAGGGTGAATGCAGCCTGGTTGTCGGGAACAGACAGCTTACTAATGGAGTTGTTTGTTGCGGCGAACGTCGGTGTGGCGGCTATCGCCGAGAACAAGAGGGCTGCCACCGGTACGGCCGCCATTCGTGTCCAACTTCTCGCCATAATGATTCCTCCCCCTTTAATGAACCACGGATCTCTCGAAGCGCTTTCCTAGGAACGGGACTGTCGACGGGGCCCATCACCTCCTCGAAATACCTTTTCTTTCGGCTAGCGTTTAGTGCAAAAACAAACCGTGCTTCGATGAGAAACAAGCCGGTGGCTGGCCAAAAGGAACAATACCGAAATCATATGATAAATATTTTCGGTAAGTTCATACGTATATTACCATTATTCTGAACTATGGCAAACATAAATTGAAATATCCTGTAATCACTAATAAAAACAGCCTTTCATTGTTGATGTCTATAGGCGAAAGGCGTCGAATCAAGGTGGTTTATCGATGTTAAATACAATACTTGTCGTAAAATTGCATCTCGTGTCGTTATCTGCTGAAACGACACCGAAAACTTTCGGAACGGTTGATTACCGAAGAACCGCACCATAATGGTCCATTGGCGAACCCTAGGCGATAGAGGGAGCTATCAAATCGCGTGCGATTCGCGGCGGCTTTGCCCTTCGAGGATCTGTCTTCCACTCTATTTGATCCGTTTTTGATTTTGCCTTTGTAGAGTAACCCCGTTCAATTGTCCATCCTTCCAGCACCGTGGGGCGCAGAATGCGGTTCACCCTGTTTCTTCGGGTGGGTTGTTACGCGTCGGGTCAATCAATCATTCGTGCCGCTATGACTTCCACGGAGGTAGTTTAGAGCGGATTGAGTAGAGAGAGGCTGATAATGCAACAGGTGATCCGGAAACTCAGAAACAGCCATATCGCGCGCATCCATGCAATCGCTCTGGGAACGGCCATCCTCGTGTGGTCTATCTACGGCGAGTGGACAGGACTTTACGGGCTCCATTTTATAGGCTACGACTACACGTTTTTTTACTATGCGTTCCAGACGGTGATCCATCACGGGACCGTCGCCGAGCTTTACGACATACATGCGCAACATGCCTTTTTGAAGTCGTATGGATACCCGGTGATTCGTTACGATCAATACGTATATCCGCCCCAGTTTGCGGTGTTGTTCTCGTTTTTGGGGTGGTTGCCTTTTCGGGTCTCAATGTGGACTTGGATCTCGGCGAATGTTTTGGCGTATGGGCTGGGTGTCTTTTTCACGACCCGCGTCATCTTTTCGAAGGTTACCCCCGAGGGTGGACTATTGATAGGCTTCGTGGTGCTGATCATGACCCCGTTTCACATCGATGCGGGAGTCGGCAACGTGAACAGCTTGATTTTCTGCATGATATCGCTCTCGTTCTACCTGATGTATCGGGCGAATCGACCCTTGTGGGCAGGCGTGCCAATTGCCGTGGCCATTATATGCAAAGTCACCCCGATTGCCATTCTCGTCCTCTTTGTGTTGCGCAGGCGATGGAAACCAAACCTCTCTGCCATCGGTACTTTAGTGCTAGTTTCCCTTATATCTGTATCCGTGTTTGGCTTCGATACCATCACGGTGTACCTGCATCGGTTCCTCTCTTTTGGACATACGAGCATGAAAAACGGACCGGCCCCGTACAACCAGTCCCTCATCGGCGTGTTGGAAATGTTTGTTTCGCACCACGCATTGACGCTTTCGACCCGCCTTCAATATGACTGCTTCTTCGCCGTTTCCTTGATTATCGGTTTGTTGGTTCTCGTCATCAGTCGCAAGAAGGACCTTTCCCCAGCAGTAGAATTCTCGTTGGCCAGTTTCATTCCGCTCATCTTTTCACCCCTCGTCGAACAAATGCATTTGATGCTGGCGATTCCCGCCATCCTTTCCGTGATTCAGGCCGCCATGACCTTTTTCAAGAACAAAAACGTGAAACCTGGCGTATTGCTCTTTGGCGTTGGTGTGGTGGCGATTGTTTTGCTATCGCTCCCAGCCACGTTCGCGCTGAACGAGGTGGTTCGCCGCTTTCCAAGCTTATACTTCGTGCACACGCAAATGTGGTTGGCCATGGCCATTTTGGTGCCGGCCGTGTTGTGGCTGGGCATGCGTCGCGGCGATGAGACGACTCGCTTTGGATTGCGCTTTCTGCCGGGGGAATCCGTGCGCAATTAGCGGGATCGACTTTACTTCGCAGACATTGTTCTCCATAGTAGATGGCGTCGCGACACGGCATCATGTTGGCTTTGTGGAGGTGGGTGGAAATGAGTAAGACTCGCGTGATGGTTTTCCCAGGGGCTCATAATCTACCGCTTTGGCTGATGGACAATCTGGAGATAAGCTATACCGTATCTAGGGACGAGCAGATTGCGAAAATCCACCAGGGAGACGTGGACGTCGTCCACACGTCGCCCGACAACCTGTTCCTTTCGGACGCGGCCTTCCTCGTCCCATTTCTCGCCGGGACTGTCGGACCGCTTCACCTAGTGTCCACCGGAATCAGTGAGAAGCATGTCCTCGCTGTGGACAACCCGAATTCGGGGTTTGGACGATTGGCTTACGCCTGGTTACGAACGAACGAACCAGACGTTCAGTATCAGGTGGTTTCCGTGGGAGGAACCAAACAACGCTTTGACGCGCTTACGTCGGGGCGTGCTACCTTGGCTGTCATGCATCCCCCATTCACGGAGCTTTGCGAGGTAAAGGGATATTCCGTGTTGGGGCGAGTGGACGTCGGTTACCCGACGCTTTGTGGCGCGTGTCACCAGGGGTTGGAAAACTCACAGGTCGTGCAGGCATACAAGGAGAATTACCGCCGTGCTCTCGAACGACTAGCCAGTGACGACGGAGAGGTCCTGGCACGAGAGACCTTGGCGATTCATCTGCCGGATACCGAAGCTGGGGTGAGGATGAGCATCGCCGACACCATGCGTCGCGAGATTGTCGCGGCCGGAGTGGAATACGATGAGGATTCTGCAAATCGGCTGAAGAATTTGTCGTGAAGGGAGATCCATGTTGAAAACGAGAGAAGAGGCACAAGCCTTACTGCAAGAATACACGAAAAGCGAATCGCTCCTGCGGCATGCGTACGCGGTGGAGGCTGCGTGCCGAGCTTACGCTCGCAAGTTTGGTGAAGACGAAGAAAAATGGGGCATCACGGGATTACTGCATGACTTTGATTACGAAATGTACCCATCACCCGAAGATCACACCATCGTTGGTGCGCGAATCCTTAAGGAACAAGGATACGATGATGACGTGATCTACGCGATTCGTTCGCACGTAGATAGGGCCGACTTGGTGCGCGAGACGCCGCTGAGTAGAGTCGTGTTCGCTTGCGATGAGATCTCGGGTTTTGTGATGGCGGTGGCCATGGTGCGTCCATCACGCAATTTGGCGGATGTTGAAGTGAAGAGCGTGAAGAAGAAGTTGAAGGACAAAGCATTTGCGCGCGGAGTGAACCGAGAAGACATCTACAAAGGGGCGGAGGAATTGGGCGTCAGCCTCGAAGACCATATCGCATTCGTCATCGATGCGTTAGCGAACGTGGCGCCCGTCCTAGGATTGGACGGCTCCGAGGACTCCTAATTGCATGTCCGATTGTGAAAAAGTTGCGTCAATGGATCCCAAAGCCGCATCGAGGTGCTCGTAATGTGAGGCCATGGGCTGTTTCTGATAATCTCAATCCGGTATGATAAGCATGCGGACGAAATATGCTTTCACGGAGGATTGGGATGACTTCCCTAATTGGCCATGTCCTACACGTTGCCTGCCTAGGGTCGGTGATAGGGTTGCCTTTCTCGGGCGCAACCAGCCTTGCAAGTCCTGAGCATAAGCCCGCTTTCGGTCCACCGAGATCGCATATGCGTATGGCCCCGGAAGCGCAGCATGCCGACCCCGCGGCCAGCAAACCGCTCGTCGTCATGGCTATCGGGGGATCGGTCGCACGGGGATGGGACGCGGGACCGAATCAAGGCTACCTCACGCTTGCGTTGAATACCGTCTCCGAGGACCTCAACACGAACATTAAGTTTTGGAATGAATCCATAGGTGGATACACGCCTGAACGATTGAACGCCTATTTTGCGCGACTGATGAAGGCGTACCGGCCGAAAATTGTGATCATTTCGTGGGGGATTTTGGACGATCTCGCGGCGAAAACTCCGAAAACCGTCTTTCAGGCGAGCATTCGCCAGGAAGTGGATCTTTCGGTGCAGCTGGGCGCAAAGGTGTGGGTTGTCACGCCTCCTGTAACGGAAGCTACGTATTCGCCGAGGGACTCGGTGCTTGAGGAAGTCTATGCAGGCTACGAAATTCAGGCGGCGAAGTCCGTGCACCCGGGAGACGTTCAAGTCTTTGATGTGTTGAACTCGATGAAAGATTACCTGAAGGCGAACCATCAAAGCGTGACCTTGTATGCCTCTAATGCCTGGCATCCAAACGCGGCCGGACACATCCTTGCCGGACAGTTGTTGGCAGACATGATTATGAACAGGAAGTCTTCCCTGGGGTTGTAACCGGATTGAAAACGGTACCAGGGAAACGAAGGTACGATGATGACCGGGAGATGAAAAAATGGCCAGACGTCCAAACCTTATCTTGTTCAATCCGGACCAGTGGCGCGGTGACGTCCTCGGACACATGGGGAATAAGGCGGCCGTAACCCCGAACTTGGATGAACGGGTGAGACGGGATTCTGTATCCTTTGGACGGGCTTTTTGCCAAAACCCCGTATGCACTCCGAGTCGGTGCTCGTTTATGACGGGGTGGTATCCGCACGTGCGCGGGCACCGGACCATGCACCACATGCTCTCACGGGACGAACCGATGCTGCTCCGGAGGCTCAAGGAGGCCGGCTATTTTGTGTGGTGGGGTGGCAAAAACGACGTCGTACCGGCCGAGAATGGGTTTGACGAGTATTGCGACGTCAAGTATCGTCCTCCGATAAAACCTTCCGCAAATACCAACTACCACGCCAATACTGCGTGGCGGGGGACAAAGGACAGCGATACCTACTATTCCTTTTACGTCGGACGCGCCGACGAAAACTTGGATGAAGACTATTACGATGGCGACTGGGCCAACGTGCGGGGAGCCATCGATTTCATTGCATCATCCACCGGACAGGATCAGCCGTTTTGCCTATACCTGCCCCTTTTGTATCCGCACCCGCCTTACGCAGTCGAGGAGCCGTGGTTCAGCAGAATCCATCGGGCGGACCTCCCTGACCGAGCGAAACTCGACGTTTGGGAGGGGAAACCCAGCATTCTCCGGGGCATTTTTGAGCGTCAGCGGATGGGCTCATGGACGGAAGAACGCTGGGATGAACTGCGTGCCACTTACTACGGTATGTGCGCGCGGGTAGACGCCCAGTTTGGACTTATCGTGGAGGCATTGCAGCAGGCGAACCTGTACGACGACACGGCCATTTTCGTCTTTTCGGATCACGGGGATTTTACCGGTGACTATGGCCTCGTGGAGAAGACGCAGAACACCTTCGAAGACTGCCTCACCCGGGTCCCCCTCGTTATTAAGCCCCCGTCTAATGTGGTGGTAAAGCCGCGCGTGACCGATGCGCTTGTTGAATTGCTGGATATCTCGGCCACGATTGAAGAGTGGGCAGAGCTTCCTCCCACGCATACCCACTTTGGAAGAACGCTCGTTCCCGTGTTGTCGGGAGAAACCGAAGAACACCGGGATGCCGTTTTTTGCGAAGGTGGCCGCCTCCATGGAGAGGATCACTGCGCGGAAAAACAAAGCATCAATGAATCGCCCGACAGCCTCTATTGGCCACGCCTTAGCCTGCAACAGAGCGAGGGTCCCGAGCACACCAAGGCCGTCATGTGTCGGACGAAGGAGTACAAGTATGTCAAACGCCTGTACGAAGCGGATGAACTGTATGACCTGACGCTGGATCCGTTGGAACTCGTCAACCGCATCGACGACGAGAACTATTCGAGGATTCGCGAGGAACTGTCTTCGCGACTGGTCCGGTTTTATTTGGAAACTTCGGACGTGGTCCCGTTTGCTGCGAATCGGCGCGAATGAAGGAGGAATGGAACGTGAGAGCCATCATGGTCATGTTTGACACGCTTTCCCGCCGGATGTTGTCTCCGTACGGATGCGACTGGGTCAAGACGCCCAACTTCGAACGGTTGAAAGAACGGACCGTAACGTTCAGCCACGCGTACGTGGGCAGCATGCCTTGCATGCCGGCGCGCCGCGAACTTCATACGGGGAGATACAACTTCCTGCACCGCAGTTGGGGGCCGCTGGAGCCGTTTGACGATTCTATGCCGGAGATTTTGCGCAATCACGGAATCTACACGCACCTGGTGACGGATCACCAACACTACTGGGAAGATGGCGGCGCAACCTACCACAACCGGTACAGCTCCTACGAACTCATACGCGGCCAGGAAGGGGATCTGTGCCGGGGCGAAGTGAAGGATCCCGAGATTCCAAAGACTGTGGCCCCGCGGGACAATCGCCAGTTTCGCCAGGACTTCATCAATCGCAAATATGTGAAAGAAGAGTCAGACTTCCC
>JAJZAV010000186.1 GCA_021799255.1 Bacillota bacterium
TTCATTTCCTCTGCGGAACGGCATTTGGGCGACAACGCCCTGTTTCGTGTGATACAGTGAACATTGAAAATTCCGTCATGGGAACGGTGACGGGGGAGAGTGGTGATGGTTCATTAACGGACGTAGATACCTTGGTCTCAAGACCGGATTGAACGAAGCGCACGTTCGAGACAGGTTGAAGCATCATCCAAGTGTGTTGGAACTTCACCTAACGGAGGACGACGTGTCGCGAGAGAAGCACGTCTTGTCATGGGTGAAACGACTCAAGGATTACGTACCGCACATCTACTTGCATCACCCAAGTCGCTATGGGCAGAGTTACCTTGACATCATTAGCAACGATGATTCTATCCGGAGATACTACGATGAATCTACGAATGCACTGATTGAGGTCTGTAGAGAAGAGAACCTGAAAATGGTGATCCATGCTCACTACGTTGAAACGGAATGCGCAAACTGGAGAGATCTTTCGCTGGTTAGCGCTGTGAAAGAGCGCATTTTTGAGTTTCAACGTCGCGCGGGGGAGCACCTCTTGTGGGAAAACTCGGTGGCAGGGATTTTCTCATCGGAAAACCCGCAATGGGTCGACGAGATTGTCCGTCCTTTGGGCCTGAATCTGTGCGTGGACGTTAGCCACATCTTCCTTGCGAGTCGGGGGAACAACGATACCCTCGTGGATTGGCTGAATCTCACGAAGCGGTACGCTAAGTATTACCATGTGGTGGATAGCCGAGGGGAGAAGCATGACGGTTTAGCGCTCGGTCAGGGGAGAATTGACTGGGTTCGCGTCGTACCGCTTCTGCAGAATCAAGAGTTTGTCTTCGAAATCGATCTGCGCGAATCGGACTACGCGGATTGCCAACCGATGTTGGACAGCCATCGCTATTTCCTCGAAATGCTGTCGCATTCGTAGATTCGAGCCGTCTATCTCGTCCCCGGACCTCGGTTCACAGCTCGCAACGAATCCGCGACCAATTTCCAAAAATGGTCCAGTCGATGCCTCTGTGGCATCGCGCTGGGCCGTCTGTTGTGGTAGACGCGAACGGAGGCCTAGGGCGATGATGCAATGGAGTACCGT
The DNA here is from genome assembly GCA_021799255.1 of Bacillota bacterium. Classification (GTDB taxonomy): domain Bacteria; phylum Bacillota; class Bacilli; order Alicyclobacillales; family Alicyclobacillaceae; genus JAJZAV01. The sequence goes on from JAJZAV010000186.1 coordinate 1,079, forward strand.
GCGAGGGCAATCTCGCCGACCTTCGCGAGCACTCGCTGCCCTTCAGCGGTGGGGTGGATATTGTGAGGGCGCACGTACCGTTTGACATGCCCCATGAATGCTTGGTACGCATCGGCCACAGGCAGGTTGTACTTTGTGGCGACGCTGGCAACGTCTTCGTTGAACATCGAGTATACCTCCGAAGACGTCAGGTAGAACGAATCGGTGGCCGGATACGGGCTGTATTGATTGTATAAGAGAATCTGGGCGTTCGGAGCAAGATCCTTCACTTTCTGAACAATCTTGCTCAGGTTTGTCTCGTATGCCGTCGAGAAGATCTGCTCTGCTTGTTTGATTTCGGCGGACTTGATCTTCGAATGAGAAGATTGGATATCTCGAATCACCGCAAACAACAAGAAGATGTCATCCCCACCAATCTGGATGGTCACGAGATTTGCCTTTGACACCTTCACATCGACGGACGGATTTTTCGTCAAAGCCTGAAGCAGTTCGTGCGATGTCCATCCGGGAACTCCGAGGTCCGTGACATTCATGCCGTATGCTCTTCCGAGTATGTACGGAAAAGCGAGCGGCGATGGTCTTTTTTTGGCGAGTCTAAGGCCTGTCCCGTGCGTGACAGACGCACCGAGGGCGACCAACTTTTGGTGCCCGGACACCGCTGCGTACGAATAGCTTGGCCCCGCGCGAAACGGACTCAAACGGCTTCCAGTGAATACACCGCCTCCCACGAGAGCCGTGAGCACCAACCCTTGGATCCATCGGTTGCGCATTCTCACCACCCCAAACACATAGATTCAGTCCGAAACTCTTCTTCCTACATTTTAGCATGTTCAACTAGTCCATTAGAACCGAATGCCTTCTCCTCGGCTGATTCCTCGGACAATTTGGCGTTGGAAAACAAGAAACAGAACGACCATGGGAATCGTTGCAAACATCGCCGCAGCGGAGAGCCCTTGCCAATCTGATGAATCGCTGGTCAGATAGGTCGCCAAGGCGAGCTCGATGGGTTGAACCCGAGGGCTCTGCGTCACCATCAGGGGCCAGATGAGCGAGTTCCAGGTGCCAATGAAGATGTACAAGGCGATGGTGACAAGAACGGATCGACACAGGGGAATCGCGATGGACCAAAGAAAACGCAAGTGTCCACAGCCGTCTATTTTCGCGGCTTCGAAGTAGTCTTTGGGCAATGTGAGGAAGAATTGCCGCAGTAGGAAGATTCCAAATGCCGTGGCTCCGTACGGCAGAACTTGTGCGATACGGGTGTCCACAAGGTGAAGCTTCGCCATGATCACAAAGTTGGGAATGAGGAATGTTTCACTAGGAATCATGAGCACAAGCAGAACGAGCGAGAACACAACCGTCTGTCCTCGGAATTGCACGAAGGTGAGCGCGTATGCGGCCAAGACCGCCGTCGCCAGCGCGATGGCGATGGTGGATATGGCGATGACAATGGTATTGAACATGTACAATGGCCAATTGTACATGTGCCAGGTGCGGACCCACACGCTCCAGTTAAAGTCCAACCACAGGTGAGGAGGGAACGTGAACACGTGGGCAGGCGTATCGAGAGATGTAGTTAACGTAATGTAAATGGGCACCAAGAACAAAAGGCCAACGATGACGGCGAAGATTGCCCGAATCAACCTCACGAGGCGCAGCAGCATCGTCGTTTCCAACTCCTCATTGATAGAATACGGCGCGTTTTCCTATCCATCGCATGAGCATCGTGAGCAGGAAAATACCTAGGACCAAGTAAATGGCCATGGCGGCTGCGTAGGAAAAGTCACCATACTCGAACGCCGTTTGGTAGATGAGAAAGATGGTGGTGGTTGTCGCGTACTCTGGTCCACCGGAACCCGTAGACAAGGCGAATATCTGGGAAAATGCTTGAAACGATCCGATGGTCGTGACCACGGTAATGAAGAAGACCGTGGGCGATAAGAGAGGCAGCGTCACCCTCCAGAACTTCGTCCAAGCGCTTGCCCCATCTACGATGGCGGCCTCGAGCACCCCGCTCGGCAGTCCGGAAATGGCCGTAATAAGAATGATGACGTCGAATCCGATGCCGTGCCATAGCGAATAGATAGCCACGGCAGGCATGGCCATGTACGGCGATGCCATCCACTGTGAGGCCGGAATATGAAAGACGTGAAGAACCGCATTCGCCAGCCCGTAACTCGGGTTGTAAATCCATAGCCAGCCTATCGCGGTACCAATCGCAGGCGTGACGTACGGCATGAGAACCAGCGTACGGGCGAAGCTGTAGATTTTTGTAACGCGGTTGATGAGCAGAGCGATGGACATCGATAGGACAAGCGTTCCAGGTACCACCATGGCGGCATAATACAGGGTGTTTACCATGGACTTCTGGAATACCGAATAGTTGATGGCCTGTTTAAGGTTGGACAGTCCAGCGAACGTATTGGTCGGCGCGCCCGGATGATAATTGAAGAAGGCGAGCAGAAACGCCAAAATCGTGGGCAAGTACACGAATAGTCCAAGAAAAGCGAAAGCCGGCAATAAAAAGGCGATGGCCACCAGCAAATCTTTCGATTTGCTGGGGCTCACAAGCCGGAAGTCTGGCATTCGCCGCATCTGTGGATGAGACGCGCCTTTGTCTATAGCCATACTTGCATTAGCTCCTCTGCTGACCGCTCAGGTATTCGTTGCCGATGGTGTTCATGTTCTTGAGGGCTTGCGCCGTAGACTCCTGACCCATCAAAGCTTTATAGAAATCGTCGTTCATTGCGTTTTCAGCGGCATAGTACTGTGTGGCATTGGCCGCAGGATCCGTCAACCAGTGTACCGGATTCGAAAAGGCTGCCTTGTAGTTGGGGTTCTTCTTATAAAAATCTGTCATCAGCGACGCGGATTTTGGACCCGTTGGCAGGTAGTTCGTGTTTTCGTTCCACTCGGCGTTCACTTGCGGGCTCGACAGCCACTTCACGAACGTCCACGCCGCAAGTTTTTGAGCGGGCGTACCCACGTTGAGCACGCACAAGGTATCTCCTGTCACGTAGTTGAACGCTTGACCCGATGGGCCGGCGGGGGCCGGTGAAGCCATCATCTTGAACTTGCCGCCCGCAGACTGGTAATCGTAAGTCCATCCTGCGGATTGTTCAATTAACATGCCTACGTCGCCCGTGCCAAAATCCAACTGGTAATCGTAGTTTTGGGTCAGTTCCATCGTCTTGTTGGCTACCATGCTACGCAGCATGTTTAGCGCAGCAAGGGCCCCCTTGTTGTCCAAGGCAAATTTGGTGTCCTTGTTGTTGGCGAATATCTGCCCACCGTAGTCCTTCACTATAACCAGCCACTGCGTGAGCGAAGGCGTCCATGCGATACCATGGTACTGGGAGCCGAGGACCGTGACTTTCTTCGCGTCGGCGACCACCTGACTCCAAGTGTGCGGTGGTGCTTTAATGCCTGCTTTTCGCAGAAGGTTGGCATTGTAATATATGACCATTTGACCGTTTTCTTCGTAGGGAAGGATATATTGTTTGCCGGGGGCGATGGACATGCGGGCCCATACCGAGGGGTAATAGTCCTGCTTCAACTGTGCAGCCGTAATGCCGTGCGTGCCAGAGCCGCGAATGAACGGCGTCAAGTTTAACAGGTATCCGTCTTGCGCGAACTGCTGAGCCCAATCCAGGTGGGGCATTGCGACGTTCGGAGCGTCCCCGGCTGTCATGGCTGCCGTGATGTCCTGGACCTTGGCGTACTTGTCTGTGTAAGTGACGTGAATCTTTGGGTGAGTCTTGTTAAACTGAGCCACCTCGGCGTGCATCTGCGCCTGCAAGGAGCCGGAGGGATGTCCATTCCAAAATGTGATGTTGACCACGTTGCTTTGACTTGTGCCAGCAAACGCACTCTGCCCCAAGAATCCACCGGCAAGGAGTGCGGCACTGGAGAGTGAAGAAAGCGTCCGAACGGCTGCTCGTTTGTTCATGGTTTCTCTGACCTCCCAAAGTCATTGAAGTCTCTGAATGAATTTCATTGTCTGTCTGAGTTGTTAAGAGATTAGATTGAATTATGTAAAGATTGTATTACGGATTTCCGAAGGGAAGGTAGTTTCTCTATGTTTTGTACCGTTTGACAGTACCCATCCATCCCAGTCCACCCGTGCACGGCTGGAAGGAGCAGGGGATGTTCCAAAACATGGATTATAAGCTAATGATAACACACGGCGATTGTGGTGGACACAAACTCATCACAATCTTATGAAACCTTAGAACAAATGTTGGGATAGTGTCAATGAAATCTTTCGATTATTTGACGAGGCACGAATGGATCGTTTCAAGCATTCAAATCGTGTAGGATGGTGCCGAGGCGAATCAAAACTCGCCTCGGAACAGCACCCGTTTGCGGGAATTGGTTACAACATGGAGGCGGGAATAACGGGTGAGACGACCAGCCCTCATTTATCCGTTCATTACGTTAACGATTTGCGTTTGGATGCTTCTCGCGAGTCAGGGCTCTCCTCCCACGAACGCGCTGTTCTTGGCTCATACGCGCCCGTCTCCAGAGTTGTCGCTTGTCAATGTGCTGCAGCGCACGAATGCGTCGACCCGGGCCCTCAAGGTGATGGCCGTGGGCGGATCTGTCGCCGTGGGATGGAACGACGCCACGAAAGAAGGGTACTTAGGGAGGGCCATGCAACAGGTTGGGGCCACTCTTCGAATTCACGTGGACTTCCTTAACAAATCCACTGGAGGATTTACGCCTACCCGTTTGGGAACCACGTATGCACGCTACCTTCAGCAGATTCAGCCACAGGTGGTCATCATTTCTTGGGGGCTGTTGGACGATATCGCGGACAAGATCTCAGAGGCCCAGTTCATGAGCGAGATTGAGTACGAGGTAGCACTTGCCGCAAAGCAAAACTGTGAGGTGTGGATTGTGACGCCACCGGTGACCACCGCCACGTACGTCGGAAAGGATGCCGCGAGAGAACCCACCTACGCGGCGGACGAAATAACGGCGGCGCGCGATGTTAAAGGGGCGAAGGTGGTTGTGTTCGATCTTTTGGATGAGATGAAGCGATATTTGAAGAATCACCATTTGAGCTATCAGCCGCTGGAGTCGAATGCTTGGCATCCGAATACGCAAGGCCACCAACTCGCGGGAGAATTGCTTGCTGAGTCCATCATCGGCCGAGGGATCCTCCCTTGATGAAATTTTAGCCCATACGTTTTATGACAGGTGAGGAAGCACCAAGGCTCCGTAAAGAAACGCCGCTATGATGACGAAGGCCGGATGGACTTTGAACTTGACTAGGGCGAAGAAGGCCACAAGGGCGATCACGGCGGATTGCAGGATGCCGATGGATGAGACCGCGTCCTTTCCCATTTGAATGGTTAACAGAAGCATCATGACTGCGATAACAGGCTGCACCAGAAGTGTCATGCCTCGGATGACATTCGATTGCCTGTGCTTCGCAAGAAGTCGGCTGAGCAGGAGGAGCCCTGCGGCCGACGGGGCTACGGTTGCCACAAGGGCGACCAACACGCCGAGCCATCCGTAGACTTGAAAGCCAAGATACGTCGCGACCTTCGTGGCGATGGGTCCCGGTAAAGAGTTGCCAAGAGCCAGAACGTTCGCGAAGTTCGCGTTTGTCAACCAGTGGTAGCGATTCACGATTTCGTTTTGCATTAACGGAATGGACGCCGGGCCGCCGCCGTATCCGAGGAGATTTGCGATAAGGAAGCCGAGGAAAAGATGAAGAAGGTTCATCGTTGTCCTCCGTCGTTCCCGCGCCAAGTTCTCCACTTTCGTACGAGGGCAAAGTGAGCGGTTCCGTACAGCAAGAATAGGACGATGACGATGGCCGAGTTCACGTGAATCCACCACAGGAGAAGGAATGCGATAGCCATCAGGGCAAGCCCAAGCGGAACACCGAGTCCACGCCTCGCCCTTTCACCAAATTGGTAGGCCATCATCGCCAACATGACCGTGATGACTGGAATCACGGCGGATACCATGTCCCGCACGACGGTGTAGTGATACAGCCGCGTGAACGCACCTGCCAAGATTACCGTCGCGATGCTCGATGGCAGGATGTTTAGAACGATGGCCATGATGGCACCCGCAAAACCAAGCACGCGGTATCCCAAGTAGGCCGACAGCTTGGTTGCAACGGGCCCAGGCAGAGCGGTGGCAAACGCGAGCGTTTCTCCAAACTCTTCGTCGCTTAGCCAGTGAAAACGAGTCACCGCCTCATATCGGAACAGGGGGATAACGGCGGGGCCGCCACCGTATCCGAGTACGCCCACCCTCAGCATGGCGGTGGACAGGTCTCTTGCGCGACTCCAATCAACCATCCTTGCACAATCTCTCCTTTTTCTAGAAACCGCTACAGCATGAGGCCGATGCGGCTTTTGTATCGCTTGAGCAACAGCTGGCATTCCACGTGCGTGACGCCGTCGAGCGCGTACAGTTTGTCGTGTAGGAATGACTCCAACTCGTCATTGTCATGGAATACGGCGTGCATGTGGAGAGTAGAAGGCCCCGTCATGTGGTAGAGGCTGGTGACCGACGTCTCGTTTACGAGGGACATTGCCACGAATTCGACCTGAGCGGGTTCCACTTCCACGTGGAAGAAGGCGGATACGTGTATGCCGACCTTAGATGGATTCACGACGATGGTGAAGCGCTCGATGACTTGCGATTCTACCATTGCTGATACTCGGTTTTGTACTGCAACTCTCGATAACCCTAGTTCTCGCCCAATGTCCGTATAGGATAGCCGCCCGTTCTGGTGAAGCATTTCAAGCATCCTGCGATTAAGATCATCGAGGGCAAATTCGGGCATCGCAGATTTGGAATTCATCATTCTTCACCTTCCGTATCCTGAGGGACTATGAAAAAGGGATCACGGCGACAAAAAAGAAGAAGGGGAAGTTT
>JAJZAV010000187.1 GCA_021799255.1 Bacillota bacterium
ACTCGACGCGAGGCCGATGCGTAGACTGCTGTCCTTTGCACTGTCGAGGAAGTAGCGGATACCCGGGCGCATCTGTTCCGCTTCCATGAGTTCGGTGTGGCGGCGCTGAACCCGTTCGCGCAGCGCGTCCAAATCTACATCCATTTGAAGGTGAGTAACCAGGTAGTCGTAGGGATTGAACGAGTGCAGGCTGGTTCCGATGCACTGTGCGTAAGTCTCTACAGTGAGGTCTACCCCGTGAGCTCTGTATGCCTCTTGAAAAGCGACGTACCAGGCCGTTTCAGTGTCGATGATGGTTCCATCGAAATCGAAAATGATGGCTTTAATCACTGCGTTACTCCTTTCCTAAATAGGACTACAAGAGGTTGGCATTGGTCTCCGTGATTCGTGCTGTGCGGTTCATCCTTTGGCAACATGGACACGAGACACATGCACGTGAACGCTATGGCACACAGCGTTCGCCGTTGTATCAGGTTGTGCCTCTAGCGGGTCGCGGATTCAGGGTCGGCGACTGGAATAGTGGACGGAGGTGACTGAGTCAGTAAAAATGACATTCGCTCTTGGCGTGAGGTGAAACTTGTTAAGTTAATATGAAAAACCATACCATACAAAAGTGTTTCGAGTCAAATTATGGCTTGGACACGGCAAAAAGTTAACACCGATTTTGCAATTTCGTAAGCGATTTCTTTCGCGACTGACATGCAATGTCAGAAAATCGTGCATGAGGCCGCGCGGATGATCCTCTAGCCAATCAGCCTGCGATGCTCCTTGCGCTTCCACCACCGGAAGTAATACAGCGATTGCATCCCGAGGCCGACCAAGTAAGACACGGGGTATCCAATCCATATCCCGTCGATGCCAATGTGGTGGGACAGAACGTAAGCGACGGGCAATTCGACCAGCCATGTGGCCACGATGGTGAAAATCATCGGCCACAGGACCGTGCCGGAAGACTTCATGAACCCCGCGAGCACGAGGAGATTTCCGAGGATGAGGTAGCTCCATAGGGTGATCATCAACAGGCGATACGCGATGGCCAGCGTGGCGGGGTTCGTGATGAACCAAGTAAGGATGTTGTGCGCAAACACGTACGCCAAAACCATCAATATGCTGCCGAGCGCGTAGTTCATCCAGACGCCCGACTTGATCACTTTCCTTAGTCTATTCGCATCGTTCGCGCCTATGGACTGCGCCCCAAAGATGGAAATTGCGATGGATAGGCTGATGAGCGGCATAGTGACGTAGCTTGCAACCTGGTTCACGGCGCCATACGCGGCCGTTGCGTGTGGTCCATAGCCATTGACCAGCCGCATCACTGCTATCTCCGACAACGAGAACATGATCATTTCGACACCCGAAGGGATGCCGAGGCGAAGAAGGAGCCTGAGGATTTCCCTGTCAATTCGGAGCTTTCGCAGTACCTCGGCGTCGACTTTGAGGGGGTGTTGCAGCTTGCGTAAATAGAAGATCATCGCCATCAAGGTGATGGTCTGGGCAGCGATAAACGCATATGCTGCCCCAGCGACACCAAAGCGCGGGAATCCAACCCATCCCAGAATCAGGATGGGTGAGAAGACCACGTTGAGGACGGTATTCAACGCAAGCAGGTGCAGTGGCCGCTTTGAGTCGCCCGTTCCCTGGACCAACGTCGTGTACATGATGGAAACGAAGAGGATGGGTAGAGTCACGAAGATGGGGCGGGCGAACGAGATGGTCACCGGCAGAATACTCGCCGGCGTTCCGAGAGAACTAAGGACCATGCGCGTGAAAACGCCGCCAACGATGGCGAGCACTCCGCCGAGAAACACTGCGGTTGTAAGCGAAGTGCCCATGACAGCTTTCATGCGTTCTTCGTTCTTCGCGCCAAATGCTTGCGCTGTGAGCACGGAGCTTCCGTTGCCAAGTCCAATCACGAAGGAAATGAACAAAAGGAGCAGGGGAAAGAATACAGATACAGCAGCCAGCGCGTCGACGCCCAGAGTCCGGCCCAGGATGATGGCCCCCACCGTGCCACTCACGGATTGCAGGGTGTTACTCAGCATCAACGGGATGAGAAAGACCAGTATGGAAACCCAGAGTCGATTGGGATGAGGCATTGTGTCAACAGCCGGGGTGTACATGGCGGCATCGTTGGTTTCAGCCGGTGCCGTGTTCAGACCATCTTGCATAAATGGTGAGTCTCCCTTTGATTGAGTATGGGGTGCTCCTCACATTCTCTGGGGATACGCTCGCATCGTCAAGGGAATTCTCGAAAAGGTTGCCGAGTCCAGGCACATCGCGTATCATGATAACAAATCAAACAGTATCGCTGAATCCCAAGCAGGGAGCGGGGGAACCGGTCACTTGGGGTGAGTCCAATCGGGTGCGTGAGGGCGTCAAATGCACGAACCCATCCGATTGGTAGGGCAAGCTTCTCAGCCCGAACCCGACAGCTAACCTCGTAAGCGAATGAGAGGAGCGTGGAACGCGTGATGTTCCCCTATATGGTTTGGGATCCCCTGTAGACGATGCAAGGGGATTTTATGGTTTGGCGCAGGATGCCCGAGTCGACTTCTCTCTAAGCTATCCTGTGAGGTGATTAGGTGTGGGTATAGATTTCAGCTTCCATGCGGACTGTGGAGATAACATTTGCATGACACCCGCCGGTGATGTGCCGGATAAGCACGTCGGAAATCCGAAGTTTGATGTCACGTATCGCTGGATTGAGACGGACCTGCAGAAGCGACGCCCGAGGCTGCGCCTGATTGCGGGAGGTAAGCGAAGCACTCGTGCTGGAAGTGCATTTCGAGAAAACAGCATCAAATAGAGAGTTACGGCGCCTTCGGAACAACCTGTGATGAGGCGCTTATCGAATCGGAGGTACACACGGGTAGGATAAGGGTCTTGGAGACCGTCGAAGAGCGGCATCCACTGCTGGCACGATTGACGTCTGCCAGACCCTTATCCTACTGGATTTTCGAACGAACCTGCCGCACAAGGCTTCCACACGCCCCTATTTTACATCCGCTCACACATCTAGCGTTTCTCCCACGATTTATCGCTAGTGCCGGTTTCAGCCCACCGGATTGATGAAACATCTGCCGCACCGTTTATCCGGCCGGAAGGCTGAGCCAACGGCACGCACAAACCTCCCGAGTTCTCTTCGTCGTTCTTCATATGGAACCCACTTATCTTAAGACTTTCATCAGATCTCAAAGACCGTTTTGTTAAGACATTCCCAGTAGACTTCGATGTGGTGACAGAGTATACGATAGAAACGGGGTGAACACGGATGAGCGTCAATTCGCGGACGATTCTTCTAGTCGACGACGAGCAGGAGATCCTTAACATGGTGCGAATTTTCCTGCAGACCGAGGGATATCGAGTGCTTGAGGCAACTACGGGGGCCGTCGCCCTCGATATTCTCGCCGCCAATACGGTCGATGTCGTCGTGCTTGACGTGATGATGCCGGGCATGGACGGAATCGCCACGTGCATCCGCATTCGAGAAAAATGGAATGTGCCCATCCTGATGTTGTCGGCGAAGAGTGAAGACATCGACAAGATTGTCGGTTTGTCAACGGGAGCCGACGATTACATGGTGAAGCCGTTCAACCCGCTGGAATTGGTCGCCCGCGTCAAGTCGCAGTTGCGCCGCTACACGCAGCTGAACACGGGGAACGTCAGCGACTCGGCGATTGAAGTGGACGGGCTCGCGATATATCCATTGACGCACGAAGTGACCGTAGACGGCAATCCGGTGAAACTGACGCCGCGCGAGTTTGATATCCTCGAGCTCCTCGCGCGCAATCCAGGCATGGTGTTCAGTACCGAGGACTTGTACACGAAGCTGTGGAACGAACCATTTTTGGATTCGTCTAATACGGTCATGGTGCACATCCGCAAAATTCGGGAGAAGATTGAGCCGGACCCGCGCAACCCGACGTACATCAAAACCGTGTGGGGGGTGGGTTACAAAATTGATAATCACAGCCCTCGGTGACCTCGCGCACGCGGCCATACGGCTCGTCGAACTCATGATGTTTGCGGCCATCCTAATCCTTGTTGTCATCGCTGCGTTTTGGCTGCTTCGCAGCATCTGGCGGATGCCGCGGGTTCATCGCTTGACTCTAACGTGGCTTGGCCCAATTTACGATCACACGTTGATGAAATTCACACGTCGGCTGCAGTTCCAGTTGGTCCTGGTGTTTGCAGCTTCGTCGCTCGCGTTTGTCGTCGTGGACAAGGTTTGCAACGACGTCTTCGGGTCCGTGATAAGCAACGTAACCATGAGCTACTCCAGTAGCCTCGCGCAGCTCGCGAACGACGCTGAGCAGATGGCGGCCGAGGTCAGCAATCCGGCGAATCGGCCAACCGATTTTAACGGCCACCCGATGACCTTGCAGGCCGCGCTGAATCAGCAGTCGGAGCAGTCCAACGAGCAGGTTTACGTCGTAGATTCCTCAGGCAAGGTCCTCGTCTCGTCCAACAACGTTCAGGAGACGCGAGTGGACATGGCAAAGATCATTCAGTCTGCGACGACTTCCGTAAACGGCAGCTACATCCAAGGTCAAATGATGGTTCAGATGTATCCGGTCACCTATCACGGGAATGCGGACTATGTGGTCGTGGAAGGGGTTCCGACGCCCAATCTGGTGTATACGCAGGGAAACAATCCCCTCTCGGCCGTGGCAGGACTCGCGGCGTTTCTCGTGACGTTTTATCAATTGACGAAGCGCAAGATTAAATACCTGCGTGAACTCGGTGCTGGATTGCACCAGATTGCCGGAGGGAAACTCGACTTTCGTGTGACGCGCCGCGGATCCGACGAGTTGACGCAACTTGCCGACGACATCAATACGACGGCTCACGCGTTGGAGGAGCGGATTGAATCCGAGAGGCTGGCTGAGAAGACGAAGAGCGAATTAATTACCAACGTCTCTCACGATCTCCGCACTCCCCTCACCCTCATCATGGGATATCTAAGGATTCTTAAGGATAGGAAGTATGAAAACGAGGAGCAATACGATGAGTATGTCAACATCGCGTATGAGAAGTCTGAAAAGCTGAGCGTCCTCATCGGGAATCTGTTTGAGTATACGAAGCTGGCGAATCAAGGAGTGCGCCTGGAGTATCAGGACGTCTCGCTCAACGAGATGCTCCGCCAGCTATTGGAGGAGATGGTTTCCGTCGCAGCGGAGTCCGGCGTACAATTTCGGCGCGAGTTCACCCCCGACAGGTTGGTCGTTCACGTAGATCCGAACCAGATGACGCGGGTTTTCGAAAATCTTCTCTCCAACAGCATTCAGCACAGCGACAAGCCAGGCGAGGTCGGAGTCCGCTTGTATCGCGACGACAATAATGCGGTTTTGGAAATCTCAAATCAGGGGTATCCCATAAATCCGGATGAAATGCCAAGGCTTTTCGACAGGTTCTATCGGGCCGATTCGGCGCGGACGTCCAACCGCGGCGGCTCCGGACTCGGTCTCGCCATTGCGAAGAGCATCGTGGATTTGCACAAGGGAACCATCCGCGGTGACGCTGAGGGCAAACAGATCCGCTTCACCGTCACAATTCCGCTCGCCATCCGTCAGGGTGCGTGAACGTCATTTCTACTAGGATCGGCGCCGCGCGTTTTCGCGTTCAGCGGTGCGTTGACTCGAGCCTTACAACCTTTCCATCGCGCCTTGCGGTTGGCTTTGCCCAAGCAGTGCAGGCTATAATGGCATAGAAAAAGTATGCAGTTGCCTGTAGCAGTTCCAACCATGGATTTGCAGCCGAATCGCCGATATCCATCGTCTTGTGAGGTGGCTGAAAGGACGGCGGGAGCACATCGCAATTGGCGCCCGGGAATCTCGGTTGCCCTCTTCCCGTCCATCGCAGAAATATTCGTTGATGGACAGAGAGAAAGGACGGATGAGGTTGAGTTGGTTTCGCAAGCACAAGAAGATGCCTGCGCTACTGAAGTGCGTCAAATGCGGGCAGAAGCCCGGCGAGGTGTACCATTACCACTTGCCCCTATGCAAGTCGTGCGCGTCGAAGTTGCACAAGCGCATTCAGCACGACGGAGGAGCTTTGGTGCAAGAGCTCGACAGCCTGAAGGAAGTTCAAGATGATCAGGAAAGGGAAGCCATTTCGGAGCGCGTGATCAAGTATGCGTCTTCATTGATAGAATACGAAGACATTCGGCTAAAGACTACGGAGCCCGAACCAAGCGAGATCATTCACCGTGTGCGCACGGGAGAGTATGGAGATCTGGAAGTAACCTTGTTTAACGAAGAGTAGGGATGGGCGAGAGCGACGAGGCTGGACGGGCATAAGGGTGAGGGTATCACGGAGAAATCGGTGGCGCGATGGATTCCCGGACCCACTCACCCGCATCGCCGCACTTCGTTCGATTCCTGCCGAAATGGGGAACAGGACTCGGGGACAATCGCTGCGTCGCAATCCGTTGCTCCTCAAGCCCCTACTATCACTGAATTTTCCTGGATTATGAAAGGATGCGGGTCAACTCGGTAACGGAATTCGCAATCAAAGTCGGATTCGCGTCCACCAATTCCTCATGGCTACCGTAACCGAATTCGACTGCGATGGAGTCGATGCCGTTTTTCGTCGCACCGAGTACGTCGTGCTTTCGGTCCCCAATCATCACAATGTCCGCTTTGGGGTGCTGATGGAGGAGAGAGAGCACGTACTGGATCACCTCGTGCTTTTCCGTGCGGGTATGATCCAGGTTGCTTCCAATCACATCCTGAAAGTACCTATCCATCCTAAAGTGGTGGACAATCTGAATCGCAAACACGGTGGGTTTTGAGGTTGCGATGTACATCGTCTTTCCGCCTTGAGACAGATGGGCCAACAAATCTGGGATCCCGTCCACGACTTCGTTCTCAAAGATGCCTGACTTCGCGAAGTACTCGCGATACAAATCGACGGCCCGACGGGCCGTTGCAGAGTCCATATCATAAAAACGAGAGAACGATTCGATGAGGGGTGGCCCGATGAACGCGGTCAGTTTCTCGAGGTTGGTTTCTTGGATGCCAAGATGGGAAAGCGCGTATTGAACCGACTTCGTGATGCCGAGCTTTGGGTCCGTAAGCGTACCATCAAGATCCCACAGGATTACATTCCAGGTAGACACAGGTATCCTCCACTAATTGTCGGATGAGGATTTCGAGGGAAGCATGAGAGGACAATGAGTCAAACGGCGAAAGTTAGCAACATGTTTGTGGTGAAATGGTGGCATGAAACGCCTACATGCCGCAGAATTACCGACGAAAACACGCCTCTTAACTCAGGCTACACGTAGCTGAGTACCATGCCGACGATGACGAGTATGGTAACGAGCAAAAGAACTACGCGAAACCACGGACGTCGACGCCGCGGGGCATACGTGCCTTCGCGAACCGTCGAGACAGTGCTGTGACCACCCGTGTCGCCTTGCCTTCCGCCTTCAATGACGTGCAAATGGGGAGCGCCGTCCGAGGACCGCGCATTCCTTTCTCTGCCGTCCCTGCGTCCCTTATCAGCGTTGGCGGGTTTCATAGGCGAAATCTCGGACAGTCTTCCTTCGCGGTATGGATGTTGGTCCTTATCTTTCACTGTCCACGGTCACCGCTTTCACAGGATTCTTGTCTCCCGTATCTATCCCATAAATCACATGTTTCCCCGATATCCGATATGCACGGTAGCCGACCAACATTCCAGCATCTTTCATGCCGAATGTCTAAATCGGCGCGTGGCTTTTCAGCCAATGCGTAAGCAACTTCCCTTACACTTTACACCCAATAGGCTTTCTTGTGAAATATCCTGCCCTATAGTGCGCGGATTTGTACAAATCGTCGTGGCGCACTGTTGACCATTCGAAGAACCCTATGTATGATGGGAGCAAATTTCATCGGTTTGACGAAGACGAAGAGTAGTACGCTGTCCTATCCTGCCCCCGAGAGCCGACACAAGGTGCGAGTCGGTGCAAGGA
>JAJZAV010000188.1 GCA_021799255.1 Bacillota bacterium
CGGGCACCACCCATTCCCAGAAACAAAAGGTTGCTACGGCAATCACCAACACGGCTGGGGTGAAGATTCTCAGGACCCTATCCGTGACACGGCTGAAGGCATGTCCGCGCGCTTGGGCCTCCCGCACCAAATCTAGAGTTTGAGCGAGAATGGTCGCACTGGGCTCCCGGGTTGTCTTGATGAGGACCCGTCCGGAATAACTGGTCGATCCGGCGTACACCGGATTGCCAGGATGCTTTTCGGAGTACATGGATTCGCCAGTTAAGAACGATTCATCGATGTCGGACGTCCCTTCCTCGACGACGCCGTCGACGGGGACGCGCCCTCCGGGGCGCACGATTACGAGATCCCCGGGACGTAGCTGCTCGACGGGTACGCACGCCTCCTTTCCTTCGCAAAGGACGGTGGCTTCTCGAACGACCAATCCGGATAGGTGGCGAGTCGCGGCGAGGGCTCTCTCGCGTGTTCCGGTTTCCAACAGGCGTCCAAGAAGCAAAAACGTGATTAGGAAGCCGCACGTGTCGAAGTACAAATAGGCACCTCGCTGCAAGGCCATCACGACGCTGTACGCATAGGCGGCGAAACTCGCGATGGTAATGAGCAAGTCCATCGTCGCGACGCGGTGGCAGATGGACGTCCAGGCCCCCCTTATAAACGGCCACGCGGACCAGAAGACGATGGGCGTAGTGAGACCCCATAGCGTCGCGGACAACAGCAGGTTTAATCCTTCCGGAAACTGCTGCAAGTATCCGGACCAAACCGGCACGCTGATCATCATCAGGATCACGGACAGAGCTGCGGAGACGACAAAACGCCGCATCAAACCCGTCTCTGTATGGTGAAAGGCAGGATTGGGCGAGTTTGCTTGAATGTTATAGCCGAGGCGATGCACGGCATCACAGATTTCGGTTGATGTTGTCACGCGGGGATTGTACTGAACCTGAAGCGACTCTGCAGTGAAGCGGACCTCAGATTTGGCCACCCCGGGCAATCGGTTGACGACGTGTTCAACCAATACGCTGCACGACGGGCACCACAGCCCGCTAACGTGAAAGTTCGCGGTGCGGACTTCTCCCGTGATGGCACGCTCTGATGGGGGGACCCCAGCAGGGCTTCCGACAGTGGACCAATCGATGCGCGGTTGGCGTTTCAGGTCAGCCAGGTTTTCCTCGCCCAGCAGCAACCATAAATCTCTGCAACCATGGCAGCAAAAGGTCTTTCCATCGTCAAAAATTGGTTGATTCTTCGCAGATCGTTCGCAGAGATGACAGGTTAGAACAGCCACATGTTCACCTTCGGTACCAATCCGTTTGACGACAGACCCCTCAGAATGAAGAGAACGCCTGAGAGGCCAATCAGGCTCGCGGTTAAGTAGGTAAAACCGAGGCCGCGAAGACGCCTGCGCCCATACCACCCCATGGCGGCTATTGCGAGGAGCGACGGTGTGGTGCCAATCCCAAACGCGAAGAGAACTAGGCCCCCATCGAACGCGGATCCCGTCGCCGCTGCAGAGAACAGCATGGCAAACAGGAGGCCGCATGGATGCAGTCCTAATAGGGAGCCCGATAAGAACGAGAAAAGGGGCTGGCGGCGTCGCACAAGATGGGTGAACCAACGCCTCGTCACAGAAAATCGCAGCAGCGAGAAGCGTTCTAGAACACTTGCAGCGTGGTGTGTACGAAACTCATCGAACGCCCACCAGATCATCAGCCCGCCGCCAACGAAACCTGCGGCAGCCTGTACTTTGTGCAGGTGGGCCGCGGAGTCAACAAACGATCCCAACACACCAAACAGAACACCAAGCACGGTGAAACTCACAATTCGCCCGAGATTGTGTAGCCCGTGCGTCACCCAAGGTCGTGCGGAAAAGGACCTTTCCGGGTTGGCGTTGTTGCCGCTCGCCGCCAGGCTATACGACATCACGAACGGACCGCACATCCCAGCGCAGTGAAGGAATCCTTGCAGGAATCCCACGCCCAAAGCCCAAAACAGCAGCGCCCACGTCAAAACCTTCCGTCCCCCTCTCTCTCGCTAACGCCTAATCTCTAAGACCAGCTGTGACCTAAGACCAGCTGTGAATGGAAAGGATATTTCCCACGATCATCAAACTCATCGCACAGGACACGACGAGACCCCAGCCGGCGCGCCGATGTAAAACCATAAACCAAGCTGCTCCAGCCAGGATCCCCATGGCGTAGGTCAACAGCACAATCTCATCTTTCAATGCAGAATGGAGATCCACAAATTCGTTTAATCCCGGAAGGAGAGCCAGTACGTTTGCCGCACAAGCAACGAGAACGATGATGACTGAAACCCGCTGTAGATAACGCGCAAGATAACGCGCAGCGTCTTCCTTGGCAACCGAATTTCTTAAAGCGAGCCACATACGGTAGGAGGTATCCTCTAACCATGGACCGACGGCGACGCCCGTCAGCATCCCCGAGAACATGACGCCGATGTACTGAACGGCCTGTGCGCAAAGGGTCCCGCGCATGATTTCCTGGTTGCACAGGTTGGTCACCGGGCTTGACACGAAGATCCCGTAGGTGAGGAATGAAAGGCTGAGCAAAGTAAAAGACACCCGAGCAGGGCGGCTACGTTCGTTTCGAACAGTACGGCTACGTTCGTCTCCCGTTGATGATGCGATGGTTGAATCGTTGATGTATTCAATGATAGAGGGTTCGCTTTTGGCCTCTTCCCAATGAACGCCGGACACCTGCATCCCCCTTGATGATCACTAATTAACTGGAAAGGTAGTAATGCCCAAATTTCGTGCGCGGATGTAGATTTTACGAAGTGCGGCGGCGATATACATGCAAAGTGAAAATTCAGTCTAAGGACGTTCGACAGACGTCTTCAAATCTATGGCATATAATTACCACGTGTACACAACGAGAGGTTTGAGACTGACAAGACATTGAGTACGTTCAAAATCGAATGTGGAGGTTACTCTTATGGATGCTTTCCACGAGCACATAGGGAAATACGCAGAGTTAATTGTGAATGTCGGCGTCGACGTTCAGCCGGGTCAGGTGGTTCTAATACGCTCTCCGATTTTTTCGAGTGAACTTGTGCATGGCATCACCGCCAGCGCCTATGCGCGGGGGGCGCGTCGAGTTTATGTGGATTGGCAAGACGATGAATTCGAACGATTGGTTTTGTTGCATTCCCCTCTGTCGGAAATCGAACGGGTGCCTCAACACAAGGTGAACTTCTTTGAACAACTGGCCGAGGAAGGTGCGGCCATCATCACCATTTATTCTCCCGACCCTTTGTTGTTCAATGATGTTTCCGGTGAAAAGCTTGGAACCGTGCAGCGCGTCCTGGGTGAAGCCTACAAGAAATTCGCGAGTTACATGCACGAATACAAAATCCCTTGGTGCTTGGTTTCGGTACCAAATTCGAACTGGGCCAAGAGCGTGTTCCCGGAATTGACGGCTCGTGACGCAATGGAGAAGCTTTGGGAACTGATTTTCACCGCGACCCGAGTGAATCAGGAAGATCCTGTTCAAGCGTGGGTACATCACGTGGATTCCCTGAGAAAGCGCCTAGCTACGTTAAATGGTCTCAATCTCAACGCGCTGCACTACATCGCTCCGGGGACCGATTTGGAGGTCCAACTTCCAAAAGGGCACATCTGGAAGGGAGGACAACGTCAAGCGCAGACGGGACAATCATTTGTTCCAAACATCCCAGCCGAAGAGGTCTTTACAGTGCCCAAAAAATACGGGGTGGACGGGCTTGTGCGGACCACGAAACCGCTGAACTTCGGAGGGCGCCTCATTCATGAGTTCACTGTCGTCTTTAAGAATGGTCGTGCAGAAGGTATCACTGGAAGGACAGAGGAGGAAACG
Organism: Bacillota bacterium; assembly: GCA_021799255.1. Lineage (GTDB taxonomy): Bacteria > Bacillota > Bacilli > Alicyclobacillales > Alicyclobacillaceae > JAJZAV01. Next base: position 3,855 of record JAJZAV010000188.1, read on the forward strand.
AAAGCCCTCGAAGCCATCCTCAATTCCAATGACACCGCTCGTTATCTGGGAGAGGTCGCGATTGTGCCCGACAACTCTCCGATTTCGGAACTTGGCATCGTCTTTCAAAACACCCTCTTTGACGAGAATGCCGCCTGCCATTTAGCTTTTGGGAACGCCTACCCGGTTTGCATACACGGGGGCCCTGACATGACAGAAGCAGAGTTGGAGGCCCACGAAGTCAACGTGAGTACCTTGCACATGGACTTTATGATTGGTTCTGGTCAACTGAGTGTCACGGGTAAATGTGAAGACGGAACTATCGTGGAGATTCTAAGAGAAGGAAAATGGCTGCTCTGATAGCCGCCAGTGATTTACTGTAGTGTCGGCGCACAGCACGAGGCGGGGTGTGTCGACACGCAGGCTGAAATTTCGTGGAGGAATGCGGTTTCCGAAATCGCCTCGGAGGCTTACAATCATATTTGTAGACACGGATACACAAAGCCTGGTTGCAACTTTTGGACGTCTGTTAGACAAGTCGTCAGCCGAGAGGATTCCAAAAGAGGCGAGTGGAATGGGGGGACACGAATGGATGAGATTCGTTATCCAATCGGTGAGTTCAGGGCTATCACGGAGGTAACACAGGAGCAGAGAGATGCGTGGATACGCGCAATTGAGGAGATGTCTTCTGAACTTCGTCTTAGCGTCGAAGGGTTGACGCTCGAGCAATTGAGCCAGCCGTATCGATCCGGTGGATGGACGGTTCAGCAGATCGTTCACCACATGGCCGATAACGATATGAATTCTTACATTCGATTCAAGAGAGCCTTGACGGAAGAACAGCCAACGGCGTGCACGTACAGGCAAGACGGATGGGCGAATTTGGCTGATTACGTCGAAACTCCCATCGAAACTTCCATCACCCTCATGGAGTGTCTTCACAGTCGATTCGTCACGATTTTACGTCAACTGACCCCCAGTGACTTCGCTCGTAAATTCACCAGTCCAGCGGTTGGTGAAATGACTCTCGACGTTGCCTTGCAGCGCTACGCGTGGCACGGGCAGCATCACATTGCCCAGATTGTAACGTTACGCGAACGCATGGGATGGTAAGTCGTGAACGTTTGAGCTTCCGTAGCTTTTTCGAATCTCGGATTTTTCGAGGCATCGAAACCAATGTTCGCCTGTGACTGTTACCCAACTTCCGGGGGGGGTTCTATGATGAAGATGGCTTCGTTTGTCTCTTCTCTCATGCTGTGCTTAACAGTTCCCATAACTGCCTTTGCGCGGACGCCCTCTCCACAGGAGCATCCTTCTTCCGTGATGTCCCACAGGTTTCACAAGGTGAATTCTAGCTCAGCGTGGTACGGTGTTTTTATCGAATACCAAGAACATCTGCAAAGTGTTAACGACACAATCGTCAAAGCGAGCATCATTCGTGGGAAACTGCTGCGCGATGTCGTAAAGGAAATCAATTCGTCAGCGGTTTCGTCAACAACGACGAGGATTGCCGGCAACTCCAGCACCTGGCCAGCCACCAAGTATGAACTGACTATCTATTTCACCACACGGCCGCCGCGGACTTTCGTTTCATCGGGTTTCTTTACCTATGATGAATCAGACCATGTTGACATCAGTCCAGGAGTCAATTTCAAAGCACTCAGCACATCCCAAACGAAGTAAGGAACCAAGCAAGAAACGACCTGGAAGTGTGATACACAAACAGAGAAAAAGCGCTAGAGGAGAATCTGTTACAAAATTGTAAAATAGGGAATTTACGAAAACCTCAACGAATTCGCGGTACAACGCACCCCAAGCTAGAAACATCCTGGTACACTGATGGGGGCGAACTTTTCAGGGAAATTGGAAGTCAGGTGGAAGGAGGGTATCCGTGACGAGGACGAAGGTCATTCTGTTGTTTTCGATGGTATTGTCAATTGTGGAATCGTTGATATTTCTGATTGTCAACCGTTCCCTTTACGCCAACGTCATCGATATGACGTCCACCGTTACGGTCCCCTTGCTTTGCCTGTTTTATGGAGTCTACGGATTCGTCAAAGGCAAGCGATTTAATCGATACGTCGCCGTGAATGTGATCCTTATCGGGATCTCCGCCGTCCTTTTCGCCATGTCTATCCCTCACGTCACGTACGCGCAAGGCGAAGCTGTAGTCGCGGGCCAACTTGCCAATGAGTCCATTCGATTCATTCAGCCGAAAGCAAGGACCGTACTTCTGGGTAAGAGATATGACGTGTTGTTGCGCCCGGACTTTTACTACTATCACGTTCAAATAACGAAATCGGGCAAGAATTTATACTACACGGTCAATCCAATGACTCGAGCTGCATCGAGGTTGCAGGGATCGTTCTACGGATCGTGATCCCAAATAGAGGGGATGGACGCCATGAATCGCAGGCGCCGTTACTCAATTCCATTCGTGATCATCGTCGTCATTGCTTGTGGTCTCTTGGCGGCCAATAATCCCAATCCATCCGTGTACGCCCAAATCCTGGCGGAGGAAATGAATCAACATCAACCGCCTTCCTTCGTGCGAGATCTCACCAAGCTGTTTTCACCTCTTGTGGCATCGTACATAGACCGAGAATCAACGCGGCAAAACTGGCTGCTTTTCAGCGTGTATACTACCACATTGCCCAATGGGACGACTCTACGGATGCTGGCGGTTTTCAACCAATTGCTTCCTCTGTCCGGGGTCCCCACTTCAACGAATAGCTAGGTGGTTCTGACCCGCGACGCCCGAGAGGAGCGAGAAAGAGATGGATGAACCGATTGTGCAGGCGATTAAGAACGGATTGTCCGGGAGAATGTCCCACGTATCTCCGGAGGAAACGTTCGAAGGTCTGGATTGGAGATTGGCTGGTGGCAGGCCATCGGGATGCAGCCACACGATATGGCAACTGCTGAACCACATGATATACTGGCAGGATTTTTGCCAAAAGCTCCTTGCAGGAGAGAGTCCAACTTCTCCCGAACATGCGGCGGATTCGTGGATTGAAGACGATGCTCCCGCGAATGAATCGGTTTTTCGCGACCGAGTGAGCGAGTTTTTGCGCGGCATAGAATCTGTGGACTCAGAGGTCACGACTGGAGAAGCGTTTGAACGGCAACTTCCAGCGGATGCGAAGCACTCGCAAATTGAGGTGCTCATGTCTCTTATCGCTCACAACAGCTATCACCTTGGCCAGATTGCGCAGTTGCGCCAGCAACTTGGGTCTTGGCCGCCGCCTTCTGGTGGGAACACGTGGTGATGGGTATGGGATTACCGTCGCCTTCTACGAGAGCAAGAAAAGCCATATGGAAGAAACGATGTGGGAAATGCCGACATGTTGCCTAGTCAAATCCCATAGAATACGACTGAATATTCGGTTATCATGATTGTAACGCCATGTGTTTAACGCGGCGCCGCATGTGGTAATTGTATACGCTTTCATTCTTCTCCACCAACATCGGGAGGGTTGTTTGCATGGAGATGCTTATGGAGCAGTATCATCTTGTCAGAAAAACGAGAGAAGCCTTATTTTCCTATTGTGAATCGCTGCCGCACGCGGATTACGCGCGCCGTCTCGACTCGTTCGCGAAGGCTTCAATGAGAGACTTGCATCGCCATGTGGCTGAGTGTTACACCGTTTGGCTTGGCAAGCGGGCCCTCCAGCTAGAGGAGGTCTCGGTTCACGTACCGCACGGGGCGAATGTTGCGGACATGAGGCAGGTGTTTCAGAAGGTAGATGGCATCGTTGAACGGTTCCTTGCGGAATACGAAAGCACATGGAATACCCCGCTGGACGTTCACATCGCCGGCCAGGGCCATCCCATCTCTGTGACGCCCCTGTGGCTGTTTACGCACACTGTAACCCACGAGTTTCACCACAAAGGTCAAATGGTATCCATCAGTCGCCATCTCGGTCACGTGCCTCCCGAAACCGATCTGGTCATCTGAAGAAGAATGCGGTATGGTACGGGCACGGGTTGACTGGAGGGATAGTCCATGACCATTCATTACGTCGAACCAAGCACAACCACTTTGCACGGGCCCTTTTCCAAGGACCGAAAGC
>JAJZAV010000189.1 GCA_021799255.1 Bacillota bacterium
GACGTCCCAGATCAGCTTGTCCTTCGGACTTTCATACACCTTGTGAAGCGCTAGGGTCAGCTCCACCACCCCCAGGTTGGCACCAAAGTGTCCTCCGGTCTTTGAAACGGAATCCACCAGGAAGGTCCTGATCTCGGCGGCCAACCGTTTTAGGTCTTCTATACTCAGTTTCTTAATATCGCAGGGCTCGTTCACTTCATCAAGCAGCATGCGCAAAATCCCATCCCCAATCACAATTCAACCATCGGGTGGTAACGCCGAAATCACCACGTCGGCAGAAAGCATGGTCCCATTCCGTAGTTCCACCTCGGACACACGTTCTCCTTCAAGGCAAAGGCGATGAGCCGCATTTGCGGACGCCGGACATGCCAGCCGTCTTCACGAATCGCTCATCTTCTCCGGCTCGCACGTACTCTAGGTGCTCCGCCTTGCGCCGACTGCGAAGCTCCCTGTGATATTCATCCACTATTTCACGTCCCTAAACGAGTGGGGCAGAAGGACGATATGAGTATTGCTGATTGCAGGTTACGGAGACGAAGCGTTTCGAGCGAGGTTGTGTCAGCGGGCGAAACGGGTAGCGAAACCCGATGCGGCTCGCAGGATTGCAGAGGGTGTGTTGCCGACCGTCTTTGACGATCCGCTGAAACCTATCTCAAACTCTCCTCCTCCCGTGAGCTCGCTCTGAGGAGGTTCGCAATCATCAAGGGTCAGTCCATCGACATCCCCCCGTTGACGGGAACGTAGGTTCCAGTGATAAACTTTGTTCACCAAAATGTCCACCGTTCCCCACGTTTCTACGATGGACTTCATCATGCTCGTCACTTGCGCGTTGTCTCTCACATCGGCCTGAATCAGAGTGGCGTCGCCGCCCGTATCGGAAATCTCCCTCACTACCGCACGGGCTGCCTCTTCGTTGTGGGCGAAGTTCACGACCACTTTTGCTCCCTTGCTTGCCAGCAACTTGCACGTTGCCGCACCAATGCCTCGACCTCCGCCTGTCACCAACGCAACTTTACCTTGCATGACAGCAACCTCCTTATACTTGGGTATCGGATCGTAGGCGCCATAGGATCGTGCCTGAGCTATCAAGATTACGGATGTGAATTTCTAGTTCTCGGGCGAACCCTGTGCACGGAATCCATTATGGCATCGATTGCGACAACGATGCAAAATCCCGCTCTCGCAGGAGCAACTCGGGGCTACGATGGAGGAATGGCCTTGGCCTGCCAATGGCTATGCCAGGCCTCAGGTACATCGTCCAACTAGCCTCATACCCCGCGGCATTTCTGACGTTCGCAAGCATTCTTCTCGTAGGACTGCTGTGTTTTGCGCTGCTGACACGCGCGAGTGATGGATAGCGAGGATGCGAACGGATAATGGGTCTCATGGCAGAGGACAACAAGGCCGTTTTGCCTCATTTGATGCCACTTGTAGAAATTCCCGCGTTGATGTACCTCTGAGTGAAAATCAAGAGTAGACCGGCCGGTATGGATGCGAGGACTGCTGTCGCCATGAGGGAATTCCATTCAGTAGAGTGGCTTCCTATGTACTGATATATACTCAGCGTGATTGGTTGAATGGAATTGGTGGTGGTTACGGTCAGGGCATAAAGGAAATCTCCCCAAGCAAACAAGAAAGAAAAGAGCGCCGCTGTAATGATGGCCGATTTGGAGATAGGAGTTACGATGCGTATCAACGCCAGCCAATTGCCTGCCCCATCCACAAATCCGGCTTCTATTAACTCCCTCGGAATCGACTCAATGAACGCCCTCAATATTAGCACGTCAAACGGCACAGCGTAGGTGCTGTCAGCCAGTATCAGGCCCTGATATGAGTTCAGGAGATGAAGATTGTGGAAAATTAAAAATAGAGCATTCGCCAATGAAATGCTTGGTATCATCTGCACAATGAGAAGGATCAGGACGAACACGACCGTGATCTTCAGCTTAAATTGTGCGAGAGCATATGCCGCGGGCAAGGAAATAAGTAGCGATAAGACAACGGTTCCAAGAGATACAACAAGACTCACGACCAAGTGGGGCCATTGTGAGCCGAATGCCTGGGAATAAACGTTCCACTGCGGCGTGGGTGGAAAGAACGTCTGAGGAAACGCAAAGAGTTGGGTGTTGTTCTTCAGGGATGAAACTATGGTCCAATACAGTGGAAACAGCATAAAGGCACACACGATAATCGCTAGGGACAAGTATACCGTTTTCGTTACCTTTCCTTCCATATATACGCCCCCATTACACGTTCATTTCACTGTCAATCGGCAGTTTTTCGATTGATCCACAGGTATATCGCGGTGAAAACGAGAGATATCACGATGAGACCGTTGGCAACCGCCGCTCCTTGGCCGAAGTTGAGGTTCGTAAACGATAACGTGTATGACCAACTCGACAGCAGTTGAGTCATGTTAGCCGGGCCTCCCTGGGTAAGGCTCATCACGATGTCAAAGACCTTCAGCGTGTAAATCAAACCGAGCATCAGCACAATTCCGATAATGACCTTCAGATTTGGCAGAGTGACGTAAAAGAAAGACCGGACTCCCCGTGCACCATCGATTGCGGCGGCTTCGTAAATCTCCCTAGGAATATCCTGCAATCCACTGTAAAGGAGGACCATGTTGAATGGAACTCCAATCCAGATGTTCGTGATCATCATGACTATCAGCGCCGATTCTGGATGCAGTAGCCAATTCACCGGGGTCGACACGATATGAAGATCCAAAAGGATTTGATTCACGACTCCATTTGTGGAGGAAAACATCCAGTTAAATATGGCGCCAGACACAATCTGAGGAATCAACCAAGGGACCAGGATGAGGCTACGCAGAACCCGGTTCAAGGGAAACCGTCTGTTGAAGAGCAGTGCGACGAGTAAGCCGATGACGAACTGCATAATGATGGACACCACGGTGAATTGAATGGTGTTCAGAAATGACCTCCAAATAATCGACGAAGACCATGCCTGAATGTAGTTCTGAAATCCAACGAAATTCGCGTTCCCATTGATCAGCGTAATCTGATTCAGATTCTTGAAACTCATGGATACACTGTAGTAGAGAGGATAACCAAACAAAACGAGGATATATACACCGAGAGGGATTAGGAACATCGATCTGCCTATCCACCCAGATCGTCCACGCCTAACTACGAATCGAGGGTTGGTCTCCGAATGCACAACTGAGCTCATTCGCGCATGTCACATCCTTTGACGGTGGATACTGTTTACTCGGCGGCGGGATACACTTCCGACGTCGCTGCTGGCCTCAGCGTTGTCGGAAGTGATGACCCAGTCGTGCGCATTTTGTTAAGACAAGGCACTATGGATTTGCTGCTGTGCAGCCGTTGCCGCCGCTGAAATCGACGCCTGCCCCGTAATCACCGATTGAACCGCACTACCCCAAATGGCTGAAATCTGTGGATATTTCGCTCCCAAGTACGTCGTCCTCGCGCGTGCAGTGTGTACCTCGGCCGCAAAGACCTTAAGATATCCGTCCTTTTTGACCACGGCGTTGACGGCGCTGGAATATGCGGGGACGTATCCAAATCCGGTGTCTAGCTGCTGCACCGTGTTCTGGTTGTTAAGAAGCCACTGGAGCAGTTTGAAGGCACGTTCTTCGTTCGCCGGCGTGCTCTTCGTTATGGCGAACACTTCACCCCCGAGTGGAGGAACTATCTTCTGTTTTGGAACTCGGACCGGAATCTCAGCAACTCCATAGTCAAGGCCCTTCGTTTGGTTTAGCTGGGCCGTGATCCAAGGTCCGTTGATCATCATCGCGACGCGACCCTGTTCGAATTCGTTTTGAACATCTTGTTGGGTCCAATTCACAACAGACTGCGGCATGGCATGTGCATCAACCAACTGCTTAAAGAAAGTTAGCGTTTGCTTGTCGCTCGCGGAATTCGGAGTCCTTAAGTGCCCACCGTTGGACCAAAGGAATGGCTCCGACTGCCAGCTGACATTTCCAGACCCAGAGCCCGCCGAGAATCCGAACCCGTACACGGAACCATGAGTCAATTTCTTCGCGTCTACTAGGAGCTGTGCCCATGTCTTTGGAGGTGAAGAGATCTTGTACTTCTTAAATAGCTTCTTGTTGTAGTAAAGCGCGATGGTATTGTTCCCAACTGGGAGCGCGTACAGCTTCCCCTTGTACTTACCTTCCGACAGTGAGCCCTTGAAGTACGGCTTTAGATTCAGCGTACCAAGCGTATTCAACGGTACCAAAATCCCCGTGCTCGCAATGTCGGGGAGCATTGGATTATCTAACATGAGTAGGTTCGGAAGGGAACCTGCCGTAGCTTCCTGCAGAACCTTTTGTAGGTAAGCCTGACCCGCAACGTACACGCGACTGATTTTCACCCCATGGTTCTTTTGCTCGAACGTCTTAAACAATTTCGTGATGGTTGTATCTTGATTCGCCGTGAAATAATCCATCTCGGTTATGGTCCCAGGTGTCGCGGCGCCTTTCCCCGAGGCATCTGCCTTTCCCGTGTTAGCTGAGGCCTGTTGAATTCCCGCAGCCATAACACACGTGATTGTCGAGAGCATAAGAATCTGCCTGATTTTTGCCATGTTCAACCCCCCCAATAGAATTCAGCAAGTTCACCTTGGTCGGCGGTGTTCGCCTACATAGTGCGATGTCCATGCTAGCAGTGGATACCTTGTCACACCACTTACGCAATTCAGATATATTCATACGATCTTGCGATAGTCCTATATCGTTGGACTCGTCTACCTGAGATGGGGCCCCTTGGAGATAGGAAATGCGCGGTGTCGAAATTCACTTGGCATACAGTTTTTATGTTTCTTAAAAATACGACCAAAGTACGTGGCACTACCGAAGCCGACCTCGTTCGCTATGATAGACACGGGCAGATCCGTTTCCACAAGCAATTGCTCGGCCCTCATGACGCGGAGGATATGTAAATACTCCACTAGGGTCTTCCCGGTTATTTTCTTGAACACCTTGCAGAAGTAATGCGGACTCATGTTGACCATCCTGGCCGTTTCAGACAATTGGATAGAGTCAGTGCAGTGCTCGCGGAGATACGTCAACAGAGCGGTAAACTGCGTCGTCTGTTGGTCGTGACGTTTTTCACCAAACGAATTAGTAAAGTGGTTCCGAAACAATAAGCCAAATAACTTGTAAAAGTTGGCCTTAATGAACAAATCAAAGGCTTTTTGCTTGTGTTCGAACTCATTCGCAATCTCCAGAATAGTTTCTCTCAGATCAGCACAAAGCGGATGATCCGTTCGAATGAAGCTGGGAAATGATATGCGGTTCTCAATCAATGGGACAAAGTAGAAATCGTCAATTCTATCCAACCCACCGTTTCGTACAAGAACCTCGTTAAACACGACCGCGATATTTTCATTGTCACTCGTGACTGGAGTAGCACTGTGAACCTGCTTGGCATTGACGAACATTATCTCACCAGCGTGCATTTCTACGAAATCTCCATCTAACTGAAAGAGCGCCGAGCCACGTAGTACCAGAACCAACTCTAGGTGCTCATGCCAATGCGGCTCAATAGATCTGCACAAAAACGTATTCATCGGAAATGTCTTATCTGGAATGGGCGTGACTTCACGCAGAGAACTTGCTGCCATCGACCAACACCTCCCATCGGATCGCAGAGAGATTTTAAGAAGACCATCGGGCTCCTCTCCGTGACCACAGCTCTGAATAAGAACCCAATGAGGCTTCAAGACTGGATTTTTCTGCGGTGTCCCTAAATAGCAAACCGTAAAATCTAAGAGCACGTACTGTACACACTATGCAGAACTCACAAGTTCAAGATGATAATATTGTCTGAATTCATGAGACGTATGGAGATAATGCATCTTGCGTGAAGGTCGTACCATGAATACTGAGTTGGCTCTAAGTTGCCCGTCCGAGGAGGCTTTACGTGCATGAAACTAGGCGTATTCACGGTCTTGCTAGGAAAATTGGAATTCAACAAGGCACTGGACTACTTTGCCGAGAACGGTGTGCACACGGTTGAAATTGCTTGTGGTGGATACGTTGGCAACGCGCATTGCAACACAACTGAACTGCTCCGGGACCAAGGCAAATTGAGAGAGTTCCAGCGCGCATTAACCGATAGGGGAATGGAAATCAGCGCCCTCTCGTGCCACGGCAACGCGCTGCATCCCAATGCAACCAAAGCTCACCAGTTTCACGAGGATTTCCAGAACGCCGTCCGCTTGGCCGCCCTGTTGGGTGTTCAGAACGTCGTAACTTTTTCTGGGTGTCCCGGGGAGTCTGAAACGTCCCAGAATCCAGTCTGGGTGACCTGTCCCTGGCCGAACGACTTTCTCAGGGTCGTTGAGTGGCAATGGACGGAGAAAGTGATTCCCTATTGGATAGAGCAAGATGCCTTTTTGAAAGCGAACGGCGTTCGGGTAGCCGTCGAACCACACCCGGGCTTCGTGGTTTACAACTACGAAACCGCTCTTCGACTCCGCCATTCATGCGGTGACTCCATCGGTGTCAATTTCGATCCAAGCCATTTGTTTTGGCAGCAGATGGACCCCGCGCTTATCATCAGAAAATTGGCGGAAGAAAACGCCTTATACCATTTTCATGCCAAAGATACATCCATCTACGATGTCAATACTTCACTGAACGGAGTTCTCGACACTAAGTCCTACCGCGAAGTCACCAAGCGTTCATGGGTATTCCGGACCGTCGGTTATGGGCACGGTGAGGACGTGTGGAAGGAAATCATCAGCACATTGCAAATGGTGGGATACGAGGGTGCCATCAGCATTGAGCACGAGGATGGGATGATGTCCGTGAACGAGGGATTCCAAAAGGCCGTGGAATTTCTCAAGGGGTTGCTAATCACGGAACGCATTGGGGATGTATGGTGGGCGTAGCTCCCAATCACTTTCGTCACATTCCTCTTGATATTGAACGTCTCGTGCGACTTGAAGCCTCCAAAGCGAGCGCCTATCATGATGGTGCGTTCGCTTTGATTTTTTTGCGTTCGAGGAATCCATTCGAAAGAAGTCGAATTCGAAGGAGCCTATCAAACCATGCGGTGGTTCAGAAAGCGCGACTCCAATCTAGCCGCCAATCGCCCGTACGAGATTGGTGCTCAGTGGCCGGATCCATTGTTTTCCGACACGGAAAAACGCCAATACCCGGACAAGGGTCAAGTTACCTCAGGACAAGTCCCGAGCGCGAGCAGGAAAGATCCGAACTGGATAGGGCTGCTTCGACAATACGGCCGCAGCATCACAGTGGATCTTGGCGAGCCTTGCCATATAGAAGACGTGCAGGTGGCGATGCTGGAAGACGGGGCCGCTGGCATTTTTCTTCCGGATTCGGTCCACGCCTATGCCTCCATCGACGGCAAATCGTGGCGCAGGTTGGGCTCGGTTGACTCGCCGCCGCCAAAGAACGAAGCCCTCGTCGGCAAGGCACTCACCCAAACGTTTGTCATCACATGTGACGCCAACGCCCGCTACGTCCGCTTGCAGTGCGTCGCTAAGGTGTTCCTTTTTGTGGGCGGCCTGTCCGTGCACGGAGAACCCGACAAGTCCAGCACAAGGATGGACGGCTATGACCTGGTCTCCCTCATGGGCCGTAATTACCTTGTCGATCCCGCTACTTACACCCAACCCTCCCCTGACATGCGTCTCAAGCTCACACACGAAACTCTGATGGATTTCCACCACATGCAACTGGTCTACTCCGGTTTGGAGCAACCGCTCGGTACGTGGACAGTGGACGATTTCTGGCCGATGGTTGTCGGATTGGATGAAAACAAACGGCCCGTTCGGCATCTGTTCGACGCCGCGTTGTTCCTGCCCCAGGGCAAGATGAAGACCAGCGCGTCGGCCTGGCGGAATTGGCTAAGCCATCTCTTCGCGCAAAGCGCC
>JAJZAV010000190.1 GCA_021799255.1 Bacillota bacterium
CCTGCCTCTTACGCCGCCAGTCAACCGAAACATCTACATGATGACGGACGACGAACGCGATCTGGCAGGGATAAGGAGCCTCCCTGAGAACCTCCAGAGCGCGATTGACGAATTTGCCGCCGATGACGTGCTGCGGGATGCACTCGGTGAGCATATCTCTCGGCACTTCGTAGAAGCGAAGAGAATCGAATGGAACATGTACCGCCTTCAGGTAACCGAATGGGAACGGGATCAATACTTCACGAGTTTCTAAGCATAAAATCCTCATTTTAAAACAAAAGACCCGTTTTAGGCCTCTGCCCTGAAGCAGCGGACATAAACGGGTCGGTATTTTATGCACTCGTATGTACCAGGGTCCTTGACCCGCCTGCATCGCCTGGGGATCCTTAAATCAACTTCACACGACCGTGCGAACGACGCCAATGACGCGTCCCAGAATGGAGACTTGCTTAAAACGCAGGGGTTCCATCGCGGGGTTTTCGGGTTGGAGGCGGATGTGATCTTTCTCCCGAAAGAAACGTTTCACGGTTGCTTCATTCTCTTCGGTCATTGCCACAACGATGTCCCCGTTTGAAGCGGTCTCCTGTCGCTTGACCACCACGTAGTCTCCGTCCAGAATGGCGGCTTCGACCATGCTATCCCCTTGAACCTTCAGCAGGTACACCGAGTCGTCTCGGGCCATGCTTTCCGGAAGCGGAAAATAGTCCTCGATGTTCTCGAGCGCGGTGATGGGCTGACCGGCCGTGACCTTCCCGACGATGGGAGCGAACACGGCGCCTTCTGCGCGAATCGGAGAACTTTCGTTTTCGGTTAATAGCTCGATGGCTCTCGGCTTGGTCGGGTCACGGCGTATGTAACCTTGCGCTTCGAGTCGCTCCAAATGACCGTGAACGGTAGAACTCGACGCGAGCCCGACGGCTTCTCCAATCTCTCGAACCGATGGGGGATATCCCTTTTCCCGCACGTTTTTTCGAATGAATTCCAAGATGGACTCCTGTCGGCGTGAAAGTTTCATCGGACAGCTCCGTTCCTTTGGTATGGCATCATTCTACCATGTCTAGGACGGTCTCGCAAACAAATGTTCGCATTTTGTGTCAGTGGATGAGAGGAATCATCACGTCGAGAGCCAACCAGGCAGGGCACACGGTGAAGCACGCACCATTGACAGAACGTGTGTTCGGGTATAAACTCAATGGCGAACAAGTGTTCTGATAGTGTTCGGAGACGAGGGTGATGCGTCATGATGTATTCCTTGAATCAAATGCGGCAGAATGCGGGAACCTCAAAGCCAGCTTCCATTGGCCGCCGAAGAGGACGGGTGTCCATGCTGTCGATTGGTGCGGTCCTGATGCTTGTACTCGGGGGGCACGGCTTGCTCAACTACGCATCTGCAGGTGAACCTCCTGTCCTTTATACGGTGCAGCCAGGAGACACGGTTTGGTCCATTGCTTCAAAGGAGTCCGTGGGAGCGGACCCGCGGCCCGAAGTGAGTCTCATCATTTCGGCAAATCACCTGAGCGAAGCGAACCCGCAGCTTGTTCCTGGGCAAGTCTTACACGTTCCACGGCGGTGATTTTCTGCCCCAACGCGTGCGTCCGGCAAAATCATCGGAGCGTTGTTGGAATCGCTCCTGTCTCGGGAGTCCGACATCGTGTTGGACAAGAGCTAGATGAGACCCAAGCGAGTTAAGGCGCGTTGCACTCCGTGCTCGGTGACTGTCGATGTCGTCATTTTTGCGTGACGTTTGACTTCCGAATGGGCGTTACCCATCGCGACGGACATCCCGAGGAGCTTAAACAGTCCTACGTCGTTGCCTCCGTCGCCAATATGAAGCGCGTGCTCAGGGGAGATTCCAAGTTCCTTGAGTAGGAATTTTGCACCTTCCGCTTTGTCGCAATTGCGTTGCTGAAGATCTGCTCCATCTTCCTCCCATCGATACAGAAGGCATTCCGGGAGTATGTTTTGTATCGTAGGATCCCAATCTCTCGTACAGAACATATTCGCCTGATACGTCGCGGATTCAGTGATATTCCATTCGTTTCGAGACACTTGCACGATGTTCGGAAAGGCAAAGGCGTCTAGAACGCTGTTCAGGGAATTCGGCAACGGCTGAAGGGTGACTGCGTTGGTCCTTGTATGAAGGATGAGCGGAATTTCCTCTCGCTCGAAGAAGTCTATCATTTTTGTGACGGTCGCCTCCGACAGGGGATTCGCGTAGAGGATTCGTTGATCCATCTCCACCAATCCGCCGTTGAAGAACACGGCCATCGAAACGCCTAGCGCGTCGAGTACGCCAGTCGCGTGCAAACGAGACCGTCCGGTGCACAACGCAACCGGGATTCCGTTTCGAGTAAGCTCTTGAACGGATTCGACGGCGCTGTCCACTAATTTCCCGTGGTGTGCGAGCGTTCCGTCAATATCCAAAAACACCATCCGTATGTCGTGAGTCAAAGCTTTCATTCCCTTCGTCGTGTTCCTTCTTTCGTCTCGAGTTAACTCACCAAACGATAGGCCACCTTGCTGATTCGACTTATTATACCAACGTTTTGTAAAGGGACTGTTGACGAAGCTCGTCGGTTCGCTCTTGAAGGATTTTGGATGCCGCGCAGATTGGGCTTCGCGCGTTTCTTATAGTCTTCCCTGCAAAATGATGAGCGTTGCGCCGAGGCGGAATAATACAGTATGATTTCCGTATTATTCTCCAACCAAAATCGGAGGTTTTGACACTGTGGCTGTGACGATGGAGCAATTGGTGGCCTTGGCCAAACACCGCGGGTTCATTTTCCCGGGTTCGGACGCGTACGGCGGCCTAGCGAACACATGGGACTACGGACCGTTGGGGGTCGAGTTGAAGAACAATTTGAAGCGGGCTTGGTGGAAACGATTCGTCCACGAATCTCCGTACAACGTTGGCCTCGATTCGGCCATCCTCATGAACCGACAGGTTTGGGTCGCGTCGGGCCACGTTTCGAATTTCAACGATCCGATGATTGACTGTCGCAACTGCAAAGCGAGGCATCGCGCGGATAAGCTTATCGAAGAAGAGTTGGAGCGTCGCGGAATAGAGAAAGTCGTGGATGGACTTCCGTTTTCCGAGATGGAATCGATGATCCACGAGTACCAGATTCGGTGTCCCAACTGTGGGAAATCCGATTTCACCTCGGTTCGACAGTTCAACATGATGTTCAAGACCTTTCAAGGCGTCACGGAAGATGCTACGAGCGAGATCTACCTTCGGCCGGAAACCGCACAGGGAATCTTCGTCAACTTCAAGCACGTCCAACGGACGATGCGCCGGAAGTTGCCGTTCGGGATTGGGCAGGTTGGCAAGAGCTTTCGTAACGAGATCACCCCTGGAAACTTCACCTTTCGGACGCGCGAGTTTGAGCAGATGGAACTGGAGTTTTTCTGCGAGCCTGGGACGGACATGGAGTGGTTTTCTTATTGGAGGCAGTACTGCTACGACTTCTTGCTCGCTCTGCGGTTAAACCCGGAACATCTCCGGTTGCGTGATCATGAGAAGGAGCAGTTGTCGCACTATAGCAAGGCGACAACCGACATCGAGTACCAGTTTCCGTTCGGTTGGGGGGAACTCCTCGGCGTCGCCAACAGAACCGATTACGATCTGCGCCAGCATACGGAGCATTCGAACGAGACCTTCACGGTTTCCGAGGAAGGGAAGGAACCGTTCATTCCGTACTGCATCGAGCCTTCGATGGGCGCGGACAGACTCCTGTTGGCCCTCTTTGCGGATGCGTACGACGAAGAGACGCTGGCTGACGGAGAGACGCGCACGGTTCTTCACCTGCACCCCTTTTTGGCTCCATACAAAGCCGCAGTATTGCCGCTTTCGAAGAAGCTGGCTGAGGGCGCCGAAGGCGTGTTCCGGGAATTGGTGAAGGAGTTCGCGGTGGACTACGACGATTCGGGAAACATCGGGAAGCGGTATCGTCGTCACGACGAGATTGGGACGCCCTATTGCATTACGTACGACTTCCAGTCTGCCGAAGATCAGGCCGTGACCATTCGCGATAGGGACACCATGGACCAAGTGAGAGTGCCCATTCACGAAGTGGCCGCATGGCTCCGTGAACACGTGTCGCTGTAAAGTTGGATGAAAATCCGGTCAGTGGGGTACACCAAGAACCGGGGGGGTGCACACACATGTCCAATCAGCACACTATTAACCACAACGAAGCGTTCACTTTGAACGGGAGTTACAAGAACAACCCGCACTTCGAGGCAGTTGTTCAAGACAGGGACCTGCTGATAGACAACGCGGCCATTGCGCCCGTTCCATGGAGGCAGTTCCACCGTGCAAATGTTCCTCATTTAGCGCGTCATTCGGGCTAACCGCGTGACGTAACGCCTCGGGCCTGGTTCGTACGGGCGATTTGGACTCTCATGTTACACCATCCCAGCAAAGGGCTGGACGCTCCTGCTTCAGGAGGTCCCAGCCCTTTGTGTCTGTCGTGAAGCGGACGCAAAGGGGCCTGTCGGACTTGTCGACCCGTTCTGCGTCCGTGTCGTGCGTTGGTTTGCCTAGACGTTCGTTTCGCGAAGACAAACCATCCCCGTCCTTTGGTTCTCAGTCTTCCGTGTACAGGCAGAATGCCTCCGAACTGGCCCCGCACGACGGGCAACTTGCAGGGATCCCCTCGTTGCGCGTGCTCAACTCGCCACAGTCCTCGCAGCGCCACGTGAGGTGCATCGAAACCGTACGCACTTCTAGCGGATTGCGAGGGTGTCCGCTCTGAACGCGGGCCTCGTCCACCGCCCAGTGAACTTCTGGAACTACTCCCCGAAACCTGCCGAGCCCATCCACCACCATGATGGATTTGTGGGGGGTGGAAGACGAAGGATCGTGCGCGAAGTGCTCCAGCGCGTCGTCGGGCGAGCACACCAGAGCATCGTCGCAGCACAGAGACGCGACGGGGGCGGTGCTGTTGGACGCCGCGTCGAGGAGCGTCGACTTTCGCACGGCGCCCACGTATCGGCCCGCCGCGTCTACGATGGGCAGCACGTCGAGCGTCGAAGCGGCCGCCCGCTGTATGGATTCGAGTACCGTGGTGTCAGGACCGAGCGTGACGGGACACTCCATCATGACCTCTTGTGCAATCATCCCTTTGCGCCCACTTTCTCGGATTTCGTAGAATCGGTCGTCGCCTGTTGTTTTGACCTCGTCGAACCTGCGTTCAACGGGGCTGGGCGTCCAGGACGGAATTGCCCGTTCGACGCCACCATCGTGTTCCCCGCGAGGTGTATCGCCGCGTCGCGAGTGCCTATCTGACCGTCCTCTTGACCGAGGCGAACGTGGTTGAGCAGCCCTCCAGACAACAGGATCTCGCGCTGCCGAGCGGAGATGTCGAGCGAAAGCTGGATCTGGATGGTGCCGTCTTGCGAGCCCTGTGAGGAACTTTGCACGACGGCCAAAATCGGTTCGCCTTGTTTGAGCCGGGTGGTCATGTCAGGAAGGCGGATGACGTCGCCCATTTGGATGCGAGCGTAGTCCCCGTCGTCCGTGAACGTGAGCGGCAGAATGCCGAAGTTGATGAGATTGGCGCGGTGAATGCGAGCGAACGACTTGGCAACGACCGCCTGAATGCCCAAGTACATGGGGGCGAGGGCCGCGTGCTCTCGGCTTGATCCTTGGCCATAGTTGGATCCGGCGACGATGACGCCGACTCCCGCCTTCTTCGCTCGTTCCGGGAACGTCGGATCTACCCGGACAAAGACGTACTCGCTGATGGCGGGAATGTTGGAACGCAACGGAAGGATTTTCGATCCCGCTGGCATGATGTGGTCCGTCGTGATGTTGTCGCCTACCTTCAGCAAGACCGGAGCTTCGATGTGCTCCTCCATCGGTCCGCGGATAGGCAAGGGCTTGATGTTGGGGCCGCGAACGACTTCCACGGAATCGGGGTCATCGGAGGGAGTGAGAATCATGCCGGAGTCGTTAGTGTCATACGTTTCCGGTTCCTTCTCCATGACGTACTCTCCGGGGTATTCGCGGGGGTCCGTCAGCACCCCGTAGAGGGCCGACACCGCGGCCGTCTCCGGACTGCACAGGTACACCTTCGCATCCGGAGTGCCAGATCTACCCTCGAAGTTGCGGTTGAAGCTGCGAAGGCTGATGCCACCGGACTTGGGGGCTTGGCCCATCCCGATGCAAGGCCCGCAGGCCGACTCCAAAACGCGCGCTCCGGCCGAGATGATATCGGCCAAAAGGCCGTCCTTCGCGATGGTGGCAAACACTTGCCTGGAGCCGGGCGTCAGGGTCATCTGGACGTTCGTTGCCACGCGCTTGCCGGAAAGGACGTGGGCGGCAACGGCGAGATCGTGAAATGAGGAATTCGTGCAACTTCCGATGCAGACTTGGTCCAACTGCATGCCGGCGAGCGACTTCACCGTCGTAACGCTGTCGGGACTGTGCGGCTGTGCCACCAACGGCTCGAGGGTGGACAGGTCAATCTCCATCTCCTCGTCGTACGTTGCATCTGGGTCCGGGACAAGGAGCTGCCACTGCGACTCGCGTCCTTGTTTCGCGAGAAACCGCTTCGTCGCCTCGTCGCTTGGAAAGATGGAAGTGGTGGCCCCGAGCTCAGCTCCCATGTTGCAAATGGTCGCGCGCTCCGGCACGGTGAGGTTGCCGACCCCTTCGCCGTAGTACTCGAAGATCTTTCCTACGCCCCCCTTCACGGAGAGACGCCGCAGCATCTCTAGGATGATGTCCTTGGCGGCGACCCATGGCTGCCTGCGGCCCACCAACCGCACTCCAACGATTTTGGGTTTCGGCATGCCGAACGGGCCACCCGCCATCGCCACCGCGACATCCAGTCCGCCCGCGCCGATGGCAAGCATTCCAGCTCCGCCCGAGGTTGGAGTGTGCGAATCGGAGCCGAGCAGAGTGAAGCCTGGCTCGGAAAATCGTTCGAGGTGCACTTGGTGGCAGATTCCGTTGCCTGGGCGAGAGAAGTGAATGCCGTATTTGGATGCGAAGGTTTGCAGGAAAACGTGATCGTCCATGTTCTCGTATCCGGTCTGAAGCATGTTGTGATCCACGTAGCTGACGGACAGGCGAGTCTGCACGTGCGGCAACCCCATGGCTTCAAACTGCAGATAGGCCATGGTGCCTGTGGCGTCTTGGGTGAGCGTGTGATCGATTCGGATGAGAATCTCTTCACCAGGTGCGGCGTCGACCGAGCCCTTCACCAGGTGACTCTTCAGGATTTTCTTTGTGATGCTATCGCCCAAAAGCACAGTCCTCCCTATGGCGTATTTCTAGTTTCGGTGGCGAAACGCCACGCGGCCCGCAGGGTTAGCGGGTCACGTTCAAGTGTCCGACCATCCCAAGGTGCGCGTGGTTTCCGACGGAGCAATAGAACTCGTAGCGTCCGGGAGCGGGAGTCACGATGTCAAGCTTTGTGGACTGTCCTTTTTGGATGGTGGCAGACCTATACGGCAGCGTTCGAAACGTGATGTTGTGCGGAGCTTTGCCTTCGTTGTGGAACCGTATCTCTACTTTGCTGCCCGCTTTCGCCTGCAGTACACTGGGAACGAACTGCATGTCGCGCGCAATCATCGTAATGTGGTAGACGTCGTCGTTTGCCTTGGCGTTGTCGGCGCCTGACTTGTGGCCTTGATCCGTGGTCAAGACGCTCTCGAACGGGTTTTTATCGACGTGCCAGGGTGCGGCCGAAACTGAGGGAAGTGCGAATAGGCCGCTGGTGGTCAGAGTGCATGCGGCCGCTACTGCGACTTTTGCCATAGACTTCATGCTGATTCACCTTCCGCTTCGCGTGAGGATTTCCAAGCATGTGATATCGTTGCCAAATCAAGACATCCTATACGGACGCGGTTTAGAGAA
>JAJZAV010000191.1 GCA_021799255.1 Bacillota bacterium
ATCTACATCGACCGTTTGGCGAAGCAGGGGATTCGCTTTGCTCGAGCTTACACTTCCGACAGCCCGTGCATGCCTTCGCGAGCGGCATTAATCAGCGGTACGCACGGGATCACGAACGGAGTGGTCACTCACGAACGCAGCGGTGGACCGTTTCGCGATCCGCTCTCGTCCTTGCCCTGGGTCTTGCGCAACCAAGGGATTCCTACGGCAGCGATTTCGAGCTTTGGACGCCATCCGGCGCCGTGGTTCTACGTGGGCTGGAATGAATACATGGATCCCATCGACCGACCATCGCTGAGCTTTCAGCAGATAGACGGCCAAACGGTTGCCGACAGGGCACTCGACTGGATGAACGACCATCGCGACTTGGACGACGCGTACCTGTACGTTCAGATGTGGGACCCGCACGCTTTCTATGAGGCTCCGGAATCGTTCGTCGAGATGGTGAAAAGTGATCATTATCCGGCGCATCCCACCCGAGAGGAATTTGAATCGCACTGTGAGGACTCCTTTTGGCACTCTGCCCGCGGCGTGGGTTTGAACACGTACGAGGATTGGAAACGGATGATTGACGAATACGACGCGGAGATTCGTTACGCGGATTACCAGGTGGGGCGCTTGCTGGACGCGCTCAAAGAGGTGAAGAAAGAGCGAGACGTTCTCGTCATCTTGGCGGCCGATCACGGGGAGGAACACGGAGAGCACGGCGTGTACGTCGAGCATTGGAGTGTATACAATGGAACGCAGCAAATTCCATTGATTGTAAGTGACTCGAGACGCACATCGAAAGGAACGGTGCACGAGGGACTCGTTCTGCAACTGGACATCACGGCTACCATCTGCGATGCGCTGGGGGTAACGCCGCCGTCTCACTGGGACAGCCTATCGTTGCTCTCTCAAGTGGATGACCCGACGGTAGGCCGCTCGCACATCGTGTGCGGACACGGCTTGTACACCGCGCAGCGCACCGTGATCACATCCGAGTGGAAGTTCATTCGCACGTATCATCCCGGACTCTGGGATCTTCCACGGACACAGCTGTTTGGCAGAGAGGATGTGTGGGAGCAGAACAACGTGATGGAAGAGCATCCGGACAAGGCAGACTATTTGGATCGTCTGCTGCGCGAGTGGGAGGAAACCCATCGCATCGGGATGGATCCGATGATGTCCAACGCGGCCAAGGCGCCGGCGGGACTGGGATATGCGGCGCCTTGGACGGAAGGGTTTAGAAACCACACGAGAGCGCCCTTACCCTTCGTGCTTGATCAGAGAAAGCCAGATCCGTTGTTGACGAAATAGGAGAAGGCAGCCAAGCATCGTGGACGACATATAGGAGTGGATACAAATGGCCAGAGATATGATGCTTACAAAAGAGAAGCTTCGGAAAAGGATAGAGAGACTGAAATCCTACCGTTATCATCACGAGCAGCCGTTACTCGAATGGCACTGGACCTTGGACGCCGCTGGAAACAACGGAGCGTACCCTCCAACGAGTCTCTCGGGTGAATCGATTCGCGTCGGAGATTGCTGGAGAGGACGCGATGTATACGCGTGGCTGACTCGTGAAATTCAGGTCCCACCAGAAGAACAGGGATCCCGGGCGCTTCTGAGGCTCGACTTCGGCAGGACCGGAGGCGGGAATAACTCCGGGTTTGAGTCTTTACTATTTTTGAATGGTCGGCCTTTTCAGGGAGTCGATCAGAATCATACCGAGGTTTTCTTGCCCGACGAGCTGGCGGGAAGCACCGTTCGTATCGACGTCAGGGTGTGGTCCGGACTGAGCGGCGGAGGAGCGCCCTGCGAGTTGGAGCATACCCTCGGTTTGGCACAAATGGCTTACCTTGATGACAATACGGACGATCTCTATTTTACTGCGTTGTCCATGTTGCAAACCGTAGACTGGATTGCCGACGCCGATATAGCCCACATCGAGCTCTTGAACACCCTAGATGATGCATTTCGAAGAATCGACTGGTCCTCTCCTGGATCCATTGGCTTTTACGAATCCGTTTCTGTCGCACGGAGCGTTGTGTGGAGCTATTTGAACTCCGTTCCGGCGAAGCATGGGGTGTCCGTCGTGTGCGTTGGGCACACGCACATCGACGTGGCTTGGCTGTGGCGTCTGCGGCACACGCGGGAGAAGGCGGCGCGCTCCTTCTCCACGGTCCTTCGCCTGATGGAGCTCTATCCGGAATACTATTTCTTGCAAACTCAGCCTCAACTGTACGACTACATGAAGCAGGATTACCCAGACTTGTATGCTCAAATTCGTGAGCGAATTCGCGAAGGACGTTGGGAAGCGGAAGGCGCCATGTGGCTGGAGGCGGACTGTAACATTCCATCGGGCGAGTCGCTGGTTCGACAGATCCTGTTTGGCACCCGATTCCTAAGGCAGGAGTTCGGTGTCGAATGCACCTACCTGTGGCTGCCGGATGTGTTTGGTTACAGTTGGGCGCTGCCGCAAATCCTTCGCGGATGCGGGATCAAGACGTTCATGACGACGAAGATAAGCTGGAACCAATACAACCGCATGCCTCATGATACGTTTCGGTGGAGGGGCATCGATGGCAGCGAAGTGCTGGCCCACTTCGTTACGACCCCGGAGCCTGACAAGCACGACGGATGGTTCTACACGTACAACGGGCAACTGACCGCAGACACGGTGGGGGGAGCCTGGCAGGCGTACCAGGACAAACGGGTCAATCATAACCTGCTCGTTTCGTATGGTTTTGGCGATGGCGGCGGCGGGGTCACTCGAGACATGCTGGAAATGCGCCGAAGGCTGGACGTCATGCCCGGTCTTCCGAGCGTTCGCACGGGAAGGGCGGACGCCTATTTTCGAGGGCTCCATGAAACCATAGACAACTCATCGGAGTACGTGCATACGTGGGATGGGGAACTCTATTTGGAGTACCACAGGGGAACTTACACGAGCCAAGCCTACAATAAAAGAATGAATCGCAAACTGGAACTCGCGTACCGAAATGCCGAATGGTTGAACGTTTTGACAAACGTGCTTGGCGCACAGTCCTGGTCAAAAATGCGAGAACGGCAAGGACGGCTTAACGAGGGCTGGAAGATCATCCTGCGCAATCAATTTCACGACATCATCCCGGGTTCCTCCATCCACGAGGTGTACGAGGATAGTCGAATTGAATACGGAGAGGCGCTTGCGCTCGTCGATGTAACTCTTCAAGAGTCCGAGTCCGCGATTCAATCCGAGGCAAATCCGAATGTGTGGACCGTGTACAATTCCGCAAATTGGGCCCGCGACAGCATCGTTCGATTGCCGGACGAAGAGGCCACGGGCGAAATCTCGTGGCGCGATTCGAACGGAGAACTGCTGAACGCGCAGCGCATCGGATCGGAATGGTGGATAGCGGTTCCCTCGGTACCTTCCTGCGGGTGGACCACCCTGCGCAGTGCGGCAACTCAGCCTGCATCTAGTGACATCGCTTTGTTTTCGGTTTCCGAGAATCGCATTTCTTCCCCATACTACGAGCTTGAGTGGAACGATGAAGGCAAGTGGACTCGCCTCTATGATAGACGGGCTAGACGAGAAGTCCTTGCGCAAAATCAGAGGGCGAACATGTTTCAAGTGTTTGAAGACATTCCATTAGCACACGACGCATGGGATATCGATCTGTTCTACACGGAGAAGGGCGAAGAAATCGGCCAACTGGAATATGCTAGAATTCTCTCGACGGGGAACGTCGCGTGCGTGGTTGAGTTCTGTTGGAATTATGGCGCGTCCTCCATCGTTCAGCAGGTTGTATTATATGTGAAGAATCCTCGAATCGACTGTGTGACGCGGGTGCAGTGGAATGAACGGCAACGGTTGCTGAAGGTCGCATTTCCGGTTCGTATTCGAGCGGTGGAGGCCACGTACGACATTCAATTTGGGAACGTGAAGAGGCCAACACACTGGAATACGAGTTGGGACTGGGCTCGGTTCGAAACCGTCGGTCATCAATGGGCAGACCTCTCCGAATCGGGGTATGGAGTTGCGCTCGCCAACGATTGCAAATACGGTTACGACGTCAAGGACAACGTCCTTCGACTCTCGCTTCTGAAATCGGCGGTGCACCCTGACCCCGAGGCGGACAGAGGAGAGCACACCTTCACGTATTCTCTGCTTCCACACCTAGGAGATTGGCGGGAAGGAGAGGTAGTTCATCACGCATGGGACCTCAACAGTCCACTTGTGATGAGGCGCGGGCGGCTACCATCGGATTCGGGGTCTTTGTTTCGCGTTTCGGACGCGAACGTGATGTTGGATGCCATCAAGATAAGCGAAGATGACAACCGTGTTTTACTCCGCTTGCATGAGTTTTCTGGAGGCAGCCGAGCGATTCAGGTGGACAGCGATTTTCCGATTGCCTCTTGGCAGGAATGCGATCTGTTAGAGCGCCCCATCGGAACCGTTTTGTCGGGCGATTTTCAGATGGAAATCGGTGCGTATCAAATAAGAAGCTTCTTAATTGATTTCGAATCTGCTGTCCCATGAGCAATTTTTGGACTCATGGAATAGAATCGATGGAATTGGACCAATCGGTTCATGTCGGCCCCAGCATTTCAGCGAGATGGACAAAGGGGTGATTAGCTTGCTGAGTCAGCTACAGACAGAGGGCGAACGAAAGATCTTTTGGGTCATTCAAAAGCACGATGGGATCTCTAGAACCGAGATCGCGGAGTTAACGGGACTCACGTCCAGCGCTGTGACGCAAATTGTCAAACGGTTAATCGAAATGGATCTGGTTGCCGAAACGGAAACACCGAACACGAGGAGCGTTGGACGGAACCGTATCAATGTTGTCGTGTCGGGCCACCAGTATTGTTCGCTAGGTATCGTGATGCGTCGTTGGGACGTGCAGTGGGTGGTCACTCGGCTCGACGGGCAACTGCTGTACACTACGGAGACGCTGCTCACCGGGAGTGCCAGGGAGAACGTCGCTGCGACTTTGACACAGGTAAACGGGTGGTTGTCGCAATCCGGTAGAGAACTCGTGTCCGTTGGCATTGGCATTCCGACGTTTGCCACCAAAAGCATTCCTATCCCGGAGTTTCTGGACAGCGTTCGAGAGCAATGGCAAGTTCCTTACGTCACCTCCAGCAACGCTTGCTATGCCGCGTTCGCAGAGGAGCGAACGGTGGTGGATTCCTCTCCACACTCGTTCCTATACGTCTTCGCTGGTGGAGGAATCGGTGGTGCGGTGGTCCGCCGCAGACCGTTGGGCGAGTTGCCGGACATCCATGTCGTTGAGGCGGGGCACGTGGGAATTGATCCACAGGGAGAGCCGTGTATTTGCGGCAATCGAGGATGTGTAGAGTTGAGCGCATCTCCGATTGCTCTGGCCCGCGCGGCAGGTATTCGCTCTCTCAGTCCGACCAAGAACGAGCTGTGTAGAGTTCCTGAATCGTTAACGGTGAAGGCGACGCAGGATTTCACTTACGGATTGACGTCCATCGCTAATGTCTTGGACGTATCCGACGTCATCCTTGGCGGATACGACGAGCCCGTTCTGCGGCACTTGTATGGGCGCCTGCCACAACTCATGAATGGACACATCACTCCGAGCGGAGAACCACTCTTCATCCGGTTTTCAAACCTCGGATTGCAAGCGGCGGCAGTCGGAGCTGCGGTGGGGGCGATTCACGGGTTTGGCGTACCCGTGTCAACCCCGCTTGTCGCGAATCAACACTAACTTGGCTCCACATGCTTCACTCTTTCGCAATGACCCGAAGTTCGGAGGGATTCCAGTGAAGGCTATTATGATCATGTTCGACTCCTTAAATCGCCACATGCTCTCTCCGTACGGGTGCGACTGGGTTTTGACTCCGAATTTCGAGCGTCTGGCAAAAAGAACGGTAGTATTCAGTCACTGTTACGCCGGCAGCCTGCCGTGCATGCCAGCCCGTCGGGAACTCCATACTGGCAGGTACAATTTCCTGCATCGAAGTTGGGGTCCGTTGGAGCCCTTCGATGATTCCATGCCATCCATGCTGTCGAAGAACGGGGTCTACACGCACTTGGTTACCGACCACAAGCATTATTGGGAAGAAGGGGGAGCCACTTACCATACGCAGTACGATTCGTTCGAGTTCGTCCGAGGTCAGGAAGGAGATCCGTGGAAGGGAGAAGTCGAGGATCCTCTCTTCGGGGAAACGAGGATGCACCGCAGGAACCGGACGGCGAGGCAAGACTGGGTGAATCGGAAATACATCACGAAAGAAGAGGACTTCCCCCAAGCGAAGACGTTCGCTGCCGGATTGGAGTTTATTCGCACGAACGCGAGAGCGGACCATTGGTTCCTCCAAATTGAATCGTTCGATCCCCATGAACCGTTCTATCATCCGGACCGTTTCGGACAAATGTATCATTTGAATCGGGATGAAACACCAATCTATTGGCCCTTGTATAAAGAAGTCGACGAGGCGCCTCGTGATGTAGAACGAGGTCGACGGGAATACGCGGCTTTGTTGTCTATGTGCGATGATCGTTTGGGCAAGGTCCTCGACGCGATGGACGAACTGGATCTCTGGAAGGACACGATGCTCATTGTCAATACGGATCATGGCTTTCTGCTCGGCGAACACGGGTGGTGGGGCAAGAGCGTCATGCCTTTGTACGAAGAGCTTGCTCACTTGCCGCTGTTCATCTGGGACCCAAGATCCAAGATCCAGGGAGAGGGACGGCACAGCATTGTTCAAACCATCGACATACCTGCGACGTTGCTCGAGTATTTTGGGCTTCCCATTCCAGCGGACATGAACGGCGTTTCTCTCAGGGAGGTCATCACATCCGACCGTCCAGTTCGTGACGGTGCCCTGTTCGGCATCTTTGGCAGACACGTCAATTGCACTGACGGACGGTACGTTTACATGAGAGCTCCAGAGGAGTCCCATAATGGTCCTCTGTTCAATTACACGTTGATGCCAACAAACATGCGGTCGTTTTTCTCGCACGACGAGATGATGGGGATGGAGTTGTCCCCGCCTCTGACATTTACCAAGAATCTGAGCGTCCTTAAAGTTCCTTCGCGAATGAAAGTGGATTATGGACAGGGAGCAATAAGGCTGTACGACCTCGGCGCAGATGCTGGACAAGGGAACCCCATAGAAGACGCGGCTCTGGAAAGCCGCATGAAGGAACTGATGATTCAGTTGATGCGGTCAAACGATGCGCCGGCTGAACAATTTGTCCGACTGGGTTTGAAGCCACTCTCACTTTAGCCAGGCTGAGATCCTGCGCGTTCATGGAAGCGAGCGAATTGGGCCGGCAGACTCCCGAATCATGAGCTCAGGCGGAAACACAATGGACTTCGTAGGCTGGACGCCCGTCTCTATCGCTTCAATCAGCAGCCTCAACGTTTGAGCCCCCAATTGATACATCGGCTGGGCGACGGTAGTGAGAGTTGGGGTCACGATTTTCGCGAAGACCGTGTCGTCAAACCCGACCACAGAAATCTGCTCGGGCACTTTCCTTCCCATTTCCCGGCATGCCTGCAGCGCACCGACAGCCAACTGGTCGTTGGCCCCAAACAGCGCCGTGATCTCTGGATTCGAGAGCAACTGTGCAGCCATGCGCTGTCCTGTGGTAATCCCGAAGCCGTAGTCCGAAGGGAGCACCGTCGTCCTGCCGTGCTCGTCCATGACTTCCTGGAAGCCGCGAAGGCGTTCCACGCTCGATGTCACGGTCAAAGGTTCCGACAAATAGCCGACGGCTTTGTGGCCGAGCGAAATCAGGTATTCTGCCGCCAACCGCCCGCCGGCGTAGCTGTCCACTGCCACCGTTGCTACGCTCGTGCCCTCAATGCTGCGGGACAGAAGGACTACCGGAATTTTGCCTTCTACCAATTCTTCG
>JAJZAV010000192.1 GCA_021799255.1 Bacillota bacterium
TTCATTTGCCCCCGAATCCAAGTCAAAGAACGTCACGTAAGTCGTAATGGATTCGCCGCCTGGCACCATCACCAGTCCTTCTCTTGATATCAGAGAGGCGTTCTTCGCCATCCACGGTTCCACGCACACAAACGGTTTCCCGTCAACGGACCACAGCACGACGTATCGAAATTCCCTGCCGTATTGAATGCCGATGCGCCGCTTCCCCGCATCATCGGATACCTCAAAGGATACCTCTGGACGTTTCGAATCCAGAAGCGCCAGGGATTCGACTTTCCCGCTCAATTCCACGTTCCCGGAAAATTCCATCTCGGTCAGAGTGTTATAGTCAAACAGGCGGGTCGCATCGCTGTCGTACGAAAGGTCCTTATCCTTCGACAAGAAGTATGGATGGAGTCCCGCATGCATGGGGAGAGGTCGGTTGGAAAGATTGGAGTAGGTCTGGTGGATAGTCAGCTTCGCATCCTGCAGCTCGTAACGAAACTCGAGACGGAAATCGAACGGGAATTCCCGGCGTGTTCGCTCGCTGCTTTCGAACGCCAGGGTAATGGAGGCCGAGCCTTCGGTTTCGACGCCTACCACCGTCCAGGGGAAGCGTCGTGCGAGCCCGTGATTGGCCATCTTGTACATCGTGTGGTCCCACTCGTACTCCCCATTCGGAAGCTGCCCACAGATGGGCCACAACACAGGAATGCCCCCGCGCACATTCGTAGACTCATCAAACAAGGTCTCCTCATCGAGATACAACATCTCGCGGCCACCGGGCGCAAACGATGTAACAATCCCGCCGCGCCAAGGGCAGACTCGAAACCATGAGCCGCTCTGTGACTCCCGAAGTTCGTAAAATTCGAACTGGTTGTTCCAAGACTTTACTTCGTACATTCCAAGGGTCCTCGCTTTTCCATCCGTTGTCTCGGGCTGCCCGCAAGATCTCTGCGACGAACGATGCCGCCCGCCGCAGGTCTCATCACCGAAAACCGAGCACGGGATGCGGCACGTACGGCGCTTCCAGACTCGCGATTTCGTCCGCCGTAAGCGACACGGACAGGGCCGCCACCGCGTCGTCCAAATGATGCATCTTCGTCGCTCCCACGATGGGGGCGGTGACTGGCTCCTTCTGCAGTACCCAGGCTAAGGCTACCTGCGCGCGGGAAATCCCTCGGCTGTTCGCGACTGCTGCAACCCTATCCACAACCGCCTTGTCGGCGTCAGCCGTCGAAGCGTACAGAGTCTTTCCGAATTCGTCCGTTTCCGATCTCGCAGTCTCCACATCCCAATCCCGCGTCAGCCGTCCCCGTGCAAGCGGGCTCCAGGGGATAACGCCGATGCCCTCTTCCTTGCACAAGGGAAGCATCTCGCGTTCCTCTTCACGGTACAGGAGATTGACGTAGTTCTGCATACTGACAAATCTCGTCCAGCCGTGCTTATCAGCCGCGTTCAACATCTTCAGGAATTGCCATGCGTACATCGACGACGCACCTATGTATCTCGCTTTTCCTGCTTTGACCACGTCGTGCAGGGCTTCCATGGTTTCCTCAATGGGGACCGAAGCGTCGAATCGATGGATCTGGTAGAGATCCACGTAGTCCATGTTCAAGCGTCTCAAGCTATTGTCAATCTCGCTCAGGATGGCCTTTCGAGACAAGCCCGCTCCGTTTGGACCCGGGTGCATCCGCCCATTCACCTTCGTTGCGACAACGATTTCGTCCCGTTTCGCGAAGTCGGCGAGCGCTCTCCCCACAATCTCCTCGCTGGTGCCATCCGAATAGACGTTGGCGGTATCAAAGAAGTTGATACCGAGATCCAAGGCTTTCTTGATGAAGGGCCGTGCTTCTTCTTCGTTCAAAACCCAGCGGTGGTTCCCTCTCTCTGGAACTCCATAGCTCATGCAACCAAGGCAAATACGCGACACTTCCAAACCAGTTCTACCGAGTTTCACATAGTCCACGGCGAGATCCCTTCCTTTCCATGGTTGCGAATGGTCCGTGCCCCCTCATTGTACGCCAAAGAAAATGCTGGGCGCACGTCCATCCGTGAGTCACATGGACGGGACCTCACCGGGATCCGCAGCCATTGAAGGCGGGAGCACCCCACGGTTCGCCTCCGTCTCGCTTCCTTTCGAATTCCCAAACAACATGTGTCCAGCTTCGGTGCCTGTCAGGGTCCCTACTCTATCGCCGATGATTCCTCCAACTACGGACCCAATGACCGTCCCTACACCCGGCAAAACGGCGGATCCCAACACGGCTCCAAACTCCACGCCAGCCATGGTTCCGAGCGCCGTGCTCACGTTCTTTGTGGAGCGCACGGCATAATCCTCCGTTTTCATACGACCGGACGTCAGCGCGACGGTATCCTGAATCTGCGCGAGGCCCCCAGTAATCACCCCGGCCCAAAGCGATCCGCCCTCAAACATGTTGGACCATACTTTTTCAAACATGTGCTTGCCCCCTCCTTCAGTTGCGGTTCCCAACATTTCTATCATCCCATGCACGCGTCGCGACTATCCTTGCTCGATTGGACGTCGGCGAGCACGAATTTGCTGGCGTTCGTAGTCGACCTCAGCTCGAAAGTCGTCAAACTCCTCCATCAGATAAGTTCGCGTCGATTTCGCCGTGCTTGCAACAAAGGTGAACAAGGCGGGCCCCGCGCCGGCAAAGCCCCCTATTGTGTCCTGGTGCGCCCCGTCCGTGGCGTTTCTGAGCATCCGCCGCACGGACGGAGCGGTAATCGAAACCGCGATAGTCAGTCCTATTCCCGTCAGGATTTGTTCCGGAGTCACCCTCAAGACCAATTCTCCTTCTCACGCGTACTCGAGAGGCGCAAAGTCGGCGGACTCGCCCATCCTCGACGCCAAAAGCCGGCTTCTTGTACGTCCACTCGGTCGCGAATCCATGAACGCGATCCACTGCTGGGACACAACGGCGAGCCCGACCGTGATTCCCAGAATCATGATCCAATGTGACACGCCGAGCGGGACGGCGTTAAACAGAAGCCGAATTCCGGGTACGTACACGGTGGCCAGCAACGTCGCAATGGAACCGACGGAAGCCGTTAGGAGGATTTTGTCGTTTCGGATTGCAGACTTGCTTGCGCCGATGGGTCTCGGGCCCGTGGAACCGTAGCGTCTCCACGCGGGCAACTGGGCAACCTGGCCAACCACCAGCGAAACGTAGATCATGGTCCGAGCGAGAGGCAGGGGAAGTCCCATCCAGAGCGCGGCTGCGAAGATGGCGACCCCTCCAACCCCTAAAACGAGTCCCCTCACCATGACAGCTCTGTAGAGCCGATTGTCGATGACGTCCTCGTAGGGCTTATCGGCCACTCCTTGATCCGCCCCCGTGGCGAGCACCATCGCAGGCACGGCATCCGTTAGGATGTTCATCAGGAGAATCTGGAGCGGAATCAGAGGGATTGGCAAGCCAACGATGATGGACAGGGCCGTGACCAGCACCTCGGCAAGATTCCCCGCTAACAGGCATCCGATGGCCTTGCGAATGTTTCCGATGATGATTCGGCCGCTCTTTACGCCGTCAACGATGGAGTGAAAGTGGTCTTCCATCAGAACCACCCCCGCCGTGCCCTTCGCGATGTCCGCACCACATTGCCCCATCGCGATGCCAACATCGGCGCGGCGGATGGCCGGAGCGTCGTTGACGCCATCGCCCGTCATCGCGACCACTTCTCCAAGCCGTTGATACGCTTGCACGATGCGGAGCTTGTGTTCGGGAGACACTCTCGCGAAGATGGACACTCCTGGGATAGCCCTGTCCAAGTCCTCGGACGAAAGCCCGTCGAGCTCGGGTCCGGTGAGAATTCCGTCGTCCGGTTGGTAGAGTCCGAGTTGCAATCCGACGGCTCTGGCCGTAAGCGGGTGGTCCCCAGTGATCATGACCGGTTTAATCCCCAGTTTGCGAGCCTCTTGGATGCTTTCTGCGACTCCCTCCTTCGGCCTGTCCATCATCCCCATCAGCCCAATGTAGACGAGGTCCTCGTCCTTGGCTTCGCAGGGAATCTCGTCATCCCCCACAACGCGATACGCAAACGCCAGGACGCGCAAGGCCTCGTCGGCCATGCGAAGGCTCTCTAGGCGGATCTTCTGCACAATCTCCTCACTCATTGGCAACACCCTGCCGCGAACCTGGTAATGCGTGCACTTGCGCAGGATGGCTTCCACCGCTCCTTTGGAAAACAGCCTGCAGTTTCGGAGCACCGTTTCGTCCTCGCAAATAACGTTCGCCTGCTCCGTCTCTTCACAAACCACGCTCATGCTGCGCGTTTCCGAATCAAACGGGATCTCTAAGTGACGCTTCCACGCAGCTTGCTCGAGATTCGCCTTCGTCGCCACGCGCAGAAGGGCCAACTCCGTGGGATCCCCGCCGTTGTCCCCGTCGTTTTGATGGGCGTTGTTGCACAGCATGCCGGTCGTCAAAAGATCCCTGAAATCCACATCGTCCAACACGGTGTACGGAAGCATGGGATAATCCTTGTCCCAGAAGTGCTCTTCGCCAGTATCCCTTACCTCGACGTTTTTGGAGACGGTTGCAATTTCCATGACACTCATCTGGTTGTCGGTCAGCGTACCCGTCTTGTCGCAACAGATCACGGTCACGCGGCCGAGCGATTCGAGGTTCGCCAGCTTCTTCACGACGGCCCGTTGCTTGGACATCTTGCGAATGCCCGCGGTAAGGGCGACCGTGATGGTGAGCGGTAACCCTTCGGGGATGGCGGAAGCCGCCAAAGTCGCGGCAGAGATGAACAGCGCGAACGGAGGCATCCTGCGCAGGAGCCCGGCCGTAATCACCACTCCGGCTGCGACGAACGCACCTACCACGAAGCGTTTGCTAATTTGGGTAACCCGCGTCTGCAAAAACGTCGGTGCCTCATCGTGCGCAAGCAAAAGCTTCTCCAACTTGCCCATCTGCGTTCTCAGGCCCGTGGCCACAACCATGCCCTTCCCACGCCCGCGAGACACGGACGTTCCCATGAACAGCATGTTCTCTCGGTCCGCGAGGGCGGTTTGTTCCGGCAAGTCGCACGCGTGCTTGCTGACGGGTGTCGATTCTCCGGTCAACGTGGACTCGACCGCCTGTAAGTTCCACGACTCGATGAGGCGAAGATCTGCGGGAACCTCTACGCCGGGCTCAAGGACAACCACGTCCCCCGGCACAAGTTCGCGGACGAGAACGGTTTGTTCTACTCCATCGCGCACCACTTTGGTGGTGGCGTCCTTCTGCACTTGAAGAGCCTGGATGACGGTCAAAGATTTCTTTTCCTGCCACGTGGCTATACCCGCGTTCAGAGCCAGAATCGCCATCATGCTAAGAGCGCTAAAGTGTTCGCCCATAAACATCAAGGCGACCGCAGTAATCATCAGGATGACGGTCGACAATTCCTTGAACTGCCTCATATAGAGTTGGAAAGTTCGCGGGGGTGTGGGAACGGGAAGCGCGTTTGCCCCGAAGATCCGAAATGCCTCGCCCGCGTAGTCCGAACTTAATCCCTCATCCGTCGAGAAGAATCGCTCGTACAATTGGAAGAGTGGGATGGCATGCCAAACATCCTCACCATCGGTTCTGTGGTTCGTCTCGGTGCGTGCCAGACTTGTGGGACTTCCTGGTTCCCCATCGCGCTGCCGCCGCCGTTGTGGAATCCGCTCTCGAATCCAGGGATTGTCCCTCGTTCTGTGTCCTTTTTCAACAGGCGGACGGTGAAGGGCTAGAAGCAGAGCTGAAACCACGTCCCCTGTCAGCCCCACCAAAGGCGCCATCCACGGTGCCGCCAAAATCGCGGTTGCAGCGCCCACCACGTTCCAGGTCTTCGTCATTCGCAACTCTCTTTCGGATCCCTTTGCACGGTCCTTCGCAAAGTCAATGATTTCCGCCAAATAAGGCGCGTCCACCTCTCTGAATTGGACGACGTTTCGCAAAGGCAGGCGTATCAGGGACGTGTCGTTCCCAACCAAAATCACAGGCTTGTCCGATTCTAGCTCGCTTCCCAGACAGCTGAGATCCACCGCATCGAGGATTTCATGGTCCGACCGAGACGGGATTCCTTCCTTCAGACTTGTCCCACTGAGAGGCTCGTCCGTGGCCATAGGCCCATCCATACGCTCGTCCGTGGTCATGGGCTCGTCCCTGGTCACAGGCGCCACGACGCGCACCCGGTAGCCGCGCTCCCGCCAGGATGGAATATGCTTTGAAATCTCTTGACTCGTAAAGCTTACTGAGTCGGTCAGAACAATGTCGCGTGACTCGGCCACCGTGGCCAAACTGCCTCGTTGAGGCAGTGTTAGCCCCCGCTTTGAAGCCTCTTCCTCGGCTTTTGCCCAGCGGTATTTGTACGCGGTGATGGCGGGACGAGGATTCAGCCCGAGCGCCACCCCCATCGATTTCAGGGGACTCCTTGTCACCAGCAAGGTAGCCGGTGTGAGAATCAGACTGAGGAGCGTCATGTTGCGGCCATGTCGAGCCAGTTTCGGCGACAATTGCGTCTCCTCATTCGTTGGCAGTTCCCTTCTTCGGCGGTACATGGCCGCGTTAACAATGGTGATGACCGACAGCGCGACAAGGTTCTCCCGCAACGCCCCCATGCTCATGGTGAGAAGCCCTAGCCAAAGATCCGCTTCTGGCCTCTTCTTTTTGATGAGTTTTTCCACGCCGCTGCGCAGCACAGGATACCCAGCGACGACGGACACTCCGGCTGCGACGAAGAAGGTGACGGGAGAGGTCGAAATGGCCCATCTGCCCAAAAACATCCGCTTGATGGCGAGCATGGCCAGCAGTCCTCCGGATGCGACGGTCGGCAAAAGATAAGGATTGCGCGGTCCAAAGTCAGAGGAAGGCGCACAGGCGTCCATCGCTTCCCGCGTCCTTACGTTTGCATCCTCGACAACCTCTCGTTCGATGGTTGCCGCCACTCTCGCATCCACGGAATTTCCATTCCCCTCTGAATGCTGAATTCCCGCTAGAATCGCGTTAAGACGCGAGAGCAACTCCTCCACGCAGATTCTCTGTTCATCGAACAAAATGAGGGCACGAGCAGTATCCGGATGAAACGTGACACTCACCACTTCCGGCATGCGTCGGGTGCATTCCTCCATGTAATTCGCCATGTAAGGATGGTTTCGAATTTCGTTCATCCGCAAACGAACCCGCCCGGGCAGGCACCTAACAAGCTCAATTGCCATTGGTCAACCTCACTCGCGAAGAATGATTTCCAGCACAATAGCCCCGTCTCAGCCTCGGAGGCAATTCGAGGAATAACGAGTACTATTTGCGTTTGCTTTGACCCGTATGCGTCCGACGATAGCATCGCGGTTTGGAGAAATGAAGATCCGAGGAACGAAGAGTATAAAACTCGTAAACTTTGCCCAATTTATAGAGAGGAATACGAGAATCAGTGGATTGTTGTTAAGGAGGGCTACTGATGCCAAAGAAAACGAGTTCTCGTCTCTTCTTCGCCATCGTCATCTTCGTCGTTCTTCTGGCGCTGGCTCCCGAAACGAGAAAAACCATCCGGAGCTTCATCGTGAAGGGAATCGCGAACCTTCTTATCATTTTAGAGCAAGTCGGAATCATCACGGCGAGCCTTGTGAAGCGCCAAGAGGAATTAAGTAAAACTGCGGATAACGCGGTCGTCAAGAGCGCGGATTCCGAAGGGCCTATGCCGCGAGCGGCGGGAGAGGAGAACCGAGAAATGCACGGAGAAGACCACAAGTCCCCACCTGCGACAGCCAACGAGCCCGCCATGACGAACTCCGCCACGGCGGGCACCAGCCTGTCGTCGTCCTAGGACGATATATCGGGGCC
>JAJZAV010000193.1 GCA_021799255.1 Bacillota bacterium
CAAGTTCCCATGAAGCAGTTGCCCTAAATATTGAAAGTACTGAACCACCATACTGCTGTGATGATTGAGTCCAAACAGCTTCGCGTAGGCGTTGAGGGCTTGTGGGTTGATTCTCCCTTTAAATTTGGCGACGAGAACCAACATAGGATTCCCTGGCATCATGCGAGGCAACGCGAAATTGAGTGTCACGGCGGCCCAGAGCGCAATCACGTAGAACAGAATCTTTCTCAAGAGGTAACGCATGATGACCCACCTACCTCATATTAAAAATCCGTCCCCAGAAAATGTGCCGGAGCCGCGACATTCACGCGGCTCCATCACCATGAATGGGATTCTTGTTACTTGACCGGTTTGACGTTCGCGAAGATGTACATGTCGTCAATGGCACCCGCGAACGAAGCGTTCGGATTGGAGGCGGAGGGCCAGCCGGTGAACCTCGAAGTGTTGTATTCCTCCCACGCCACGCCGTTTAAGAGGGGAATGACGGGCAGGTTCTTCGCGAAGATGGTTTCCAGCTTGGTCATAATCGCCTTCTGCTGGTTCGGGGTGAAGGCCTTCGGATACGCAGCCAAGAGCGCATCCGTCTGCTTGTTGTTCCAACGCTCGTAGTTGCTGAGCGCGGTCTGCCCAATGGGAGCCCCAAACTCACTGTTCAGCACCAGGTTATACCCGATATACGCCGGGGCCTGATCCACCCAATTGAGCGCCATCTGATACCCACCGTTGGCCAGCATGCTGTTGAGCGTAGAACCGGACGGCGTCGTCACCTGTGCGTTGATGCCAATCGCCTGCAGATCCTTTGCAATGACGCCAGCGTCCGCAATCCAGTCTGTCACTCCGGAAGCCACATCGATGGTGAGCTTCACAACATGCCCGTGAGGATCCACGAGTTGCCCGGAACTATTCCACTTGAAACCAGCTTTCTTCAGAATGGCTTTGGATTCTGATGCGTTATATACGAGCGGGTAGCGCTTTAACACGCCTTGATTGATGAACGCTTGGTTGGCTTTATCGCTTGGCAAGCCCACGCTGTTCCCGACCGGTTCGTAGCCAAATTCTCCAAGTGTCGACACCTGCGAACGATTGATGGCGTCGCTCACCGCCTGCCTAAAGGAAGTCAGGCTGATGGGATACTTGGCATCATTCGTTTCCAAGACAACGGACCCAATGGGTGGGAACCAGTAGTGATAATGCTGAGGATCCCGCGCCAGCAGGGCCGTCTTAATGCTCGGCACGAAGTTGGTCGCGGCATCGAAGTTCCCCTGGCCCATCGCGAGCGCCGCCGTGTTGTTGTCCAAGTAGAGCGGCATTTGAATGCCAGCCACGTACGGCTTCCCGTGATCCCAGTAACGAGGATTCTTCTTGAAGGTGATCAGAGAGTGACTGATGCTACCCAGCACAAAAGGACCGGTAGTAACGGGGTTGGAATCCTTAAACGTCGCTGGATTCTTCACTTTCCCCCAAATGTGCTGAGGCACGATGGGGGTGTCCTCCCCGATGTAGTACCACGCCAAATTGCTCACACTCTTCAGGTTCACCTGCACTTGATACTTGCCGCTCGCGTGTACCGAAGCAATCATGTTGCCAAGTCCGTTTTGGTCGATACTCGGCGTGGTCGCCAAAAGATGCAGCGTGTACACTACGTCGGCCGACGTGAACGGCGCTCCGTCGGACCAAACCACCCCATGGCGGAGATTAATCACCAACGTTTTATGCTGGTTCGTCCAAGAGTACGACGTGGCCAACTTCGGAATGGATTGCCCTGTATACTGATTGTAATAAAACAAGGGTTCATAGATTTCCGTGAAGATGGATGGAACCACCGGATTCGCTGGAGACCACGGATTGAAGTCATCCACGAAGGGCCCGTTCGGTGAGACTACGTAGGTCACATAATTACTGCTTGCGGGTGTGGCACTCGTGCTTGCGAACGCAGCCGGACTCATGACGGCCACGGCCATCGCCATCGTCGCGACACCTACGGTCCCGGCAGTCCATCTTCCCAACCGTTTTTTGTTCTGCATCTTGACCATCCTCCCCTTCACCTCGTAGACCATACTAAAGATTTCGACTACTAGACCATCGTGATAGACTTATCGGGAAATCGTCTATAAAGTAAACGCTTTCTCCGTTTTTGTCAATACATTCAGTTATCTAGACGTATGGGTATCAATTACCGTATACTAAGCTATAAAACCTAGAAATGGGTGAACGAAAATGGAATCTAGCGAACTCATTCCTAAATATCATAAAACTAGGGAATTGCTCTTGGAAAAGATCCGAACGGGTGAATGGAAAGTGGGAGACGAAATCCCGTCGGAACAAGACCTTTGTTCCACGTATAACGTGTCTCGCGGAACGCTGCGCCGAGCAGTCGATGCCCTCGTGCGTCAAGGATTACTCACGCGCATTCAGGGCAAGTCCACCTTTGTTGCCAAACCAAAAATTCCGATTTTTTCGAAAGGATTTCGCGCCGATATCCGCAGCAGTGGACAATCTGCCAATTCCAAAATTCTCTACTACGAAAAGCGCCCCTGCACTGATAAAATTGCGAGCTTGTTATCAATTGCCAACGACCAGATGATCTGCGAATTGAGCCGAATCATAGAAGCTGAACACGAGCCTATCATCCTCGAGCACGTCTACATCCCTTGCAAATACGGAGAGAATTTAAGTGCGGACGATTTGCTTCACACCTCCCTGCTAGACCTTCTTCCGCAGTCCTGTGGGGTGATTCTAAAGAAAGCCATCGAGTCGTACGAACCGACGCTCCTTACTCAGGAGGAAGCCCATCGACTGAACGCCAAGCCCGGAAACGTGGCTATCCTGGACCAGGCCATCACGTTTGACATCAACGACACGCCTGTCTTTGTATCGAATGCGCTGATTCGAGGCGATAGGGCGCGCGTCGCCACGGAAGTCACGTTTACGATTTGAGAGCCGTTCTGTAAACGGTCGCATCTTCGACAGCACCTAAGAACCTACACAAGGCATGGTCACGCACCAAGTACAATTTGGTTCGATGCGGCCTGATTTTATTAAACTTTCAAAATGATTCAAACCTTCTTGACTCGGCTTCTTGACTCCCGCGTCAGGGCGTCGCAGATGAAGTATCGACGCCCTTCGTTCTACGTCTGGGTCGGTGTCGCGAATTCCCCGTGGCTCCTCTCGGACCTTAATACCGAGCGGTCAACATTTTCCGGCGCGTGTAGAATTCGACGCCGTCTTGCCCGTTCACGTGCAAGTCCCCATAGAACGACTTCTTCCAACCCGAGAACGGGAAGAAGGCCATGGGGGCCGGCACTCCCACGTTCACGCCAAGCATCCCCGCATCAATCTCCTCGCGGAATTCGCGAATGGCTCTCGCACTGTTCGTGATGATGCATGCCCCGTTGGCAAACTCGGACTGATTCGCCACCGCGATGGCCTCTTCGAGAGAATCGACTCGCACGATGGACAGCACCGGTGCGAAGATCTCATCGCTCCAGATTTGCATGCCTGGCTTGACGTCGTCGAAAATCGTCGGTCCAACGAAGTATCCCGGTCCATGAGCCTCGGGGTCTTGTCGACCGTCGCGCACGAGAACGGCGCCTTCTTGTTCCCCAACCTCGATATAGCGAACCGTCCGCTCCTTATGAGCCTCGCGGATGACGGGACCGAGGAATACTCCCTCGTCCAGCCCGTTCCCGATGCGAATCTGATTGGCCGCGTCCAGAAGCTTGCTGACGAGCGGACCCGCGATTTCACCGACCGCCACCACCACAGAACACGCCATGCAACGCTCTCCCGCAGAGCCGAAAGCGGCGCCAACAATCTCCTTCGTCGCGAGATCTAGATCCGCGTCGGGCATCACGATGGTGTGGTTTTTGGCACCGGCCAACGCCTGCACGCGCTTCCCATGGCTCGCCGCCGTCTTGTACACGTATTCCGCCACGGGCTGCGATCCGACGAACGACACCGCCTTGATGTCCGGGTGCTCGAGGATGCCATTCACCGCATCGTTCGCGCCGTGGACGATGTTGAGTACGCCATCCGGCACGCCCGCTTCCTGCGCCAACTCTGCCAGTCGCACCGCACATAGCGGTGCACGTTCCGAAGGCTTGAGCACGAAGGTGTTCCCGCACGCGATTGCCAGCGGGAACATCCAACACGGAACCATCATGGGAAAGTTGAACGGCGTGATCCCTCCGACCACCCCAACGGGATATCGGTACATCCCCGATTCCATTCCGGTTGCAATGTCAGGAAGTTGCTGGCCCATCATGAGTCGCGGCGCTCCGGCCGCAAACTCGACGCATTCGATGCCTCGCTGAACTTCTCCGTAGGCTTCCTTGAAACTCTTCCCGTTCTCCACCGTGATGAGCCGGGCCAACTCGTCCCAGTGCTCTACCAGCAACTGCTGATACCGAAAAAGGATCCTCGCGCGCTTGGGGACGGGCGTCTTGCTCCACGTGCGAAAGGCTCGCGTAGCCGCGCGCACGGCCGCGTCCACGTCGTCTCTTGCCGACAGGGGCACCGTCGCCAACTGCTCGCCGGAGGCCGGGTTGGGCACCTCGAGGGACGCAGAAGACGATGGGTCCACCCACTTGCCGTCTATGAAGTTCTGCAACGTTTTGACTTGACTGATTGCCACATTCCATCCTCCTTCAACGGACTATCCCTGCGGACTATCCGAGTGCACGAAACCACGTTATCCGTTTGAACTGGGTGACACTCGCCCCATGATGTTCCCGTCAGGGGGCACAAGATGAGCGTAATCGGTATCCACCGTGTACTTCCATACCCGATGGTGACCGCTCATGACGTTGAGATAATACGTCGTGAATCCAGGGGGCGAGGCTACCGGGTGATACCCCCGCGGCACGAGAACCACGTCTCCGTCGCGAGGGGTCTGAACCGTCTCGAGCCCTTGTTTGTCATACACGCGTTGAAGGGCCTGCCCCGCTGGAGGATTGATCCGATAATAATACGTTTCTTCCAAATACGCTTCTTTCCCCGGGATCTCCTCATCGTGTTTGTGCGGCGGATAGCTCGACCAATTCCCAGGGGGCGTTACGACCTCCACCAACAAGAGCTTGTTCGCCGGGTGATGTTCGTCCAAAATGTGATGAATGTACCGACGAGTGGACCCCTCCCCGCGCTCTTCGTAAGGAATGTCGTCGGGCGTGATTCGCCGTGGCCCGCCGACCCCCTCTTCCGCTTTCGCCGTCGCCACGGCCACTTCGGCGCGGGACTCCGCCCTGACGGTGACGAAGTTCCCTGGGGGACTGTAGATTGCCTCCGGCGCTTTGCCGTCGAAGACCGATTCCCGATTCCCGACGTGCTCGAACGACACACCACTCACATCGACGTCGCACGTTCCTTCCAGCACAATGACGACCGTCTCTTTGCCCGCCGTGTCGAGCGACACAACCTCTTTTGCAGCCAGTCGGTAAACCTCGAAGCCTGTATACACCCAATCGACCGACTCCGGCGTCACTTTGACAACGGGTTTATCCCCAGTCGCGCTGCCATCCGCGCGCAAGATCAATTCCGGCATGTCATCACCCTCCCAAAATGCCCACATCGTTCGCCGATGGGCCGGATTTCGCTGCCCCGTCAATAGGGTCGCGCGTTTGCAATGTGCTCGACAGCCACGCGATGCGCGTCCACAACTTTCCCGCTGTTCGACACTTCAGCAACGCCAACGCGCCACCAGCTCTCGTAGTTGTCGGTGCCCGTGCCTGGCAGCACCTTCAATTCAATAACCACGGGCCCCTCATCCGCTTTCGCCCTCTCCAAAACCGAGCGAAGTTCGGCCAGCGTCTGCGGCGCGTACGTCTTCGCGCCTAGAGCCTGTGCGTAGCGAGAGAAATCGATGGACACCGGGGTTCCCGTCAACAATCCGGACGAATCCGCCCGATGGCGAAACTCGTTCCCAAATCCCATGGATCCATGGGCCCGTTGGAGATTGTGAATACACTGGTAGCCCGAATTGTCAAAGATAATGACCGTGATCTTCTTTCCTTCCTGAACGCACGTCAAGAGTTCCGAGTGCAGCATCAAGTATCCGCCGTCACCCGCCAAGGCGTACACGGATTTCTCCGGTTCAGCAAACTTGGCTCCGAGCGCGCCGGCCACCTCGTACCCCATGCAGGAAAATCCGTACTCCAAGTGGTAGGTCCTCGGGACACGCACTCGCCACAATCGGTGCAAATCCCCTGGCAGGCTGCCCGAGGCGTTCACGATGACAGCATCCGGCTCAATCGCCTCGTTAATGACTCCCAAGGCGCCGGTTTGCGACAACCCGTTTTGCGGGTCCTGACTATACAATCGAGTGACTTCCTCGTTCCAGGCGCCTTTTGCGTCCCGAATCTCGCCCTCTTCGTACTCGCTTTGGTAACCCCGCTGCTTCAAGGCATCCCCAATCGCCTGCAGACACAGCAAGGCATCGGACATCACGGGGCACGCATCCATCTTCACCGCGTCCACCCTGCAGACGTTGATGGACACGACCGAAACGTCGGCGGGCAAGGCAGTTTTAGATGCGGTGGTGAAGTCGGCCAAACGGGTCCCGACGGCAATCACGAGATCGCAGGATTTAGCGAGTCGGTTCCCCGCGAGCGATCCCGTTACGCCAATCCCCCCCACGTTCCATTCATGGTCCCAGGTCAAGGCCCCCTTGCCGGCCTGCGTCTCGGTGACGGGAATCTTGAACTCCTCCGAGAACGCACGCAGCGCGTCGGCCGCGAACGAGTAGTGCACGCCGCCTCCAGCGATGATGAGGGGACGCTTCGATTTTTGAATGCTTTCCACTGCGCGCAACACATCCTCTCGAGCGGGAGGCCTGCGGCTCAAATGATGCACCCGTTTGCGAAAGAAGATCTCGGGATAGTCGTACGCCTCCGTCTGGACATCCTGTGGCAGCGCGATGGTCACTGCGCCCGTGTCGGCAGGATCCGTCAGCACGCGCATCGCCTGAATCAAGGAGGTCATCAACTGCTCCGGGCGCAAGATTCGGTCAAAAAAGCGGCTTACGGGACGGAAAGCATCGTTCACAGAGACCGTGTAATCCGCTGGCACCTCTATCTGCTGCAACACCGGGTCCGGTTGGCGACAAGCGAAGATGTCTCCCGGCAGGAGCAGAACCGGGATGCGGTTGACGGTGGCGACAGCGGCGGCGGTGACCATATTCAAGGCGCCCGGACCAATCGACGTGGTGCAGGCGTAGATTCCGAGTCGGTTGCG
The DNA here is from genome assembly GCA_021799255.1 of Bacillota bacterium. Classification (GTDB taxonomy): domain Bacteria; phylum Bacillota; class Bacilli; order Alicyclobacillales; family Alicyclobacillaceae; genus JAJZAV01. Next base: position 7,228 of record JAJZAV010000193.1, read on the forward strand.
TTGCTTTGCGTACGCCACGGCGGTGTGAACCATGCCCTGTTCATTGTGCCCCTGAATATATGGCAAGCCGGTGCCTCCGTACTCCAGCGCTTCGCCCATTCCCGTTACGTTTCCGTGACCGAAGATTCCGATGATCCCCTGCACGAACTTGTACTCTTGTCCGTCCAATTCTACATACTGCTGATCCAAAAAGCGTAACAAGGCTTGCGCCATAGTCAAGCGGATGTTCGTCACTCGCTCCACCTCATTTATGGTTCGAATCGAGAAAGGACTCTACTTCGGCCGCCGTTGGCATCGCTTCGGAACAGCTGTGGCGAGTGACCACGATGGCTCCCGCCGCAGAGGCGTATTCCAGTCGGCGTTCAACGGGCCAGCCCTGCAGCAACCCGTACGCGTATGCTGCGCCGAACCCGTCCCCAGCGCCCAACGTGTTCAGGACTTCAATAGAAAACGCTGCCTGTCTACGTTCTCCATCCGGGCCGAAATAGAGAACGCCGTCCCCGCCGCGCTTCGCGACTACCTCCTTCGGCCCGAAGGCGAGGATGGCCGCGCTACCTTCGTATGGGTCCGACGACCCCCCCG
>JAJZAV010000194.1 GCA_021799255.1 Bacillota bacterium
ACAACAAATCAAAGCCTTCTTCTACCATCATTTTATCCCATGTCAACACCTTGGAACACCATACGTCATGAGGCTCAAGAAGGGCTAACCAGTGCTCTGAAGTGTTTGTCATGAAATGATTCTGCAGCAGAATCTTGATCTCGTCTCGACGGTGAAGCCAGTCATCGACGTTCGAAAATTCCGGCGGCAAGGGACACCCTATCAGCTCCGCGATATTTGTAACGGACCCCATGGCCAGCGCGATAAATCCGTCCGCTGTCGCGTAGATTCCGTAAGGTGCAGGCAAATACGCGTTCGCGTTGTTCATGGAACTTCGAATCGGTGGACGAGTTGGGTCGTTGAGATAGGTGGTAAATACCTCAAACTGCAAGTCGACAATGGACTCCATCATGCTGACCTCAATGAGTCCCCCAATTCCCTCTCGGTGACGACGATTCAACAAGGCCAAAATCCCCTGCACCAAGTGCGCCCCCGCCATCATATCGGCGACGCTGAGACCAAACGCAACGGGAGGGTCCTCCTTGTCCCCGTTGAGCCAGGTTAAACCGGAGAGGGCCTGAACCAACAGATCTTGACCGGGTTTGTCCCGCCATGGGCCTTCGGTCCCATATCCGGTGATGCTGCCGAAGATGATGCGCGGGTTGATTTTTTTCACGCGTTCATAATCCAGGCCCAATCTTTCCATGACGCCGGGACGAAAATTCTCAACTACGATGTCGGCCCTTCGAATCAGACTCTCGAGGAAGGCGCGATTGGCATCGTCCTTTAAGTTCACGGCAACGCTCTCTTTGTTTCGGTTGATGGCGTGGAAGAGCGAGCTTTCCCCATCCATCACGACGTTCGAAACATACAGCGTTCGGCAGATGTCTCCGACTTCAGGACGTTCAATTTTGATGACCCGGGCCCCCAAATCGGCGAGCCGCAACGTCGCCGAAGGGCCCGATAAAAACTGACTGAAATCAAGCACAAGTAAGTCCTTGAGTGGCAGCATCGTTTCCTTCGGAGTCAAATCACCCGACTCCCTAGGGGCACCCTTCTCCTTGTCGACCTCCACGTCGAGCCGAAACTCCTGATTGAGGCGCTCCGTGTCTTCGCCGAGTCGAGGAGCCCATTTGTTCGATTTCAAAATGCCTCCGTCCACGCGGATGGGACACCTGGTGGTCCATAGCTCGCGCCCGTTGGGACGGCGGATGGACTGAGTTAAATCCAAGGCCGTAAACCCCGGATGAGAGCTGAACTGTTCAATGTTCAGAACCGGAGCACACCAATAACCTCCGGATTCCAAAATGCTCACCCATTCCTCGGTCTTGCCTTTACGAAGATGTTTCGCAATAATCTCCTTGATCTCATCTCTGTTTGTGAACCATGTCTGCGGATTGGTGTATTTTGCGAGTTCTGTCGCACCGATGAGAGTCCCAAGGGACACGACCGAACCCATCGCGAGCGCGACGTATCCGTCCATGGTCTGATAGATGCCGTACGGAGCCCCCAGGTATGCGTGAGCATTGCGGGAAGACCCCCTATCCGGCAGGCGTCCTCCATCGTTGAAATATGTGGTCAGCACTTCGAATTGAAGGTCTAGGGCGGACTCAAACAAGCTCGTGTCAACGCGACCGCCATACCCAGTTTCATTCCGGCGCGCCAATAGAGCCAGGATCCCTTGCACCACGTGAGCACTCGCGAACATATCTACGACCGAGAGACCAAACGGCACGGGTTTGCCGTTTCGATATCCGTTTAGCCACGGGAGCCCGGAAAGGGATTGAACGAGCAAGTCCTGCCCCGGTCTGGTGGCCCAGGGCCCCCGCTCCCCGTACCCAGAGATGCCTGCGTAGATGAGTTGACTGTGGGAGGCCCTCAGGGTCTCATAATCCAATCCGAGCCGCTCCATAATCCGAGGTCGGAAATTATGCATCAGAACGTCCGCATGTGCAATGAGGCGTTTCACTCTGGCAAAATCGTCGCGGTTTTTCAAATCGGCTTCATAGCTCTCTTTGTTCCGATTCATGCAGTGAAAGACAGTGCTGTCCCCATCGATGGTGAGGTTGTTCAGCGTTAGGCGGCGGCTGCCATCACCGATGCCGGCGCGTTCCACCTTAATCACTCTTGCGCCAAGATCCGCTAGGCGCATCGATGCAGCCGGGCCGGCAAGATATTGACTGAGGTCAATTACTAAAAGATCCTCCAAAGGTTTCATGAATGGACTCCTTACCGTGGTGAAGATCCGATTGGGGAAGACGTGGCCACGGAGATGCTTCGAAACTCGACTCCGAAGTTCTTCGCAGGGTCGCCGGGCTGATACTTACGAGCGGCACAGTAAAAGTGATAGAGGACATTCTCATGCATCAGGACGGACGCCTTGTGTGCGTGGATATCGTCTATGTCTCCAGGATGACCATGGCGCAAAATCGGACAAGAATGCTTGCCCCATTCCTGAAGATTCCGAGAAAATGCGATGCCATTCTGCGCGTGTTGCAAGTCGTACCCAAAGTAATACATGACCCATAGGTTTCCATCGCGAACCACAAACGGGTCCGAAACAAACTGGCTGTCCCAGCTATCGGAAGTTACTCGAACGACAGGGTTATCCTTGTGTCGAGTCCAATGAACTAAATCCTCTGAGGTCGCAAGACCAATTTGTTCTGTCCAACGGGTTTCCGTGTTCTTGGCGTTATAGAACATGGAAAAGACGCCGTCGTTTTCCACAACACAAGCCTTGTATAGTCCCCCGCGCTCCCATGCGTCTCCGTCTTTCCAAGAGAAGATTGGTTCGTCGAGCCTGTGCCAATCCATGAGGTTCTCGTCTTCGGTCCAGGCCAAACCAATCTCGGCGGGCCCCTCCTCATATCCATTTCTGGGATAGGCGTGATACACCATCCAGTACCTTCCTCGGAATTTGCGAAGCGCGGGAGGTTTGTTTAGGTCATCTTCTTTCAATATCCACGTCCCGGCACTGCCGACGCTATCAAATCGCCCTGGTTCCCCTTTGCCGAGAATAACCCCAAGGCTCTCCCAGTCCACGAGATTGTCGCTCACGGCCAATGCAGTTTGATATCCATGGCCGTCGTATCCCACATACATCATGTAAAAACGATTCTGGTGTTGAAACACAAAGGGAATGTCCACGCACTCAGAATCAAACATCCCTTTACGACCGGACGGCGGCAATATCGCACGTCCGGTTTTATAAGGCGTTAAGTACCTCTCGGGTACTACCCCGTTCATGGCCATAGACGACACCCCGCAGAACTGCCGCTCTCAGATGAGCAGAGACCGTTTATTTTGTCATTGACACCTCTATCATAGCACATTATTTTATAGATAAATATAGTTTTCACAAATGCAACATAAGGGTACATGATTCCCTCAAATATCGAATAGAACGGAAAGCGGCGTAATGATGGAATTGCCACATTAAAGCACAAAAGGGGCTACTGTATGATTGACAGACCAAGGCTAGTTCGACGTCATAATCCGCACGTTCATGGGTTCGACAAGTACGCATCGCTCAGCGTGGGTAATGGAAACTTCGCGATGACCGTAGACGCGACGGGTCTGCAGTCGTTTCCCGACGTATATTCGGATGGCGGGGTTCCCCTCGGTACATTCTCGAACTGGGGCTGGCATTCGTTCCCTAACCCCGATGGATACACGATGGACAACTTTTCGCTCACGCCGCTCCGTACTTTCAACGGAAGAGCCGTCGACTACCCATACTTCCCTTGGCTACAAGTCCATGATCCGCACACCGAGTACTTGAGGAATAACCCCCATCGGTTACACCTCGGCTTACTCCAGTTTGAGTTTGGTTCGTCCGCCGTTTCGTCGCTGTCGCCGGAAGACTTCAAGAATATTAACCAGTCCCTTGACCTTTGGACAGGAGAGATTCACACCGAGTACGTCGCCTTGGGACAATCCGTCTCAGTGCAGACGGTCTGCCATCCCCTTCTCGACATTATCGCGGTGCGCGTCGAATCGCCCCTCCTCGGATCCAAAGATATGCGAATTTCGCTTCGCTTTCCTTATGGGTCCCCGCGGGGCATGGGAGTCGATTGGTCCAAACCGGAACAACATCAAACGCGAGGGACGATTTCCTCGGATGGACGCGGTATCAAGATTCGTCGGATGCTCGACGACACGGAGTACGCCGTTCTAGCCGAGGGGTCTAGCGGACGGTTTCGGCGCCAAGACGAACATCATTACCAATTCGTTGCCAACGATTCCTCAATTTTAGAATTCGTGTGCCAATTCTCTTCTTTGCCTGTTGAGGCGCGGCTTCCTTCGTTCACCGCGGTGGCACAGTTGTCTGAAGAAGAATGGCGCCTTTTTTGGATGAAAGGCGCTGCGGTCGAACTCGCGCAGAGTAAGGACAGTCGAGCTATCGAATTAGAGCGGCGCATCATTCTTTCCCAATATCTCACCAAAGTGAACTCGAGTGGTGAATTACCTCCTCAGGAATCGGGACTCGTGCACAACAGTTGGGCAGGCAAGTTCCACTTGGAAATGCATTGGTGGCACAGCGCGCATTTCGCGCTCTGGGGCCGGACTCAGCTTCTCGAGAAGAGCCTGAAGTGGTATCTGGATATCCTCCCAAAGGCCCGTCACCTAGCGGAGTCACAAGGGTATGAGGGAATTCGTTGGCCAAAGTGCGTATCCCGTGAGGGGGTCAACGCCCCTTGTTACATCGAACCGTTTCTCATATGGCAGCAGCCACATCCCATTTACTACGCGGAGCTCATCTATCGAGATAATCCTACGTCAGAAACGTTACAACGATACCGTGAATTGGTATTCGAAACCGCGGAGTTCATGGCCTCGTTCGCGGAATGGGACGCTGCGAACGAACGATACGTGCTCGGTCCCCCCGTCGCCCCCGCGCAAGAGATCTACGACCATACAACAACCATGAATCCAACGTTTGAGTTGGCCTATTTTGCCTATGGCCTCCAACTTGCACAACGATGGAGAGAGCGGCTCTGCATGGCGAGAAATTCTGCATGGGATTGTATTCTTACCCATCTCTCGAGCTACCCCATTCAGGACGGTCTCTATGTGGCCACCGAAACAAACCCGGAGACGTTCACCGATGAAAAATTGGCCAAAGATCACCCGACCATGGTGGCCGCTCTAGGAATGTTACCTGGAAACGACGTAGATCCAGAGCGGATGCGGAGAACGCTCTACAAAGTCCTGGATGTTTGGAATTGGGATCACACGTGGGGGTGGGATTATCCCATGTTGGCCATGACAGCGGCTCGCCTGGGAGAGACGGATCTGGCCATCGATATGCTCCTCATTGACAAAGGGAAAAACCGGTATCTGCCAAACGGCCACAACTTTCAGCACGGCGGTTTGCCCGTGTATTTGCCAGGCAACGGCGGATTGCTGACAGCCGTCGCCATGATGGCAAAGGGTTGGGATGGATCCAGCGGGGATACCCCTGGGTTCCCTAGCAATGGCACCTGGACGGTTCATCACGAAGGACTATCCCCCATGCCTTAAAGATTGTGCCTTCGAAAACTGGTCCTAGTCGTTCCGTGTGCGACGGTTCGTTTGCGTATGGTGTGTTTTACGGTCGGAATCAGCGAGGCTAGCTGAGGATATCCGTTCGGTAATAGTCTGTACTTCGGTTTGTATCGCCCACCCCACCGCTTCAACGTCTCATCAATCAACCAGTACAAGGTCTCCTTCATCTCTCGAACCTTACTTGTCATGTTCCCCTGGTGACGACGGTGAATGTACAACGTTTGATTGATCCAGCGAAATCTGTATCGTTCTGCGAGCCTGTAAAGAATGCGCAAGTCCTCGATGTACCTTCCCTCGTAGGGACCATCGGTGGGCCATCCCCCAACCGCTCGAAGCGCGGCCGTACGGTAAAACCGAGGCCAGCATGACTGGTTTGCAAGCATGAAGTCGTACTTGTCCCTGTACCGACGTCCCCGGCGGACCAACGACTTGATATCCCTGCCGTTTGCATCCTTCCAAACGAGCTTGATGTTGCCGCTCACAAGAGCAACGTTGCCGGCACTCTGCTCCGCCTCTCTGACCAAGACCTTCAGCGTGTCCGGAACGAACCAATCGTCGCTGTCGAGTTGAACCAGATACGGCGTGGATACCTTTTTCAATGCGATGTTCAGGGATTTGGTCTGCCCAAGGTTACGGGGATTGACCAATAGCGTGATCCGGTTGTCGCTCAGGTACTCGCGTACGCTTTGCAAGCTCTTGTCCGTTGACGCATCGTCGACGATGATCATTCGCCAATTGGTGTACGACTGCTTCATCACGCTTTCGATTGCTTCTTTCAAGTACGGGCCGGGATTATACGACGTGATGACAACCGTCACCTTGGCGCCACGCGGTGATCTTCGGCGATTCGAAACAAGAACCTCGTCTTCGGATCTACGACGTGCAACTGTTCGTCTCGAAGTCTTCACCAAAATCCCCCCTCTACCCACGAACGGCACACCAACCTACAACATCAATATGCGTGATAGGACAGAGTTGCGTGGGTCGAATGAACCACGAGCCGATATCCGACCGTGCTACAACGGCTTAGATCCTGGGGGTCTTGTGAGGCAGAGCGTATCGGCAGAGTGAACTGCGAGAACACTGTAACTATGAGAGAGAGTTCCCACAAGAAGGTGACCAACATGAACGTGTCCATCATGGGGGCCGGGCTGGCTGGGCTGGCGTGCGCGATAGAGCTGGAAAAACACGGGGTGCAACCGACCATCTATGAAGCGAGATCGGGCGTAGGGGACCGATTCATCAACGCAGAGATCTTCGCGTCCATCTTTTCACGCAGAGTCACCGACGAGGTACGATACCTTGGCGAAGAACACGGAATCTATCTGCATCCGACATCAAACGTCACCAACCTTGTCATCCATTCGAGGAATCGACGAGCCTCTTTGACCGGCCCGGTGGGTTTTACCACCATCCGTGGACGGCATCGGGATTCACTAGAGCGGCAGTTGGCCGAACAAGTTCGAGCAGAAATCCAGTTTGAATCCAAAAAAACCGTTCAGGACCTTGTGAGAGAACACACCCACGTCGTCGTGGCGACAGGGGATGTTATGGACGTGCAGCCAATGCAACGGTTGGAACCAGACCTTACCGTGACGCTCACGGGACGGACCGTCGAGGGAGAATTTGCGCCCACGGAGGTCATGGCATGGTTCGATGGACGCTTCGCCCCAGATGGCGGATACGGGTTTCTGATTCCACTCTCAAGCAGCGAGGCTTCCGTAACCCTCGCTTTTCCTGAATATCGAAAGCGAACAGAGCAGGAAGTTGAATCGCTGTGGAACGCGTTCTTAACCCGGGTATGCGAGGACACCCGGCAACAATTGCGACCCGTTGACGCGTTTCACGTGCATGGATACGCGATGGGACTTCCGAGATACCCGCGCATCGGGAACATGCTTTTCGTCGGAAACTGTTTCGGCACAATGATGCCCGCCGCCGGATTTGGTCAATTCTCCTCCATACTGACGGGCATTTACGCGGCGAGAGACATCTGCGGTTTCGGCAAGTACGAAGAGCTTACCGCGGGCATTCGGCGTTCCTACGGTCATTCGCTGGCGCTTCGCAGGCTTATCGAAGTTCTCGATGACGACGGGATAGACAAGGTAATCGAACGGCTGGACGGGTATTGGGGAGAAAAGCTCATTCATACGGAGGCCAACGTTCTAAAGTGGGCCTCCTACGCATCGCGCCTCGTGT
>JAJZAV010000195.1 GCA_021799255.1 Bacillota bacterium
GAGAGCAACTACGGGGTCGCCTTGCTGAACGACTGCAAATACGGGCATCGCGCGAACGGCCATGTACTCGACATCAACCTGCTGCGCAGTTCCTCGAGTCCAGACCCGCAGGCGGATAGGGCCGAGCACGAGTTCACGTATAGCCTGTTGCCTCACGGCGGATCGTGTACAGAGGCAAAGGTCTACCAGGCGGGCTATGAACTCAACGTCCCGCTCCAGGTCGTGTCGCTAGAGACTGAAGCCACAGAGCGTGTAGAAGAACAACGAGTCCCGAAAGCGTACTCCCTGTTAGAACTCGACAACGACGCAATTATGGTGGAAGCGGTAAAGTGCGCGGAAGACGACTCGAGTATGATTGTGCGTCTGTACGAAACGACGGGAGGACGCCAATCCTGCGGAGTAACGCTTCATTTCGAGCCGGAAGCGGTCTACGAGGCGGACCTCATGGAAAACGCGGAGCGCCTACTTTCAGTACTCTCCGGATCCGTCTCTCTTCAGTTCGGTCCATTTGAGATTAAGACCCTCAAAGTGAACCGACCCTCGTAGGCAAGAGCCATACGAAGGCCCCACCTCCGGATCCACAGGAGGTGGGGCCTTTTTTCGCGACGGTTGCGCTAAGGGATCCGGCCTATACCATCGCGTTGTTTTCCCGTTCCACCATTCGCCGTGGCGTTGCGTAATGGCACGCGACGCCGTGCGACTTTGACACCTCAAGGAGATCCGGGGACTTCGTGCGACACGACTCTGTCGCGAATGGACACCTAGGCTCAAACGCGCAGCCCTCATGAGACACCTCGCTGGTGAGCTCATAATTGCGTGGCTCAATCAGCGTTACCCTCTGCTCCCGGCCTTCGAGAACCGGCACCGCAGAGATCAACGCTTGCGTGTACGGGTGCTGAGGGTTCTGCAGGACTTCTTCAGTCGGACCAATCTCAACGATGCGTCCGAGATACATCACCGCGATACGCCCGTTTTGCGCGATGTACCGAGCGACTCGAAAGTCGTGCGTGATAAACAAAAGGCCAAGCTCCCTTTCACGAGCGATAGCTTTCATTTTATCCATGATCCCGATTCGCAGAGACACGTCGACCATAGACACCGACTCATCGGCAATCAAGTAACGCGGGTTTACCGTCAGCGCTCGCGCAACCACAATCCGCTGTCGCTGACCCCCAGATAATTGGTGCGGATACTTGTTCATCACGTTCGACGGTTCAAGGCCTACCAAGTCCAGCAGCTCAGCCGTTCTTTGCTTTACCCGGGAGCCGGTGGCTATCCCGTGATACCGGAGCGGATCCGCAAACAGGCTGCTAATCTTGCGCACGGGGTTCAACGCGGCGAATGGATCCTGAGGAATCAGTTGGACGACCCTCGCCCATTCCCTTCGCTGTTGCTTGTTCAGCTTAAGGGTGCTGTTTCCGTCCAACAGGACGTCGCCCTCACTCGGGGGCATGATGCCAGCGATGACCCTGCCGAGCGTGCTCTTCCCGCATCCGCTCTCTCCGACGATCGCGACAAACTCTTGGGTTCCCCACTGAAACTCCACGTCCTTGACGGCGTGCATCACTCGTTTGCGGCGCCGTTCTCCCTGGCCTTTCACAAGGAACGATTTGGTCAGATTCTTGAGTTCAATCATGGTCCATTCACCCCTTGGTCTTGGCCAGTGGCCACGTGACACGCAACCGCCGAATCGTCATCAATGGGTAGGTAAGACGGCGGTTCCAAAGCGCATCGCGGCTGCCGTATTTCACATCGATCATAGAAAGCGCAGCCCTTCGGAAGATTCATTAGGTTGGCAGGTTGTCCCATGACCGATTTCGTTCCGCTGAGATCGCCAACCAAGGGAGGAATCGAGGCCACAAGCCCCCTCGTGTACGGATGTGTTGGCGCCGTCACTATCTTTCTCACGGGTCCGCTCTCGACAACGCGCCCCGCGTACATCACGAGCACTCTGTCCACAACCTGCGAGATGACCGAGATGTCGTGCGTGATAAACAAAAACGAAACGGAGGTGTTCCTACGTACCTCGTCGAGAATCCGCAAAACGGAGGCTTGGCTAATGACGTCAAGGGCAGTGGTCGGTTCGTCGAGAACCACGAGCCTCGGATTGAGAAGCAGGGCTAGCGCGATGCTCACCCGCTGCTTCATCCCTCCTGACAGTTCGTGAGGGTACGAGCTCAGCACTCGTTTTGGGTGCAGGTACATCGTCTCAAACAATTCGCTGGCGCGGGCGATTGCATCCTTCTTCGAAACATTGTGTGCGTCGGCGATGTCTTCCACTTGCCTCTGAATCCGAAGAATTGGATTCAGCGTGTTTTGGGCGGCCTGAAAGACCATGGAGATGCGGGACCAGTAGAAACGACGTCGTTCCTCTTCCGACATGTCTAGCAGATTCTTCCCGTTTTCGAAGCGAACCTCCCCCTCCGAGATTTGACCCGGGCTAGGAACGCTGTCGAACAGCGCAAATGCAACCGTGCTCTTACCGCTCCCACTCTCACCGACAATCCCGACGCTCTCCCCCTCGCGCACGGAGAAGCTCACATCGTTCACCGCGCGCACTACGCCTTCATCTGTGGGAAACGTCACGGACAAACCTTTGACATCGACTACGGTTGACATGTTCGTCCGCTCCTTACTTGGCCTCGCGCAGACGCGGGTCCACGATGGCGTTGACCGCGTCCGACGTGAGCACGATACCGGTTTGTAGTAGTACGATGGCAAGAATGGGAGAAATAAGAAACATGAGGGACTGCGTGCTGTACATCGCACCGGATCCCCCTGTGGCGTAGTTCAACATCACGCCCCAGTTCGCCGCGTTAAACGGGACAACCCCGAGGAAGAAGAGTCCGACCTCTCCGTATACCGTGCTCGTCAGCGCGAGCATGAGATGAACGACGATGTACGGCATGAGGTTGGGCAGGACGTCGCGAAAGAGCACCCGCCACCGAGGAATGCCAAGGCCTAGGGAAACTTCAATGAACGAGCGTGACTTAATACTCAACACCATGGAGCGGATGGCGCGTGCCAACCCACCCCAACTCGCAAAACTAAGAATGCCAGCCATCACGATGTTGTTGGACAGGCCAATGGTCACGGCCAAAATGATGGTGAGCGCGATGGACGGAATCGTCAGGAACATGTCGGTGATGCGCATCAGGATGTTATCGACGACGGGTCCGAGGTATCCCGCGGCCAAACCCACAACCGTTCCGATGATAATGGTGAACAAGGCCCCAAGAAACGCAACGTACAGGACATTTTGCGCTCCTTGCACTATCTGCTCCCAAATGTCGCGCCCCGCATAGTCCGTGCCGAGGAAATGCGCCCACGATGGCGGGGCGTAGATTTGATTGGGATTCGGCACCGCAGGATGCGGGTACATGATGGGACCAAATATGGCTAGCACGATAAAAAAGAGGAGTAATACAACGCCAACCATGCGAGACGGCCGACGCGTGAATATTTTCCAGATATTCTTCATTTCGCACCGCCCTCGCTAGTCTACAATTCGCGGATCCAGTTTCGAGTACATTAAGTCTGCCACCACGTTCGCGACGATGATGGTCGTCGTTGTGAGTAAAAAGCAGCCTTCCATGACGGGATAGTCTCTCGAAGTGATGGCGGCCCCAAAGAGATTTCCGATTCCAGGAAATGAATAGGTTGATTCAATGAATACTGAACCTCCAAACATTGCCCCGAGACTCAGCATGAATCCCGTGAACAGAGGGAGGATAGAATTCCACCCCAAGTAACTCATCAGAGTCGAGTGACGAAGTCCCCGCAACCGTGCGGCCATCATAAAGTCGTCGTTCGTCACCGTGATGGTCGTTGCCTTCATGGCTAACTCCCAGCTCCCGAGGCCCGTGAGGACATACGTGCCCACCGGAAGCACCATGTGATACATGAAGCTTAGGATAAAGGGCAAGTTCACACCTGGGTACACGGTAATACCGTAAGCGCCCGACGATGGAAAAACGTGCCATACAACGTTAAATAGATATAGGAGAGCGACTGCCGTGACGTACGCCGGTATGGCGTGGGCGATGGAACTAGCATTGTCGATGAGTCCGCTCACCCAGGAGTTGCGTTTGGAAGCGCTGATGACTCCCAAAAAGATACCAATGAAGAAGCTGATGAATAGGCCCATGGTTACCGTGACGAGGGTCCAAGGCAAGGCGTTGAAGATGAGTTGCGTGACCGGCACGCCAGTCTGCGCGATGGAGTTTCCGAGGCTGCCGTGGAATAACTGCACAACCCACTGAAAATACTGCAATATCACGGGTTCGTTGGGCGTCGCATTCAGAAGTGATCGGACTTGATCTGCAGCCTGCTGTTGGCTCATGCCCTTCATCAGCAGTTGATGGTACAACACTTCGTATGGACTGCCAGGCATGAGTCGAATCAGAAAGAAGGTAAGCGTGGCGACGACAAAGATGAGGATGAGAGACGTGACAACCCGTCGGATCAATTTGTTCATGAGGGCGAGACCGCCCTCTCACGGCGTTTGGTGCGGGCGCCCGGATTCTCAGGAAGAGACTGCGAAGAGCGCCTGCGGATGGCCCTCGTGGCCAAGCGAACGCCCAAAGTGCAAAGTACGAACAGCCCGCCGGTGAAAATCATCGCAACGACATCCATCAGTCTGGCCGAAGACTTCGTCGCCCCGACGAAGGTGACGATCTCAAGAATCGCCAAAAAGACCGACCAAACAAACATGAGCCTGCTGCCCACGTGAATGAAATCCAACGCTCTCGCCGTGTTGTTCCTGCGTTCTTCTCTGACCACATGTTCATCCCCAATCACCGGACGATGCCTGTGGGTGCGTAGGAATGGTGCACCCACAGGAACCCTCGTCAAGAATCTTAGCTACTGTTACTGCTTCGGCTTCATCAGACCCAACACTTGGTAGACGACGACCGGAGTATTGTAGGTGAACATATTGAGCAGGGCTTGGTTTTTTTGGAAGTCGGGCCAAGTCCAACGTTCGGTGGAATAGGTACGCCCTGCGAGTTGATTCCACACGTCCAAAGCCGGCAACCAGTAGTTGTATGATTTCGCCAACCTGTAGACGTCTTCTTTCTGCTTCGCAAGGGGCAGATTTCCGGCAATCGCTACCGTCGTCTGGAGCAAATTGACTTTGCCCATCCCCGGAACCGAGACGGTCTCCGGCACGTTCATGATGTTTGTAGCGTTCGCGTTGTGTTCGATTTTCCCGGTGTTGCTGACGCTATAAGCTCCCGGTTCAGCGAAGTACGCTTGGTTGTACGTGTCGTATGGATTGATGTTCCATCCGCCCCACCAGTCGCAGAAGATGCCGTACTTTCCGGATTGCGCACCGTTCGGCGAATAATAGATGGTTGAGTCCATGACGTCGGCATTCGTTTTAATCCCTACGGAGGTGAGCTGACTCGCAATCTCCTGGACGCCCGCATCCCAGTCCGAGTAATTTGGAGCGTAGATGGTCACGGTGAACTTCTTGCCGTTCGGCATGACCCAACCGCCGGCTGTCTTCTTGAACCCGGCTTGCTTCAGGAGGGAGATGCCCTTGTTGACGTTGTAGTTGTACGGATTCAGCGTCTTCAATTGGGCCGCAGAGAGCCACTGCTTGTTCGCGGTCGTCGTCAAACCATCGGGAATCAAGACGTCGGAACTCCCGATAGGCTCGCCGATTTTGGTGGCCGCCGGCCGGTTGACGAGGTAAGCGAGGGCCTGCCGCACCTTGACCATGTTGTACGGATAGATCTTTTCGTTGAAGTAGAACGACATGCCCGTGCTTTGCGGCGCTGCGATGAAGTGGTTTTGATGCACGCTCATGATTTGCTTGTATACGGGCGGCGAGAACGACACTCCCGCATAGTCAATCGTGCCATTCTCGAGGGCGCGCCATGTCACGTCGTTGGTCGTCTGATTCGTGACTACCATCTGCTGTGCGGTGATGTTGTTCGCAAACACGAAGTCGGGGTTCTTGGTGTACAACTGCTCGGCGGAAGTACCATGCGTGAACGTCCATGGACCGTCGTAGATCAGGTTCGATCCGCCCTTGAAGTTGTATCCCTCAAGAGTGTGCGACCACTTGGTCAGCAGGTTCTCGCCGGCTTGCGTCGACTTGGCTCCAGGGGCCCGCCAGCTTCCTGGACCGCCTTCCACACCTGGGTTTGCGGCGGCAGGATGGGATTAAAATCGGCCGCAGGCATGATGTTATTGTTGTTCAGAAGCTGTTGGAGCAACACGTTGGTGTTGTAAAGAAACGCAGGATTCTTGTAAAAAATGATGGTGTGAGGATTGACTACCTTCATCTTCGTGAGTCCCCAAGATTGGGCGTTCCCGACGATGAACTGCATTTCGAACGTCGTGTACACATCTTGTGCCGTTACCGGGGTTCCGTTGGACCACTTGGCGTTCGGATTCAGGGTTACGGTAACCTGATTTCCGTGATCAGAAACCTTCCAACTCTTGGCTAGCACCGGCCAGAAGTCGTTGTTACTAGAACTCGTGAACTTGTAATACGCTAGGGGAGCATAGCACACCCCGTCTTGCAAGATGTTGCCGTTGGCCTGCGGTTGTGGATTGTAAATCCCATTTGTTTGCCACCCTCCCGCATACGCCAACACGCCTCCAGAAGAGGCGTACGAGACGGACATGGGTGCAACGGTGAGCGCTGCGGCCGTCCCCAAAACTAGTGTTGCTTTTGACAAGTTTCTGAGCATTTGGATCCCCCCTGTGATGCTCCCTCTTTGCGACACAAGAGGAGCACGTAGCCGAAGACCACTCAATTGGTCTCACTCAGTATAAAACTTGCCCAAGCAGGCCAATGGTCTTCGAATGCCATGAGAGCGGTTTCTTAAGTCTCGTATCATATCAGAGCCTTATTTCCCGAGACAGCCCCCGTCGCGGCATACGGACTTACCTTGTGTAACGTGCTCTTATTGCAGATATTGCAGAATCGTAGCTGATATAACAATAATAATATATTTAACATAATCATATGTCAACGGATATTATTATATTCACATCGCCTGAGGAGTCCCTCCTAGTTTCCTAGCGGCGTCCTGCCTGAATCAAGCACTTGAAAATCGAATTGGCAATGAATCTTCCGGACTAATTTGGAATAAACACCAAATTTGCATTCGTTGGACGGATGCTTTATTATATTTAACATATCAAATGAGTATGCAACCTTTTTTCGAGAACTTCCAGCGGAGGTATTCTACATGGGCGCCGATAGGCTGGCACTATACGAGAAAATCTACAGGTACATCAGAGGGGAAATAGAGAGCGGTCGCATGGAACCTGGTTCACGGATTCCGACCGAACGCGAGTTGACGAAACAATTTGGAGTCAGCCGAATCACCACGAGTCGCGCGCTCAGCATGCTAACGGCCGAAGGTTATCTGAACCGCCGCCCAGGGGTGGGCACGTTCGTGGGGGAACCGATGTCGTCCCGCGGGGCGGGGGCACTCCACGATATCCCCTCGCCGCGCGCTGAATCGGAGGAACGGAGCCTCTTGTTATCTAGCGATCCGGTAGGCTTTATCATCCCCTGGCTCAAGCACACCTTCGGACCCGTTTTGGTTGCGTCCGTCGAAAAAGCGCTTCACGATACAAAACAGCCGCTCTGCGTGGCGTGTTCGTACGGATCGCAGCAAATCGAACAAGAAGCCATCGGGCGACTGGTCTCTGCGGGTGCAACGGGG
>JAJZAV010000196.1 GCA_021799255.1 Bacillota bacterium
GAACTGGAATCTGGGAATGATCGTGTGCCATTCTTTATCCTCTCCTTTGGTTAAGTGCCAATTTGAAACCATGACAGCCAATTCTGGCCGAGACCCCTTATTTGCTCGAAGGACTCTGCGATGGGCCCCGTGCCGGAGTTCGCCAGCACGTTTCTCACCACTTCCTTCACCGCGTCCCGCACCGTGACCCTCACCACCTGGAATGCGCTGCTTATCACGCTAAGTGGCGAGACGTTGTTTTCCAGGATGTAACCCAAAATCGGGCTTTGCGACTCGACGAGCATCGTCGTCTCGCCTGACTGGGCTGTGTCTTTATCCAACTGTTGATGCAAACTCCTCAACGTTGAGTCCAGAACATTGCGGCTGACAAGCGGCGACGACGCAGGTGACCACGCATTCGTTGCTTCGGTGGCGAGCTTCGTCAGAAAGGCTAGTTCTCGTCGACAGGAGGCGCAGGTGTGGACGTGATGAAGCGCAACGTACCTTTCGTTACCATCCAGGCTGCCGACAGCAAGATAGGGCAGAAGGGGTGACACGTGTTGGCAGGAATCATTCACCGTCCGTCACCTCCTCACGAAGTAGCACTGAAAGTTGACGTTTTAAATGATGCACACGGCTCTTCACTGTACCTTCCGGGATGCAAAGCAACCTAGCAATGTCCTGATACGGCCACCGTTCGACAAATACAAGGTAGACAAGCTCCCGTCCTTCTGGGGTCAGAGTGCGAAGAGCCTGCTCGAATGACAGCTTTGCGACCACACGAGGGGCGAAGTCCTCTTGTATCCAGGTCTCGCTGTCGAGTTGCTCGTTTGCAGGTCGCCCCGTGATGCGCAGCCAGTCCTGCAACTTGTGCCTAGCGATGCCAAACACCCAGGTTGTTGCCTTCGATGCTCTCTGGAACGAGGATGATTGCCGCCAGACTGCGAGGAACGTGTCCTGCAGGATGTCCTCGATGCCCGACTCATTCGACAATCTCAACCTTAAGTAACCATAGATTTTCGTCGAGAGCAGGCGATAAAGTTCATCGAACGCGTCGCGATCCTGCTTGGCTATCCGCTCTACAAGGTCCCCCAAAACGTCATCGCTCACTGGGCGGTTTGAGTAAAAACCATGCTCATCACCCCCGTCTGACAGTGAGTCGATTCAAAATGCGAAAAGGTTCATCCGTCAATTAACTTTGTGGTGTGTTGACGGAATGGATCGCGAAAAAAGTGGAGTGTAGCGGTATTATAACTCCAGTGCACGCTCAGGTTCGCAGCCATTTTAACGGAGAACCATGGTGGTCTCACACAACGCTCGGGTAAGGGGGACATGATGCTGCCAGACAAAAACGCGTACGTTGCAGCACTTGTTTGTACTCTGCAAAATCACGCCAACGCGGAACAAGCGATTCAGATGAAGCGGTACATGAAGGAGCAGTTTGACTTTCTCGGGATTCGCGCCCCTTTGCTCGCGCAATTGGTGAAGCAATTTGTTCTCGATCACGGTTGGCCCACCCCAGAGGACATCGCCGGCGTGGCGCAATATCTGTGGGCATTGCCGCACCGCGAGTGTCAATATGCTGGCCTCGCGCTCTTGAAACACGGGCTACCCGAGTCTAGCGAAGCATGCATTCGTCTGTTCGAGGACATCATCACCAGTAAGTCCTGGTGGGATACAGTAGACGACATCGCGAAGAACATCGTCGGACTTTATTTCCTCTCGCATAAGTCGTCGGACAAGGAGACTGTCGACGAATGCGTTGATTTATGGTTGTCGTCAGGAAACATCTGGCTGCAGCGAACGGTTGTCCTGCATCAACTCGGCTATAAGGATCAGACCGACGAAGCTCTCCTGTTCTCGAGCATCGAGCGCGTGATGGACAGCAAGGAGTTTTTCATTCGCAAGGCGATTGGTTGGGCCTTGCGCGAGTACGCGAAGGTTCGTCCGCAGCGGGTGGTGGCTTTCGTAGAAGGTTCTCCTGCCTTGTCCGGCTTGAGCCGCCGCGAAGCCCTTAAACACGTAAATCAACAAGCACGGCACGTTCACCAGGAGGAGATTGTCGTTGATTGACGTCGTGTGTCTGAATCCCTCGATGGACCGGACGCTAGTGGTAGATTCTCTGATTCCGGGCGAAGTCCACCGCGCGAAGGAATGCCACATCACGCCGGGAGGCAAGGGGATCAACGTCGCTCGGTTTATTAAGCAGATCCGACCACAGAAGGGCGTGCGAGTGTACGGACTCGCCGGGGGAGTCATTGGAGACTATGTACGCAAGACCCTGATGGACGATGGCATCGTGGATGCCATGACCCCGATTCGCGGGGAGACGAGGATTTGCAGCATTATCGTCAGCGGGGGAGAATCCACGGTCATCAACGAGAGCGGCCCGCATGTTTTCGAGGCGGAGGTAGAGGAGTTCCTCAGCAGCCTGAGGGATGACGCGACCCTCGCCGTTGTCTCCGGTAGCGCGCCCGAGGGGGTGGAGGCTGACATCTACAGAGCGGTGATCCGACATTATCATCGTCACAGGATCCCCGTGTATCTCGACACCACAGGACGGCTTCTGTCTGAGGCCCTCAAGGAAAGGCCGACGCTGCTCAAAATCAATCAGGACGAGTTCCTGCGATTTTTGGACGGTTCAGCAAACCGCGGCAACTCCATCACCGTGAACCCAGGGAACCCCGTCCATCGAGACGGCGACAGTATGGAATCCCTCGACGTCGCTGCGGAAAGGGCGAGGCGGCAACACCAGCTTGCCCACCTCATTGTGACTATGGGGAGTCAGGGCGCGATGGTGGCGACCGAGGCCAGGGACCCCACGTGGTTCGGGCCCCTGAAGATTCACACCGTGAATCCGACGGCGAGCGGCGACGCGTTCCTCGCTGGCTTGGTGGATGGGGTCCTGCAAGAGGGCGACATCCACACTGCAGTAAGCTTCGCCATGTCCGCCGCCGCGCTCAATGCGGTCAGTCTCACCTCGAACCTGTCGGACGTTTCTTTGTACGAACCGTGGGCTCGCTCCGTCACCTCGGAAACCTTCAAGCGTTGAAATGGCGCCACCGCCGAAACTGAGCGACTGCGAAAACGGGGCGACCGCTGAAATCGCCCGTTTCGCCCTTTTCTCCAACCACTCTGCCCCGGACGCTCAGTCAATCGGCTTCAGATTCGCGACGATGCTCTCGCGTCGAGGCTCCAGAAACGGGGGCAGGACCACCTTTTCGCCAAGGGTCTCGAAGTCTTCGTCCACCCCGAAACCGGGCTCATCCGTCGCAATCTCAAACAATATCCCGTTTGGCTCCCGGAAGTACAGGCTGCGAAACCAGAACCTATCCACTTCGCCGCTATTGGGGATGCGATACTGCCGCAAACGCTTCGTCCACTCGTGGTACTCGTCGAACGTCGGCGTTCGAAACGCCACGTGGTGCACGCCGCCCGCGCCGGGATACGCCGCCTCGAGGTTCGGCTGCTCCGCCACGTGCAGTTCTGCGGACGGTCCGCCGGGCCCCATTTCAAACACGGTGATGGTGTCGGAAGGGGAGTCTGGGTGCGGATACTGCCTCACCTTCCTCATGAACAGCACCTCGGTGAGCAACTCCTCCGTGCCGGAAAGGCTCGGTACGCTCAACTGGATGGGCCCTTGGCCGCGAATCTGAAACTCGGGCGGCACGGGGCTCTTCGCCCACGGGTGGTGCGCATCACCCTGACCAACGTCGTTGATGAGGGCGAGGCGTTGCCCTTCGGGATCGTCGAAAAAGAGAGTCGCCCGACCGTCCACTTCCACGATTCCGCCGTTCGCGACGCCGTGGCCGTCCAGCCACTCCTTCCACCACTCCAGCGCCATTCGCCCGTTCACGCGCAGGTACGTCCGCGTGATGCTGTGCGTTCCCCTACGCTCGCGGGGGACGTCCCAGTCGAAGAAAGTGAGATCGTTGCCTGGGGCCCCGTGCTCGTCTCCGCTGTAGAACAGGTGGTACGCGCTCACGTCGTCCTGGTTGACGCTGCGCTTTACTAGGCGCAGTCCCATGACGTTCGTGTAGAATTTATAATTGTTTTGAATCTGCGCCGACACGGCGGTCAGATGATGAATACCCAGCAAGTCCATGTGATAACCTCCTTCAAGGTGGTTCCCTTTGAGCTCAACTTATTATATCATAGTCAATAATAAAAAGTAAGCAAAGTCTGCCGATCACGCTTCTCCACCACATCCTCTTTTCCCGCGTGATTCGTGTACACTACGAGTATGCGAGGTGAATCGCATGAGCATTCCGAACTTCCGCTTCGTCCACACTTATGTGCCGGCCGCGACGAACGATTCGACCAGGACTCTCGTGCTTCTGCACGGCACGGGAGGCAACGAAGAGGACTTGATACCGCTCGGCAAAGCATTAGCGCCCGGAGCCGCGCTCCTGGGAGTCCGCGGCAACGTGCTTGAGGGGAGTGCGCCACGGTTTTTCAGGAGGTTGGCCGAGGGAGTTTTCGACGAGGACGATATCGTCCTTCAATCCCGAGCGCTCGCCAATTTTCTGGAGAAAGCGGCCGAGCATTACGGATTTACCATGGAAGGATTGGTGGCCGTAGGATACTCCAACGGAGCAAACATCGCAGCCAGCCTGCTTCTGTTGCATCCAAACACCCTCGGCGGTGCCGTCCTGTTCAGGTCCATGCTTCCCCTTGTGCCGCCTACGCTCCCGAGCCTAGACGGCAAGCGGATCTTGATGGAGTCCGGCCGCATGGATCCCATCGTTCCAGCCGACAGCGTCGAGAGGCTGAAGCACATCTTTGAAGAATGCAAGGCGGATGTTTCGTTAAACTGGAACAACGCGAGCCACGGTTTGACGAACCCTGAGATTTTGCGTGCGTCGCGTTGGTTACAGGGATAGGACGACCGCAGCATTCCAGATTGGACTGGGCTATTCTCTTATGGCTCATTTGGCCTATTTGTGGTAAATAGTCGGATGAGTCCAACAGGAACTCGTCTGATGGGCTGGTTTTCCTTTACAATGGATCCTGTTAGCCTTGTAAAAGTGACAAAGGGATGTGCGTAGTAACTACAGGGGAGGGAATTTCCGAATGCAACTCGCCGAGAACGTCGTGCAAGCTTTAGTTTGGAAGTTCACTGGCCTGAAGAGACGCTGCCTAGCCGCCGTAAACCAACTCTCGGACGAAGACGTCATCTGGTCTCCCAATGAGAATAGTAACAGCGTGGCCAACCTGGCCCTGCACATCCGCGAGAACGCGCGCCAACGCGCGGGCACCGTGTTTCGTGAGATTGAACATACGCGGGACAGGGATGCCGAATTCGCGTCGGATCTGGTGCTGAGTAAAGCGGAGGTCATCACCGCTTTGGAGCAATCGTTCGATCTCGTGATCGAAATCGTAGGCGACTTCTCCGAAGAGGACCTGCTCTCTCAACCGTTTCCGCCGAATCCCCCGGCAAATAGTGGGCCGAGCGAGGATTCCACAGTGTTAGAAGTCTTTTTACAGATGCTTTCGCACTACTCCCAGCACGTCGGCCAGATCCTCTACATCGCCAAGGCTCGCCTAGATGATACATACGTGAGTACGTCGATACCAAAAGCGAAGCCCAATTCGTGAGATTTTGATGGGAACGAGGCCCTGCCTTTTGAGGCGGGGTCTCTAACGCAAAGTTTGTCCTGATTCTATGTGCGCGTTCAGCCCCAATGTAATATACTCTAACCTGAAGACTTTGGGTGCCCCCGGATAGATGTATGAGGGCGCGTATCATTATGACTGGATAAATTCCGGCTTCACACATCGACTTAGTGGGAATGACGCCGGACACCTTTGACTGAAAGACAAGGAGGTTGTGTTGTAATTATGGCAGGAAAGAGACTGATTTTTGGCCACAAGAACCCGGATACGGATTCCATCTGTTCGCCTCTCGTGTATGCCAATTTCAAGGCGAAGCTCGGCGAAGACGTGGAGCCCGTCCGCCTCGGAGAGGTGAACCTGGAAACTCAGTTCGTGCTGGATCACTTTCGCGTGCAACCGCCGCGGTTGGTTGAGACGGTCGCGAACGAGGTGAAAGAGGTCATCTTGGTAGACCACAATGAGCGCCAGCAGAGCGCGTCGGACATCTCCAGCGTGCAAGTGGTGGAAGTTATCGATCATCACCGCATCGCCAATTTCGAGACGAGCAATCCGCTCTATTACAGGGCAGAGCCCGTTGGCTGCACGACGACCATCCTGAACAAGATGTTCAAAGAAAAGGGAGTTACCGTAGAGAAGGAAATCGCCGGCCTGATGCTGTCGGCCATCATTTCCGACACATTGCTGCTCAAATCCCCCACCTGCACGGAGGAAGACGTGGCGGCGGCGAAGGAGCTCGCCGCGATGGCTGGGGTAGACCTTGAGGATTATGGGCTCAAGATGCTGAAGGCAGGAGCAGACCTTAGCCAAAAGACGGTGAACGAACTCATCTCCATCGACGCCAAGGAGTTCACCATGGGTGACTACAAAGTGGAGATAGCCCAAGTCAACGCTGTCGACGTGAACGACGTCATCGGGAAACAGGCGGAGATTGAATCCCAGCTTTCCCGAGTGATTGAGGACAAAAAACTCGACTTGTTTGTGCTCATCGTCACCGATATCCTCAATAACGACTCGGAAGCGATAGTCGTTGGACGCGCCGCCAAGGCGGTTGAAATGGCGTACCAAGTGACGTTGAAGGACAACCGCGCGACGTTGAAAGGCGTCGTGTCGCGCAAAAAACAGGTTGTCCCCATCTTGACCGACACGCTCGCCAACTTTCGGATCTGACGCCAGATCCATTGGGCGGGCGTCGTGCCCTCTTCGGAAGGGTTGCCGTAAGATGGCCGTATAAGAGAATCTAGTGGTGATGGAGCTCACCGGAACGTCCGATGAGGATAATGGCTCCTGCGACAGCGGATCGCAGGAGCCATTTGCGCGTTTACAGCGATACAGAGGCCTACGCGGCACCACAGATGGAAAGAGCAGCGGGCTGAAATCCGAGATTCGCTGGGGACCCGCTGATTTGGAAATGGGGGGCGAACATTGAATCTATTGTGGCTAGGCGTCTTGGCGGCCATCGGCGGCTTAGTGCGAGAAACCCTGGGGCCCGATTCCCTTTGGGTCATCGTCGCAGTGAATTTGTGCGGTTCATTCGTGCTCGGCGGGATTCAAGGTGTTCTGACCATCGTGCGTTCTGCCTGGCTGCAGAACGTGCTGAAATACGGGGTCGCCGCAGGGTTCACCGGGTCTATGACGACGTTCTCCAGCTACATCTTGGACGTGGTTCGATTGTTTCGCAACCACCCACTGGAGGCGACTGCGCTAGCCGTCTTTTTGCCCGTCGGGGGGCTCACGATGGCGTGGATGGCCCAGTGGATGCTCACGCTGCTACCCCTGGCGCCCCTGCGACGGCTACGGGACGATACCGGCCATCAGTAACAAGATGCCGGAGATGGTGCTGACAAACACGGTGATTCGAAGTTCGGGCAAGAATGGTGGCAAGACGGCGGCCGTGTATAGTCCCAGCATGCATACCGTGCCCATGAAGACGGATGCCACCTTGATGTTGATGCCGCAAAGGCCAACGGCTATTCCGACGACGAGGCTGGCCATCAACTGCAACAACAAAACGAACATCATCTCGTTTAGACCAACCTTGAGC
>JAJZAV010000197.1 GCA_021799255.1 Bacillota bacterium
CCCGATTTCGCGATGATGTTGAATCGGATGACCCGGTCCATACCGGCAATCCCGATGGCCGACAGGAGTGCGCCGATGGTCGTTGGAATCAGGCACACGAGGAGCGCAATCAGCGTCGCGACATCCAGGCTGTGTCCATGACCGCCGCCCGAGGTACTGACGTAGTGCGCAATCGGATCCAGCGTTACGACGACGATGAGGAAGATCAGCGTCAGGCCTGCGAGCAGCACGGACAACGCCAGTTCGTTCGGAGTCTTTTGCCGGCTCGCTCCCTCGACGAGGCCTATCATCTTGTCGAGGAACGACTCGCCCGGGTCCACCGTGACCTCGATGATCAACTCATCGGACAAAAGCTTGGTGCCACCCGTAACTGAACTGAAGTCACCACCAGCACCGCGAATCACAGGAGCCGATTCGCCCGTGATGGCCGACTCGTCGACGCTTCCGAGCCCCTCCTTGACGTCGCCATCGGCCGGGATGAGTTCGCCGGCCACGACCCTCACGATGTCTCCCTTGCGCAACGTCGTGGCGGGAACCTGTTCGTACGTGCCGTTTGACCTGCGCACGCTCGCCATGAGGTCCGTCTTTGTTTTTCGTAGAGATTCGGCTTGCGCTTTCCCGCGCCCCTCCGCGATGGCCTCCGCGAAGTTCCCAAACAAGACCGTAATCAGCAAAATCACGCATACGACGATGTTGAACGCTCTGATTCCTGGCTGGGCATGCCCTCCGAATAGAAGCGGATCGATACTCAGCAGGAGCGTAACCACAAACCCCACTTCCACGACGAACATGACGGGATTTTTCACCATCACTCGTGGATCCATTTTCACAAACGATTCCCAAATGGCCCGGTTCATAATGCTCCGGGACATCGTACCACCTGAAGTCCTGGCCATCTCCAGCTTGTCTCCTCTCTTACTGGCGCTCGTTCACACCCGCACGGTACGGTCTACGGGCTTAATTGTCCCGACCACATTTGAATTTGTTCGCCAATGGGCCCAACGACAAGAGCCGGGAAGAAAGTGAGGGCTCCAACAATCACCACGACGGCCACAAACACGAAACCGAAAGAAAACGTGTCGGTCTTCAGCGTTCCAGAACTTTCGGGAATCACGGCCTTCATGGCGAGGGAGCCGGCGATGGCAAACATGGCAATGATGGAAACGTATCGGCCTAAAAGCATGTCGAGTCCGATGGACACGTTGTAAAACGGCGTGTTGCCGTTCAGTCCGGCGAACGCGGAACCGTTGTTGGCCGCCCCAGATGTGAATGCGTACAGGACCTCAGAAAAGCCATGAAGATACGTGTTGTTCATCGACGCAATGCCCGTTTTCGTCGTTACGGCAATTGCGGTCAGCACGAGAATCAAGAACGGGTGAACGAGCATGGCCGTGGTCGCCAGCTTAATCTCCCGGACCTCAATCTTCTTGCCAAAGATCTCAGGCGTTCTTCCGACCATAAGACCCGAGAGGAACACCGTGATGATGAGAAACATGAGGATGTTGAGCAGTCCCGCTCCCTTTCCTCCAAACACTAGGTTGAACATCATGAACACAATCGGAATCAACCCGCCCATCGGCGTCAAACTGTCGTGCATGGCGTTGACGGCGCCAGTCGTGTAGGCTGTTGTGGTCCCCACGAACAAACTGGTGAGCGGGAGCCCAAAGCGGACCTCCTTGCCTTCCATGTTGGCCCCGGTAATTCCAAGCAGGTGGTGCAAAATGGGGTTCCCCGCGGCTTCCGAGCCGTAGACAACAAATACCCCCGCAATCACCATGGCAATCAGAAAACTATAGAGCATGATGGCCAACTTCCGATTGCGCATGAACTTCCCGAACGTAAAGATCAGCGCCGTTGGAAACAGCCCCATCGCGATGATCTCGAGCACCGTCGTGAGCGCCGTCGGGTCTTCGAAGGGGTGGGCCGAGTTGGCGTTGAAGAACCCGCCGCCGTTCGTGCCGAGCTGCTTTATCGCCTCCAGCGAAGCCACCGGCCCGCGGGATATCGTCTGTAATGCCCCTTGCAGCGTGTGAGCAATCTGGGCTCCTTGAAGCGTCTCCGGTAATCCCAACCCCACAAGGGCCACTGCGAACACCAACGCGAAGGGAATGAGGACGCGCACGTGCAAGCGGATGATGTCCACCCAGAAATTCCCCAGCGAAGAGCGGCGATTGTTGATGAATCCCCGCACAAACGCGATGGCGGCCACGAACCCCGTCGCTCCCGACGTGAACTGCAAAAAGGTAATGGCAATCATCTGACCGAGATAGGTCATCGAGGCCTCTCCGGCGTAGTTCTGCCAGTTCGTGTTGGTGACGAAACTCGCTGCCGTGTTGAACGCGAGATCCCACGACATCGACGGGAGATGATCCGGATTCAGCGGCAGATGTCCCATCAGGCGAAAGACCAAATATACGAAAAGCATCATCACCAGGTTCACGAGCAAAAGCGCTTTGAGGTAGGCCTTCCAATCCATCTCCACCGATGGATTGACCCCGACGAGGCGATACAGCAAGCGCTCAAACGGAGCGAATACGCCTTCCAACTTGCTTCTCTGTCCCGTTGAGACTCGGTACAGATAACCACCGACAGGAATGCCAATGGCCAGCAAGATGGCGAGGACAACCAGTATTTGCAGACTACCCTGTACAGTCAACTTGTTCCACTCCTTCGTCTAAGCACCGGACACGTCTCGTCTACTGATGACGAGGTATTGTTGGACATCGTCCTCCTAAAACTTCTCTGGATTGAATATCACGTATACGAGATACCCCATCAGCACGGCAGACACACCGAGCAAAATCCACACAACCAGTCCCTCCCCAAGGCTGAATTTTCATACCAGTCAACACGGATCGTTCCTCAGGCGAAAGACGTGTACACAGAAGGTTCCGGATTTCATGTAATAGTGAGCCGGTATTGAGAACCAACGCCAGTTTCACGCATCATCAAACAGTCGAATCAACCAAAAATATAGGCCAAAGCAAGCTGCGGTTAGTACGACGGACACTACATCCCCCATGATTCTTCCTCCCAATCTACGCGGCCGAGTTACTCTCACGAGACGTGTTGAGTGTTCCCAGCAGCGATAGTTCCTATTTCGTCGTCGATTATAGGGGCGTTTTGCGTAAAGGCGTGGCAGAAAGATCGCGTAAACTCGTAAAAAAAACATAAAATGCCCGGGAAGCAGTGGGGAGAACACGAAGATTGATGGGTCACCCCTTAGGAAAGTAATTTTCAGCATTAAAAGTTAATTAATCCAAAATGTCATGACTCTCCCGATGATTTTTACGAATTGTTTATAGCCCGACGTTGAATTTCTATAGCCTTTTTTATGTGATAGAGACCTAGAATTGTGGTTGCCTTACGGGTTCATATTGGTCTTGTCATGGAGGAGGATTCATGTGGACAGAATTTTGTTGGCAGTGGATGACTCCCGACCATCTGAAAAGGCTGCAGAGTTTGCCCAAGATCTCTTAAAGGCAAGTCCGCACGTGAAACTACTCATCCTATACGTCACACAGCTTCTCTTTTCTAGAGCTGGATATAGCCCTCTTCTTGATATGGAGTATGAAAAGAGGTTGGCTTTGGACATTGAGTCAAAACTACGGAAGGTATTCTTTCAACACATGACCCACCGCATTACATTCGAACACAGGACGGGCGTGGAACCCGCCAAGATCATCTGCCAGACAGCCATTGAACTCGACTGTGATTTAATCATCGTCGGGAGTCGAGGCAAGAAACTGCTGAGTCGGTCGCTGTCGGGCAGCGTGAGCCACAGCGTTGTGATTGGATCGAAGGTGCCTGTCCTGATCGTTCGGGAATCCGAAAGAACCTATGCCCCGACTAATCGAGTTGTTACGCTCCAAACAAAACGTAAATGGTGACTCGCCGTGCATGCTCGCGTTGAGAAGAAAGGTCTACAGCCTGCGACTTCATGGAAACGGACAGGAGAACGTATAAATGGGAGCGAAAATACTGATCATTGATGATGAATCACAGATTCGCAAATTAGTGCGAGTTAACCTGCGTGCACATGGCTTCTCCACAATTGAATCATCGACGGGAAACGACGGTGTGTTACAAGCCGCTACGGCAAGGCCAGATTTGATTATTTTGGACCTTGGTTTACCGGACATGGACGGTATTGAGACCCTTTCACAGATCCGTGAGTGTTCTACTGCGCCGATCATAGTGTTGACCGTACGCGACGACGAACAAGCCAAAGTATCCGTTCTGGACCACGGTGCGGATGATTACGTAACGAAGCCATTTGGAACAGGTGAATTAATGGCTCGCATTCGTGTCGCCCTTCGTCATGCCGCACATCAAACGAGTGAGCCCGTGCTTCATGTCGGTCAGTTAACAATAGATTTGCCTTCTCGGGCGGTACATCACAACGGCAACTTGGTCAATCTTACGCCCATCGAGTATGACATTTTAAAAATACTCGCAATCAATCAGGGCCGTGTCGTTACACATAATCAATTAATACAACAGATATGGAAAGACAGA
Source organism: Bacillota bacterium (assembly GCA_021799255.1). Classification (GTDB taxonomy): domain Bacteria; phylum Bacillota; class Bacilli; order Alicyclobacillales; family Alicyclobacillaceae; genus JAJZAV01. The sequence goes on from JAJZAV010000197.1 coordinate 4,519, forward strand.
AACTATGATGCCACAAGCAATTACTTGCGAGTATATATAGGCCATCTGAGAAAGAAAATCGAAGACGACGCGGCGCGGCCGAAGTATATTATCACGGAACCGGGAGTCGGCTACAGGCTCGTGGTCAATTGAACTAAGCAGGAAAGGGGAGACTTCACGGGACAGTCAATGTCACAAGTCATGCACCTCAGTATCATTGTCATTACGCAGGTCAACATCGACCAAAAACACTGCGATAGGAGCCAACGACGAGACCGTTACCACCGGGTCACTAGTACCGCCGCCACGTCTGCGTGAGATTTCTCATGGTCCACTCGATGTGGTTATGATCTTCGTACCCTCGATACGTGCATTCGATGACCAAGATGAGGTCGAGGTAGAGATCGTAGAGCCAACGGCGCAGGCGCTCTGAATCCGTAGTGATGGACCTTCCGTATCCCTCGGTAAACGCCCCTTGAGGCGTGAAGTGGCCGAAGTAGAACTCCATCAACGGATCCCCCCACACGGCCCTCTCGAAGTCCAAGATCCCTGAGATCTCGTTGTCCTCCACCATGACGTTGCCATCCCACAAGTCCCAGTGGACGAGCCGCGGTTCCGACACTTCGTCCAGACAAGCGACGTTCTCGTCCAGTCTATGCCGAATCGCCTGGTAAGCCACGGGCAGTTCGACCCGCATCTCCGTCCCATCCATGAGCACGTCGTCCATCATCTGGAGGAAGGCATCGCGCCACGTATTTGTTTGACGATCCGCCTGTCCAACGTAGCCAAACATCCTTCCCGTCGGTTCGTTGATGATGCGATTGTACCGCCCTAGCGAGCGTTCGATGCGATGCTTCTCCTCCTCGGAGATCTCGTCTTTGATGGAACTGTACGGCTTCCCGGGCATGCACTCCATGATGAAATACTGGGCGTCAACCAAGCCTCGTGACGCATCGTACAAGTACACCGTGGGCACTGGAACGACGGGCGAATGCGATCTCATCAACCGCAAGACATCCACTTCCGCCTGCATGATGTTCCTTTCGCAGCGCATTCGGAGAGTCCCGTCGGCGGGTGCCACCTTCACCACCACGCGCCTAGGCAGATTCGCATCAGCGTTCGGGACAGTAGCCCCGCCAAGCGTCACCTTATACCCGGTGTTGCACCAACCGTGGGTCAATTCGTCCGTGGATACAATCTCAACTTCGTCCCCAAACGTCGTTTGAATCACGGCTGCCAGTTCCGATTGCGTGAGTTTTCGCTTGCTTGCGCTGTTCAACGCCTGGTCTCCCCCTATAAAATCCGTTCCAGTTCCACTTCGCCGTGAATCTCGATGCCCACGCTGTGAATGATGGGACTGCTGGGTTTGCGCACTCCTTGGCTCGTCAATCGCTCCAGGATATACGCCGCGGACAGTCGATATCCTCCCCGCGGCGAAATCCGGAAACGGTCAGAAATACGATATCTCCATGGCGTCGCGGACCTCCTGCATCGTCCTTTTGGCGACCGAGCGGGCCTTCGCCGTGCCGGTCTGCAGGATGTCGTCCACGAGGCTTGGCCTCGCGTCGTACTCTGCTCGCGTAGCGCGCATGGGATCCAGCAATTCATTGATGCGACGGGCAACGCGTTCCTTGCACTCCACGCAGCCCAGTTTTGCAAATCGGCAGCCCTGTGCGATTTCGTCCGCCGATTCTGCAGCAAATGCCTGGTGGTAGCTGAACACCGGGCAGATCTCCGGATAGCCGGGGGAGGACTTGCGGATGCGAGCGGGATCGGTCACCGCACCCTTTAGACTCTCCTGTACCTGTGCAAACGTCGCGTCCAGAGCGATGGCGTTGCCGAGACTCTTGCTCATTTTGGCCTTTCCGTCGAGGCCCACGAGGCGTGGAACCTCACCCACCAGAGCTCGCGGCATGGTGAGGATAGGCTTGTAAAGCTGATTGAAGCGGCGGACGATGCGACGGGTCTGTTCAATGTGCGGTAGCTGATCCTCGCCAACCGGGACGAGGGTTGCCTTGCAGAACGTGATGTCGGCGGCCTGACTGATGGGATAGCCGAGGAACCCGTAGTAGAGATCCTTGTATCCCTTCTCCTTCGCTTCCGACTTGATGGTCGGGTTGTGCCGCAACGTGTTGACGGTCACGAACATGGAGTAAAACACCGTGAGTTCGGCGATTTCTGGGATAAGCGATTGAATGAAGATGGTGCATTTTTCCGGACGAATGCCAGCCGCGAGGTAATCCAGCGTGATTTGGCGCACGTGATGGCGCAGTTGGTCCGGCGAGTTAAAATGCGTGGTTAGGGCCTGAACGTCCGCCAGCATGACGAACGACTCGTATTGGTGTTGCATTTGCACTCGATTCTTGAGGCTGCCGATGTAGTGACCTAGGTGGAGTTTCCCCGTGGTGCGATCCCCTGTCAGCACAACCTCGGCCTTCGTTTCGTTTCTCTTTTTCAATGTTGCCACTCCTTTTCGTCGTCCGTTGTCGTATGCACCACCACCAACCGTCAATCACACCACCACCTCCTTCCCGGTCGAAAACATCAAAAAGGCCCCACATCCGAAAGGGACGTGGGACCGTGGTGCCACCCTTATTCACCGAATTTGCAAAGCTCGGTGCACTCTGTCGGTACGGAAATGGATTGTGCTAATTCCATCGTCATACCTGCCCTGTGGTAACGGCGGGCTCACCCGGCAGCGCCTACCTTGTCGCGTGCCCTACATCCGCGTCCTACATCCTGTTGAAACCGCGGACACATTCGACAAATTCGGCAATGCAACTCGGAAGTCCATTCGGCTGTCTTCCTTGCACCGACTCGCACCTGGTGTCGGCTCTCTGGGGCAGGATGGGACAGCGTACTATTCTTCGTCTTCGTCAAACCGATGAAATTTGCTCCATCATACATAGGGTTCTTCGAAGGGTCAACAGTGCGCCACGACGATTTGTACAAATCCGCGCACGATAGGGCAGGATATTTCACAAGAAAGCCTATTGGGTGTAAAGTGTAAGGGAAGTTGCTTACGCATTGGCTGAAAGGCCACTCGCCGATTTAGACATTCGGCATGAAAGAAGCTGGAATGTTGGTCGGCTACTGTGCATATCGGATATCGGGGAAACATGTGA
>JAJZAV010000198.1 GCA_021799255.1 Bacillota bacterium
GGGAACTTCTTTTGGTCCGCCATGGGATCCTCCGTGGCCTTGGGGCTGTCTCGTCAAGAGAATTGGCTCGTGCCCATGCCGCTGTTTCACGTCGGTGGCCTTTCCGTCCTCATTCGAAGCGTCATCTATGGAACTAGGGCATCTGTCATGGACAAGTTCAACGAGGACGAAGTCAACCACCTGCTTGACACGTTTGACATCACGCTAATTTCCGTCGTTCCCACGATGCTCTCGCGCATGCTCGCGCGTCGGGGGGAACGTCCATATAAAGACACTCTGCGGACGGTACTCTTAGGTGGCAGCGCCGCCGATGAGACTCTGCTCACTGATTGTCAGCGTCTGGGGGTCCCGGTCGCTCAAACGTACGGCTTAACCGAAGCGACCTCACAGGTTTGCACGCTTCCCATTCGAGACAGCCTGCGCAAACTCGGATCGTCAGGGAAGCCGTTGTTGCCAACCGAGGTGCGTATCATCGACGAGAACAACAACGCCGTTCCAGCGGGCGTCGTCGGTGAAATTGCGGTGCGAGGGCCCACCTTGTCATCTGGGTACTTGAACCATAAACCGCGCAATAAGGCGCTCTCCGGTTGGTTTTTAACCGGGGACATTGGGTATTTGGACGACGAAGGCTACCTCTACGTCCTTGATCGCAGATCAGACATGTTTGTTTCAGGCGGGGAAAACGTGTATCCCGCCGAGGTGGAAAAGGTTCTGATGGCGCACGGCTCTGTCGTGGAGGCGGGCGTGGTTGGAGCGGATCATCCGACTTGGGGACAGGTTCCCGTCGCGTTTGTTCGCTTGTTTTCGGATTCGACCGTGACGTCCGGGGATCTTACGAAGTGGTGCGAAAAACAGTTGGCCAAGTACAAAGTACCCAGGCAGTTTCGAATCGTGGACGAGCTTCCTCGAAATGCGTCGGGAAAATTACTGCGGAGGACGTTACGCCAATGGCTATAGACAGCACCAAGACCATCAAGGTAGACACCGAAAACCTCCGGCAAATCCTCTCTAGGAGAATCGCGAGCGCTCGTCGCCTCGTACGCCTCGGAAACGAGGCGCATTTTGTGTGCGCAACGGTTCCCATCGACTGCGATTTCAACTTGGCCTATCAGTTGCTGCACACGGGCGGCGCGCTTGGTCGCGCTTGGTACTGGCATGCCAGGGGGGATGAGGGTCAACCGCGTCCTGTTTACGTCGCCGTCGGGGCCGCCATGCACGTCGAAGCCGTCGGGACCGATAGGTTCGACAGACTGCGCAGCATTTGGCTGGCGAACAAGGAACGGATTGTCGCGTCAGCGTCCGACACCGTGAGGTTCTTTTTCGGTTTTTCCTTCGCTGACGTTCCATCGCCGACTCCGTGGGAAAAGTGGCCGAGCGCAATGATGACCCTGCCTGAATTCGTCTTCCGTTTTGAAGAAAACAAGACCGTCACCGTCACCGTGCGCCTCGATGAGGACAGCGTTGACGACGATGTCTGTGAAACGGCACTCATGGATTTCCAATCGGTGCTGGATGCTTCACGCATCCGGAACGAACGGCTATTCCACGAAGACGGGTCGCCGGTCATGCCGACGACGCACCGTTACGCGAATTCCTCCTTGTCTACTGCAAAATCGTCGTTTACGGCGATGGTCTCTCAAACCGCCGAGGATATTCGCCACGGGCGGTTCGCCAAAGCCGTGATGGCTAGGCAGGAGTACTTGGAAAATGTCAACGTGGACGACGTTTCGCAAGCTCTTTTGGCCATTCGTCAGTCTTATCCATACAGCACAGGGTTCGCGGTTTCTCACCGGGATGAGTACTTCTTAGGTGCCAGTCCCGAGATCCTTGCGAAGGTGCAGGCGGGTGAAGTGTTGGTGGATTGTCTCGCGGGCACGACAAGGCGCGGGGAGGACGACGCCCAAGACGAACTAGCCGCTAGGCAACTTCTGCACAGCACGAAGGACCAAAGCGAACACGAGGTCGTCGTGCAGGCCATCGAACGGATGACTGCGGACTTAGCCACCGAGGTCGTGCGGGATTTGAATCGTCGGATTTTGCGTCTGCCGAACGTTTCACACCTGTACTCACGCGTGCGGGGCCGCCTGAAGGACGAGGTGACTCTTTTCGACGCCGCCAAAGTGCTTCACCCGACGCCGGCCATCGCCGGGTATCCCCGCGATGTCGCAATTCGCGTCATCTCAGACAGGGAACCGTTTCATCGGGGGTGGTATGCCGGCGGAGTCGGAGTGATTACGCCCGGTGGAGATGGCGAAATCTCGGTGGCATTGCGTTCCGCGTTGGCTACGTCCAAAGGGACCTTCCTGTATGCCGGCGCCGGCATCATGGGAGATTCGGATCCTGAAGCGGAGTGGAACGAAACAGAACTCAAGTTGCGTCCAATGCGTATGGCGTTCGGTCGCGGCGAGCACGGAGGAAGTCTAGCATGAGCGTAAATCTGCATCTTGGCGTCGTCTCGTCGTTCTTGGACAGCCTGATGGAATCGGGAGTTCGCGACTTTTGCGTGTCTCCCGGATCTCGCAGCACCCCTCTGACCGCGGTTCTGACACGTCAAACGAAGGCGAAGGTCTGGTCGCTGCTCGACGAGCGGTCCGCCGGTTTCTTTGCACTCGGTTTGGCGAAATCGAGCGGCCGAGCCGTGGCGCTGGTGTGCACGTCGGGCACGGCGACAGCCAACTACCTGCCTGCGGTGATGGAGGCGTTTCACAGCGAGGTGCCTCTTGTCGTTATTACTGCAGATAGACCCCCCGAGCTGCGAGAGGTTGGCAGCAATCAGACCGTGGACCAGCTGAAGCTGTACGGAGGGTTCGTGAAATGGTTTTACGAGATGCCCGTCCCTGAGGCGGGATGGGACTCCGATGCGGCTCACCGGCACGCGCAGCGAATCGGCGTTTATGCCGTCTCTCGGGCGCTGAGCGCTCCGTTTGGTCCCGTCCACGTCAACTATCCGTTTCGCGAACCGCTCATGCCGCCGCGCGAGTCTTCCACTGGCATCGTTCCGGCGCCACGGAGCCTCCCTGCCGCACCGCTTCGCCTACACCCAGAGGCGCTTCTGGAGATCTCGGGCTTGCTTCGCGACTGTGCGCGCCCGCTCATCGTTTGCGGACCCCAGGATGATCCGAATCTGGTCTTCCCCCTCATGAGCCTTGCGAACCGGGTGAACGCAGTCGTCCTGGCGGATCCGTTGTCCCAGGTGAGGCAACATCCGAACACGGATGTCAGTCGCGTCGTAGAGACGTACGATCTCCTCCTGCGTCACCCGCGATGGCGCACAAGAGTACGCCCGGACCTCGTGATCCGCCTGGGGCGTACACCGACTTCGAAGGCTTTGCTGCAGTCTTTGTCCGAATGGAAGGACGCCGTGCAAATTGTCGTGCACGAGGGGGAGTCGTGGGCGGATCCGACGTTCACGGGGACACATTTCGTGAGATCCAATCCCGTTGCCTTTTGTGAGGATCTGAGCCGTTTGCCCATCGTCCGCGAGGCAGACAACCGTTGGAACTCTGCCTGGGCAGAGGGTCAGTCTGTCGTAATGGAGGGGATTTTGAACAACGTCGGGGCTGAATCATCGTCCATGACGTTTGAAGGTCGCCTGTTTCTCGAACTCTCGTATCTCCTGCCCGAGGATACGCCGCTCATGGTAGGCAACAGCATGCCCATTCGGCACGCTGACACGTTCCTGCCCACACAAAACAAGCGGATTCCGCTCTATGGGAACCGAGGGGTTAGCGGCATCGATGGAGTTCTTTCCTCAGCGTTCGGTGTCGCCGCCGGCAGCGCGAAGAGCGCGGTGCTGGTGATTGGCGACGTATCCATGTTGCACGATCTCGCTGCGCTCCTCGCTGCCAAGCGCCTCGGCCTGTCCCTTCTGGTGATCCTCGTGCACAACGACGGCGGCGGCATTTTCACCTTCTTGCCTCAAGCTTCGTTCCCGGACGTTGTGTCCGCGTTCACCACCCCTCACGGGGTCGAGTTTCAATCGGCCGTCGAAATGTTTGGCGGTGAGTGGTTGTCGCCCGGCAGTTGGGCTGAGTTTCGCGAGGCCGTGCTTGACTCCATCGACGCAGAGGGCTTGCGAGTCATACAGCTGCGTCTCGACAAGGAAGAGAGTCAGCAGGCCCATGACGCGTTTGTTGCCGGATGCATGAGACGGTTGGACGAGGAGAACGCGTGGGAATGAGCAGCAGAATGGGTGTTTTTCAGACGCCTTCTGGATACGGGCTTCGCTATTTGTGGGAGGGAAACGGCACGCCCGTCCTCTTCTTGCACGGATTCACCGGGACTCATGAGAGCTTCGCCACGTCTGTCGCGTCGCTCTCGGCAACGTTCTCGTGCGTAGCGGTGGACATGATTGGCCATGGGAAGTCGGACGCTCCACCGGAGGTGGAAAAGTACCGAATGGAGAGCGTTGTGGAGGATCTGTACGCCCTCATGGTCACCCTCGAGTTCCCTCATTTTTCGTGCGTCGGGTATTCCATGGGCGGGAGGACGGCTCTGGCTCTGGCCGTCGCTCACCCCGAGGCCGTGTCGCGACTCGTGCTCGAAAGTGCCAGCCCAGGCATCGTGGACGAGCGGGATCGTCATAAGCGCAGGCAAAGCGACGAAAGGCTGGCGAGCGAGATAGAGACGCTTGGAATCGCTTCATTCGTGAAGAGATGGGAACAGAATCCTCTCTTTTCGACCCAGTCCACCGACATCGTAGTGCAGGAACGATCCATTCGGCTGTCGCAACGTGGGCATGGGCTCGCTCGTAGTCTGCGCGGCATGGGGACGGGTGCGCAGGAAGAGTTGTGGACGAGCCTGGAACAGCTGAGAATGCCCGTGTTGCTCATCACCGGCGGACTCGACGAGAAGTTTACATCCATCAACAAGGCGATGGATCAGAAAATACACGACTCTCGTCATGTCGTGTTTGCCAACAAGGGTCATAACGTGCACGCCGAGAGCCCGATTTCGTACAACAAGGTCCTATCGGATTTCCTCTGCGACAACGGATAGTCGAGCCCGTTACCAAGCCAAAAGGTGGCCGTTTTGACGCAACCAGTCGCGGGCGTCTTCGAAGTTGGGCATGGCTCTCTGAACTTCTTTCCAGAACTTTTCCGAATGGTTCATCTCACGAACGTGGCAGAGTTCGTGGATCATGACGTACTCTGCGACCCACGGTGGCGCCATGATGAGGCGCCAATTGAGGTTTATGTTGCGCGCGCTGCTGCAGCTTCCCCAACGCGTCTTTTGGTCTTTGATGCGGACATCCGCAATCTCGATATGGTGCTCCTTCGCCAATGCTCGAAGTCTTTTTGGCAATATTTTCGAAGCCTCGCTGCGATACCACGCGTACACGACGCGCTTCACCTCATCCGGATATCCGTTCCTTAAGGGGCCAGAGATCAACAATTGGCCGTCCCTCGGTTCCACCCTCCACTCTCGTAGCACGGACGATACGCACTTCAGGTCGAGGCGTTCGCCGAGGTACCAAAGGCCCGAAGCTGGAAAATCATCGCGGCTCTTTGGGGTATCGGCTCTCCTGGCCCATATCTTTTGGATCCATTGCCGGCGTTCGTCAAGCAAGGCTTCGATGCGAGCCGTCGGGGTCGCGATGGGCGCGCGGACCACAATCTCGTCGCTTTGCACCTCAATCGCGATGGTCTTATGACGTTTTTCGCTGCGGATGATGTGGACGGGCAGGGGAAGTTCCGACTCAGTCATCACTAGGGTACCTCCACCTTCAAGCGTTATCGAGTTGCCGATATCCAAATCTTGCAACGCTTTGCGTTGTTGGCCCTCGTCTTCGTGATCCGACAACCGATATTATCTTTTGGAATACCCCAAATAGCAAGGCCGAAATTGCTCGCGAAGCATTTCACGTGTTGAGTTTTCTTTACGATGTTTTAACACGGAGATCATGGTAGCTTCATATTTTCCTGATAATCTGTCGATAATCGCACTGGCGCCGATTCGTATGGAGGGGTGGATAGTGCCAACCGTATTCATCATCGACGACGAAGAAGCCATCCGTACGCTTGTAGCCTACAACTTTGAACGGTCCGGGTTCTTGGTGGAAACATGCGCGGACGGTCAAGAGGGTTATCAGAGACTGCTCGAAAAGTCCGGGGCGTACGATTTGGTGGTCTTGGATCTGATGTTGGCAGGTATGGACGGACTGGACATTTGCAAAAAGCTGAGACAAGCAGGCGTTACAATCCCGATTATCCTATTGACGGCAAAAGACGATGAAGTGGACATGGTTTTGGGGCTGGAAATTGGGGCGGATGATTACGTGACGAAGCCGTTTAGCCCTCGGGAACTCATCGCGCGGGCGCGAGCCGTGCTTCGGAGAACCGAAACCCCCTTGGCCCAAGCAGACGATGATGCCAACTCGAGAATTCTCGCGGTCGGCGAATTGGTTATGGACCTGCATCGGCATGAGGTGTCCATCCGTGGCGAGGGCATATCGCTAACCCCAAAAGAGTTCCATCTCTTACGACACATGATGGAGCAGCGCGGAACGGTCCTATCTCGGGACACGCTGCTTGATAGAGTATGGGGCTACTCGGTGGCGATGGACACGCGCATCGTGGACGTCCACGTCTCCCATCTCAGGGACAAAATCGAGTTGGACCCCAAGAATCCCGAGTACATACGGACGGTTCGAGGAGTGGGGTATAAACTGGCACCGAGATCGTCCGATCAAGGAAAGAACACTAGCAACCATGATAGCTTTACAAACTCTTTACAAAAAAATAACGAAAGTTTTAAGTGAGCCTGCTAACATGACTCCGGGCAGGGGATGCTATGGCGGTAGGTATCCATCTGCCTGACTGCGAGGAGGAAGTTGCACCATGGCGCTCACCTGGAAACTTTTCCTTAGTGTCGGTGTTGTCGCACTGGTAACCGCCCTTCGCTCTGGACGCGAGGCGAGCAACAACATGAAATGGCCGCGAACCCCAAGATACGTAACATTCCGCTTGCCATCTCCGCTCAGCAAATCATGGTTCACCTTCCGTCGTGACGAATCACATCCCACCTAAAGTTGTCAGGGAACTTGATTGCTAATATGTTCCAAGGTATTATCCGCAATTAGGATGACCCAGCAATAAGAAGGGAACGCACCATCCTTTTCGCGGAATCGGCACGAAGGAACAAGCGTGAGGGGTAGTTATCGGAATAGGGGTTGAGCAGCATGAGACGGGTCTCTCAGACCTCGAAAGTAATGGATGGCGTTTTTCAGGGGATTACCGCGGTCTGCGCTAGCAGCCCGGTCGTGTTTTTGTTGGCGATTGCCGGCATCGTGCTGTTTCAATCGCTACCGACCATCGAGTACATGGGGTGGGGGTTCATTACCCACATCACCTGGAATATCGGGAATACGTACGGGGCTGTGGTTCACAAAGGAAACCTGACGGTGCCGGCGGGAGCGACCTACGGGGCGTTGCCGTTCATCGTCGGCACGCTGGCATCGTCGGTCATTGCCATCGTCATCGGAGTCCCGATTTCCATTCTGACCGCGTTCATTCTCGCG
>JAJZAV010000199.1 GCA_021799255.1 Bacillota bacterium
GTAGACGCAGCTAGCGCTTCAAGGACCTCTCTGTTCATTGTGAAGGAATCCTCCTCTCATGAAGCTGTCATAAAGCTATCTTTGCACGATGGGCTGTCCGACGGTGTGTTCCAATACCTCCTCCACGGACATCGTTTCCTCTCCATAGACTGGCCACCACCGGAATCCGTCGTCGCGAAGGAGTTGGTGAGATGCTTCCGGTCCGAACGAGCCCGCCTTGTACTCGTGAAGCGGCAAAGAGTTGTCCCGAAAGGCATTGGCTAAGGGGTCAACAAACTTCCACGCGAGGGACACCTCGTCCCACCTCGTAAAGAAGGTGGAATCTCCACGGCTGGCGTCGTACAGCAAACGCTCGTAGGCCTCCGGCATGTCGTCTTCAGAATGACAGAACTCCATGGCGACGGGCAACACGCCGCCTTCCGTACCGGGTCGCTTCACGTTGAGTTGCACGTACATGCCCTCGACGGGATTCACTCGGATGACGAGCAAATTCGGGCCAAGTTCGCCATTTCGATTGAAGTATAGATGCTTTGGCATCTCCCTGAACTGGATCACAATCTCCGTGGACTTGCGCGCGAGCCGTTTCCCCGTGCGGACGTAAAACGGCACCCCTGACCAGCGGAAATTGTCCACAAACAATCGAGCGGCGATGAACGTCTCGGTCATGGATCCCTTTGCGACCCCATGTTCGTCACGATAGGCGGGTAATGCTTCATTGCCTAGCGATCCCGCTATGTACTGCCCACGCACGACCTGGTGTTGTACCTCATCCTCGGTGTACCGTCGCAGAGACCTGAGAACCTTGACCTTTTCGTCGCGAATGGCCTCTGTCTTCAGCCGACTTGGGGGCTCCATCGCCACCATCATCACCATTTGCAGCATGTGGTTCTGAATCATGTCGCGAAGGGCCCCAGAGTGATCGTAATATCCAGCGCGTTCCTCAACGCCCACCGTTTCGCTGGACGTGATTTGAACATTGGCGATGGAGCGGTTATTCCATACGGGCTCGAACATCGAGTTGGCGAATCGGATGACTTCGATGTTTTGCACCATCTCTTTGCCGAGGTAGTGATCAATTCGGTAGATCTCTTCTTCTTCGAAGACCTGGCGCAGCTGTCCGTTCAGCTTTTGGGCGGAGTCGAAGTCGGTGCCAAACGGTTTTTCGATGATGAGGCGCTTCCAACCCGGCGTGTCCGTGAGACCGCCACCTTTGATGTTGAGGGCGACTGTTCCAAAGAAGTCGGGAGCCATCGCGAGGTAGAACATGCGGTTTCCCGGAAGATTCTCCTGTTGTTCGAGCTCGTTTACCTTGTCGTGCAGATCCCGGTAGTCCTCAGGATTCCCAGCATTCACGACGACGTAATGGAATTGATCCACGAAGCTTTTCCAACGGCTCTCGTCGAGTTCACGGCGAGAAAACGACTCAATGGACTCGCGCACGTGTGCACGAAACGTCTCATCGTTCATCTGACGCCTGGCTGTACCGATGATTTTGAACGCGCTCGGCATCAACCCACCTAGCCACAGGTTGTACAGCGCGGGGTAGAGTTTTCTTTTTGCAAGGTCTCCCGTTGCTCCAAACAAGACGAAGACGTAGGGGGCGACCTGTCCATTTTCTTCATCAACTGAGATTGCTTCTATCTCTGCGTTCATCAAGGATCACCCTCTGGAGGTTGGATTGGGCGCAGTAGCCAAACGAGCTGGTGCGTCGTACCCATTATACCCGAATCGACTGGAACAATAAGGCCGGGCCCAAGTCTCGTTCATGGCCTCGGCCACCGTTGTCTCTACAATTCCGTGACGCTTTCGACAACCCAGATTCCGCCTTGACCTTGCTTTTCTGGCTGAAACAACTCGACGAGAAACTTGCATCGCCGGTGGGAAACGCGTACGACCGCGTTCATGAGCCCGGAGCCCCTGTCGCGGTATTGTTCCACAAACGTGTAGGCGTCCGTCGCGGACAATCCCAGATGTTCGCTGCCCACAACCTGAGCGGTGCGGACCGGGCTTAGGCGCCACAGATTTTGTCCCCTATCGGCCGCGCGCTGAATCTGCTCATAGTTCTCCCCTGGGATGACGACTCTGCCAGTTTTCACTTCCGGACAAGCCACCCGCAAGCACTCCCTTCCGCGTTCTAAATCCTTAGAGTGTATGAGGCCATCGTCACGGGTGCTATGGACATCGACCCAGTCGAAAATACAGTAAATGTTAGGTGAATGGAACCGCTATAATGGGTGGGACAGTGAAGAGCGCGACTATGGCATCTCTCTCACTTATCCTATTTCATAACTCGGGGGTGTGAGTTTACGCGTGCTGGTAGACGTGGAATGGTTGAAAGAACGAGTCGACGATGAACGCACCGTCGTCTTCGATTGTCGCTTTGACCTTGCGGACAAAGGTGCTGGCATTCGCTCGTATTTGTCGGGACATATCTCCGGGGCATATTATCTCGACTTGGAGAAGGATCTGTCTTCCCCCGTTTCAATCCACGGGGGCCGTCATCCTCTGCCCAACCTTGGGGATCTCGCAGACAAGCTTGCAACCGCTGGCGTAGAGAGTGGAGTTACGGTCGTGGTCTACGACGCGGGAGAGGGAATGGCGCCTCGCGCTTGGTGGCTGATTCGCCACATGGGCCATGAGGACGTGAGGGTGCTGGACGGTGGGTTCAATGAGTGGTGCCACGCGGGCCTGCCAACCTCGGACGAGCTTCCCGCCCCGAGATTCCGAAACTTCGAGTTGCGTCAGCGGACGGAGGACACCGTCACTCTGCCTGAGGTCGAACGGCTGGCGGCCGGCGAGGGAGACGCGGTGCTACTCGACGCCCGCCTTGTAGAGCGGTTTCGAGGGGACGTTGAGCCGCTGGATCCGGCGAAAGGCCACATTCCTGGTGCCGTCTGCGCACCGTGGAACGAGTGCTTTCAATCACCAGGGGTGTGGAAGAACGCAAATCAACTGCGAGACCATTTTGCGCGAGTCCTTTCCAAGAAGAATCGGGATGTTGAGGCGCAAATCGTGGCTTACTGCGGCTCGGGTGTGACGGCTTGCGTCAACCTGTTTGCACTCGAAATGGCAGGTTTCCGTTTTGCCAAGCTCTACCCAGGGAGCTTCAGCGACTGGGCCTCATACCCGGATCATGCCGTTGCGACTGGCGATGGAGACGGTGCCGCGCACGCTGGCTCATGAACAGGCGACGAGTGAATCCGGAGTGAATAGGACCGACCCCTAGTGGAGAAACCCTTCAGTGTTACCTTTCTCTTACTGGATTCTCCACAGAAGGTGAAATGGATTGGAGTTTGACCGTTACCGTCGGCGCGATTCGGCGAATTCGCGGCCTTCGCGCAAACGCAGGCGAGGCCAGGAACGCCGGCGCGTCCTTCGCGCCGTTTGGCGTACCACGTGGATTGCCTTCCTTGGGTTGTCGTCGTTTGTTGTGCTGACGTTTGTCGCTCTTGTGGCCATCGGAACCCTGACTCCATGGGGAAACGCTACGCGCATGATGCTAGCGGAGACCGTGGCGTCGACTAGACACTACCGGTTGGCGAGGTACATGACGTCTGCTCCGGAGTACGCACAGATTGTCAAAGCCATCGACGGGACCAAAGTGGTCAACACCGGGATCACAAACGTGGTTCGCGTCGCCGGGGGCAATTTTACGGAAGGACCCGTGAGAATTCAAAAGATCTCCGGGAAAGGCTACAACGGCTTCGTCGTATTGATCCATGATCCGCGCTTAGTTCGCTTGGTCGAGGCGAAGATCACCGGAGACGAAGGGGAATACATCACATCGATGGCTCCGCGCGTTGGTGCCGTCGTAGGGATTAACGCGAGTGGATTCGAAGATCCCAACGGGGAAGGTTGGGGAGGAATACCCGTTGGGCTCGAAATGGTGGGCTATCGCGTCATCAACCCCATGCGAACGGATAACAACTGGACAACCGTCGGATTCACTGCGCAGGGCGTGATGGTCATGGGGAGGTACAGCACCCAGGAACTTTACTCCTTGAAAGTCCGCGATGCCATGCAATTTCGCCCGGAGCTGGTAGTGAACGGCCAACCCATGATCACGGTGGGAGATGGCGGCTGGGGAATTGATCCCCGCACGGCCATCGGTCAAACCGGCGACGGGACGGTTTTGTTTGTCGTCATCAATGGGCGGTTTCGTGCTGGCTCCATCGGGGCGACGCAGAAGCAAGTCATGGACGTCATGCTTCAATACCACGCGGTGAATGCCTGCGCGATGGATGGCGGATCTTCCAGCGTTCTCTACGCCATGCACAAAATCCTGAACTCCCCTTCCACCATCGATCCGAATGGAGAACGCCACCTTCCAGACGCGTGGATGGTGTTTCCGGACCCGACGAGCGCCGCGAAATATGCTCCCTGAGTGCGCTATAATGAGAATCGTTGTCGAACAATGCTCGCACGCGGTCTTTTTTAGGTGACGAGCGAAAGGGGGAGACGGCATGACAACAGACATCGAGAGCATCGCTTCGTCGTTTCTTTCCGAGCTGTCGAGATGGGAACATTTTCGGGAAGTTCGGGACCTTTTGGATTGGGATATGCGCACCGGATCGCCAAGAAAGGCGGCCTCATTGAGATCCGAAACGGTAGGCGTCATCTCGGACGAAATGTTCCGTTTGAAGACGTCGCCAAGATTCGGTGAATACCTGCTTCGGCTTCAAGATCCGGGGGTTGCGTCCTCACTGTCCAAGGACGTTCGGAGAATCGTCGCGTTGGAAGCCAGGGAATATGAGCGCAATCGTAAAATCCCGCAGGAGCGCTATCAGAAGTTCGCCGTGCTGGTCGCGAAGGCGGGAGCGATTTGGGAAGAGGCGAAAGAAACCTCCAACTTTGCCCTTTATCGACCCTACCTGGAGCAAGTGGTGGCGATGAAGCGGGAGTTTGTCGACTACTTTGGGTATCGGGAACATCCCTACGACGCGCTCCTCGACGAATACGAGCCCGGGATGACGGTGGCGAAGCTGGATCCCGTTTTCGCGTACCTGCGAGACGAAACCGTGAAGTTGCTGCAGTCCATCGTGAATTCCGGTTGCACGTTGCCGGGTGACTTGCTCGTCGGCGACTTCGACAAGGCTTCGCAAAGGGAACTCTCCGTACAGCTTCTGGAACAGATGGGGTACGATTTTGAGGCGGGGAGACTCGACGAGTCGATTCACCCCTTTCAAACCACCATCAATCGCTTCGACGCACGGGTCACCACCAATTTCCGCGCTCATCATATCGACTTTGCCCTGTTTTCCACGCTGCACGAAGGCGGGCACGCCCTTTACGAACAGGGGATTAACCCCGAGTTCGCGGGAACTCCTCTGTCGGCGGGGGCTTCGCTTGGCCTGCACGAGTCGCAGTCTCGATTTTGGGAGAACATGATTGGCAGGTCGATGGAGTTCTGGCAAGCCTATTATGGACGTGTCCAAACCCTATTTCCGCAATTCCGGGACGTCCCGGTAAGCGAATTTCACAAAGCCGTCAACGAAGTTAAACCCTCCCTCATTCGCATCGAGGCGGACGAACTGACTTACAACCTGCACATTATGGTCCGTTACGAGATCGAGAAATCGCTCGTCAGCGGGGATATCAAGGTTTCGGACTTGCCTGAGATATGGAGAGAGAAGATGAAGGACTACCTCGGCATCGTTCCCGGAGATGATGCAACGGGAGTCCTTCAGGACGTCCACTGGTCCGACGGATCCATCGGTTATTTCCCTACATACACGCTCGGAAACGTGTACTCGGCCCAATTTCGCCACCAACTACAAAAGGAGATGCCGGATTATTTAAACGAGATAAAGCGGGGAAACCTGCTCGGCATTCGCGAATGGCTGAAGGAGAAGATTCACCGCTTTGGCAACAGTGAAGACCCGGTGGACATCCTTACGAGGGTGACGGGAGAAGAACTCAACGCTAAGTATCTCGTTGACTACCTAAACGAGAAGTTTCGAGAGTTGTACAATCTGTAAGAATAAGCAGGTGCCACGTAATACCGAGGAATGGGGGAGGAATCGGGATGGAACCCATAGAGGCACAGAAGGTTGTCAAACAACTCGAGTCGTGGTTGAACAGCGAGGTTTTTGTGCACCTCGAGGTGAATCCAGGGGCGTACTGGCGCAGCGGCAAAGGCAAACTGAAGAGGGTTCATGTAAAGGGAGACGGACCCTTGCGCGTCTTTTTGGAGTTTGAGGATGCGGGCCTCATTCATGTTGACGATCTGACCCATATGCAAGTGGACGGGGACATGGTCATTTGTACCGGGTACGACCATCATGACAGAATAGCTCGTACGCTTGAAGTCTCGACTCGCGCGTTTCCAATCTAGCGTGTTCCGAGGCTTGGGTTAAGAAGAACTCGGTTCTGCACCGAACCGACGACAATAGAAGATGAGGAAGGGGGAACCTGAGAAATGTCGACACTGATGGCAGTTTTCGCGCATCCCGACGACGAGACGTTTATCTGTGGCGGGACTCTCGCCCGTGCCAGTCGAGAAGGGCATCGGGTCATCTTGGTTTGCGCGACAAAGGGAGAGATGGGCCGACGAATGGGGGTTCCTCCCGTTGCAACGCGCGAGAGTATAGGCAGCGTTCGTGAGGAAGAACTGAAAAACGCGTGCCAAGCCTTAGGAATTGCGAAGCTTACCTTGTTGGGTCTACGCGACAAGTCGCTGGAGATCCAGCCGTACGAATCGCTGGTGTCCCGAGTGCTGAGCGAGCTCATGGCCGAGAGACCTCAGGCCGTTGTGACGTTTCACGAGAAATACGGTGGACATCCAGACCATTGCACCATTGGCAAAGCCACCACCGACGCGTTTCAGAGATATCGTGAGACCGAACCGGGTGCCCGTTTGTATTACGTGGCATGGAGCCACATGTACGACGAACGGGATGCCCTTCTGTTATCGGCTGACCAATTTGTTCGGGTGGACGTCAGCAAGGATTCTCGTGCGAAGCTGATGGCGTTTCGCGCGCACAAAACGCAGTCTGGAATGAACGACGCCATTTGGCGGGACGAGAAATCGGCCGCGTCTCGTTTGGGCGGACACGAGTTCTTCCTGCAGGCTCATTCTCCCTATCAACGTGGTGCTACTGGGCTCTTTGATTCGTAAGGAGTGCGTGTGATTAAATTGGAGTCTTCACAATCTTTGCCCTTAAGACGAGGGCGCTGGCTTGCCTTCGCCCTCGTCTCCATCTCGTATCTGCTCGTGTATTCGCAAAGGACTGGGCCGGGAGTTATCGCCAACAAACTGCAGTCTGAGTTCCACGTAAGTGCCGCCGAACTCGGCCTTATCTCAAGTATCCAATACTTGCTGTACATGATCCTGCAAATCCCGGTTGGCGTCATGGCGGACGGAATGGGTCCTGCCAGGCTGTTGGTTGCTGGGATGGCTCTAGATGGGTTCGGTACGATTCTGTTTTCCATCTCGCCGAACTTTCACGTTCTTCTGATCAGCCGGGGTTTTGTCGGGCTTGGAGACGCCCTGATTTGGGTCAACATCGTGCTCATCCT
>JAJZAV010000200.1 GCA_021799255.1 Bacillota bacterium
CGACAGTGGCAGTGGTTCTTCAGTTACCCACAGTACGGAGTCGCGAACGCAGCGGATGCCAATGGGAACAGCATCCTGTATCTTCCGGTCGACCGCAACATCAAATTCGTGCTCCGATCTTACGATCCGTTCCACACATACCTTCCGTACATCGGCGTCATCCATGGTTTTTGGATCCCGGCGTTCGGTCTGAAGCAGGACGTCATTCCGGGTGAGACGCGCTACATGTACGTCCACACCGACAAAATCACTTCGTACAACGTGAATCCCATGGTGCGCGTCCAGTGCACGGAAGTTTGCGGCCCAGGGCACCCGTTCATGGAGGCTCCAGTACATATTGTATCGGCGCAGGATTTTCAGACGTGGTTGAACCAGCAGCGGCAAGCGCAGTCGAGTTGATACCATAACGAACGCTCACGCGTCCATTGTCAGAGAACAAATACCGGATGAAAGGAGATTCCTATGAGTTCCACTTTTGCACAACCGAGCGATGCGCAATTCCTGCGAAGGGGACGGCGCATCATGCCTCCCGTAGTGAGGGGCTTGCTCTGGGCCGCCATCGGATTTTTCATCTTGAACACCCTCGTCAGCGAGGTGCTCGACAGAACTCCCTTCGCCCCGTACGTTACGAAACTATCCGTCACGTTCGGTTGGGCTGGCGCGACTTGCGGTTGGTTGCTCGGCGTTGGTGCATGGGAGCTCGTCGTCAAACCCTACTTTGGGTACCCTGTCGAATGGGAAGTCCCCAACGATTGGCGCCGCTACTTCATGATGAGCTTAGACCACAAGGTCATAGGAATGCAGTACATGGTTAGTTCCGTGTCTGGATTTTTCATCGCCGGCTTTGCGGCGATGTGGATGCGACTGGAACTGATGAACGCGGGACTGTGGGCTTTCCCCACTCCCAACGCGTATCTCTCTACCGTCGGAATTCACGGCACCATCATGATGTTTTCCTTTGGCACGGTGATGCTGGTTGGCGGATTCGGAAACTTCCTCATTCCACTCATGATTGGCTCAAACTCGTCGGCTTTCCCACGAGTTTCTGCCATCAGTCAATGGCTGCTGCCCGTCGGAATTATTACCGTGGCCCTCAGTCCCATGCTCGGAACCTGGACGACTGGATGGCGCGGTTACGCCCCTTTGGCACAACAGGATCCGAACGGGATTGTGTTTTACTACCTCGGTGTGTTCGCCATGACCACGTCGTCTCTCCTGGTTTCCATCAACCTTACCGCGACCATTCTGTTTCAAAGAGCAAAGGGACTTACCTGGAATCGGATTCCCATGTACGCGTGGGGTATCCTTGCGGCCAGCCTGTTGAACATCATCTGGCTCCCGGAGATTCAAATGACATTCGTCTTGGCTCTGGTCAGCAATATCGTGCCGCTTCCCATGTTCGCGCAAATCGGCACGCCGCTCACGTATATGGAGGTATTTTGGCTGTTCGGGCATCCAGAAGTGTACATCGTCGTCGTGCCGGCCTTCGCCCTGTGGCAAGAGATTCTACCGGTCATGGGACAAAAGACGCTTTTCGCGAGAGCATGGGGCATCCTTGGCCTCGTATTCGTCATGATGTTCAGCGGATTGGTTTGGGCCCACCACATGTTTACGAACATGCGCAACGACCAGATGCTTCCGTTTTCCTTCTTCACCGAAATGATTTCCATCCCGACGGGGTTCGCCTTCCTTGTGTCTCTCGGGACGGTATGGAAGTCGAAGCTTCGCCTCACGACGCCCACGTTACTGGTGTTCATGAGCATGTTCAACTTTCTGATTGGCGGCGTCACGGGCGTGATGCTTGCGGACCCCGTCATCAATCTGCAAACCCACGACACGTTCTTCGTCGTCGGCCACTTTCACTACACCATCATCGGCGCCATGGTGTTCTCCTTCATGGCGGCCGGGTACTACTGGCTGCCGCGATTCTCCGGAAGGATGTACAACGAAGCGTTGGGTCGACTTGGCGCAATTTGGGTATTCGTCGCCTTCAACGGCGCCTTTGGCCAGTTCTTGCTGCTCGGGTTGCGCGGCATGAACCGCTGGGTCCCGGTTTATCCAAAATACCTACAAGGCATGAACTTCGAAGTTTCCCTGTTCGCGTTCCTATTAGGCCTTGGGTTCTTGTTCAATCTGATTCACATCGTGTGGATGTGGCGTCGTGGCAAGCCCGCCGATGCCAACCCTTGGCACAGCAAAACGCTCGAGTGGCAATCCACATCGATGCCGGGCGAAACGAACTTCGTTTCGCCTCCCAAGGTCTTGACGGGGTTCTATGACTATTCGGACGACAGTCCCGTGTGGAAGGCGACACCACCGAAGGAGGTATCCTGATGGCTGACGAGTTTGCCATCGTTGAAGACCACGAGATCCAATCGGCGACGAGCCGGACCCACAAGCCCCTCGTCGAGACTCACCATCGGGCCGTTTTGGAATTGTCCAATCGCGAATGGCGGCTCGGCAATTTCGGAAACGCCCTGTACGTCATCTCTCAAGCCATCCCCTACTTTGTGCTGATGAACGTCCGGTGGATGATGGCGGGATCGTACGTCCCTGCAGACGTCAGTCGCTGGCTGGGCGGATTGTGGCCCACCATCTTTCTCGCGTTGGGCATCTTGTTCACTTGGATAGGGGTTGGAGCCATTCGAGCCGGAAAACCGGGAACCTTGCAGTGGACGTTTTTGGTCAGCGCTCTGCTCGGCGTCGCTGCCATCGTCACTTTGTTCGTCCCGCTTCGAATTCATAGTTGGGACGTGATGAGTCATTTCGGATCGATTTACGTGGTGTGCTTGGGAGTGGCGATTTTTTACACCACTCTCACAACCATCGTGGTGCTCGGAGTCGTCTTTCGAACCGCAGCCGGTCTGATTGGTCCTAAAACGACCTTCGGGCCACATTCGGCGGCGATTATGTGGACCTTCAACGCGATTGCCTGGTTTGCACTGTACGTGACGCTTGACCTCGTCTGAGGTTGGACGTTCTACACCACCCGTTTGGAGATGATGTCCGATGAATCAGGGTTTTTGGCCGACCGCCCCGTTCTACATCCCCTTCAGCACGGGAATGCCGAACTGGTGGGATATGGTCTGGTGGTTGTTTCAACTTGGGATCATGGCTCTGTTCATATGGTTGCTCTACGCCGTCGCCGTAGGGGTTGATAAGGATTTTCTACATACGAAGGACGAGGATGATGAACGATGACATGGACGTGGCTGAACCGCCGTACCGTACCGATGACCGCGCTTACTCTGCTTGCTTTTTGCGGCCTAAGTGGTTTCACGCTTCGATCCGATATTGACAGAGCGGACCAAAAGAGCCTGCCGACGAACAATAACGCAGGGTTGAACTCGGCCCGAGTCACGCCGACGGACTTCGTTGCACTCCCACAGCTTTCGGCAAAATTGATCCATGATGTCCCCGGAGTGCACTATGCCGTCCTGTTGCGTCGGCACGACACCCTGTTTGTCGGCCTTGACACGGGTGGTAGTGCTGCGTCTGAGTCCATCATGGAACGCACATACGCTTGGCTTGTCAAGCACTCGGCGGCAGACGTCAAAATTTACATCAGTTCCGATCCCACTCTCATCAACCACTTTCACCGCTACACGGCGGACAGGGCGTCCCATGTCCCCGTCGGCAGCGATATCGTCCTAGGGGACGTCGAACGAAATTTCCCCGGTGTCAAGTAAACCTTGAAGATGCTTTTGGGGTCTTACGTTTTGGGAACGCGCTGGTTGTGGGAACTGCCGGTTGAAAAGAATTAGGCCAGGTAACCGTCTGGCCTCCGTTTGTTTTGAGGCAATACCATTCGATGCATGAATTCCTCAAAGATGGCCAAAAATATCGCGATTAATTCGGCGACGTAGAACGGCACGATGGTATTATCCGATAAGCCAAGGGAAAGCAGGCTGATGACGAGGAGATATGCCATCTTATCGACGTATAAGGTTGGAAAGCTACCCATGTTGGGAAGCACGAGCCAATCGAGCACTAAGCCAAGAATCGCTACCGCAATCCCGGTGATAATGATTTCCCAGAAATACGTGTACAACGTAAACATCATGTTCGCGATACCCAGAACCACGACGGTCAAAACAAACTTTAGGATCAAGTCCGCCCAAGGCATTCTAATCCGTACGCCCATCATATCAACCCCCTTCTCTGTTCGCCCTCAGTGTCACCGCAATCGCGATAGCACATGCATCCGATGCATTCTCGCATCAATTCGCGAATGAACCCGAATGAAAAAGGAACCACCATCCATAATAGAACCTGTATTCACCACTGAAGACCATGAAACTTCCGGGAAACTTCCGACAAACTTCCGGGAAAAGGATTCCTCCTGATGACGGTAGACAACCTGAAAGCCCGCGTCGCATCCATGATATCGTCCGACAGATCCTTATTAAAAAAGGGACTCCTTTACAGCTTAGCCGGCTTCCCCATCGTAGATTATGAAGTGAATCGTTTGGCTCCCGTCGTTGGCTCGTTGTGGGATAAGGTGGCCCTGCTGACTTTAGCGATCATCGCAATGCATCAGTATCGCACGCGCACACGGCGTGTAGCATCCGTGGAGTGGTTCAAATTTGCAAGGTATTTCCTCGCTTATGGATGCGCCCTCGTGTTGTCGAACTTCTTCCAACCTTTCCTGTCCATCGCAGGGTATCGAATCGATGTGTACTTCATTGTTTTTGGGCTTTTACTCCCGCTGATTGTTACCCCGGACGCAGTCGTACCCTTGCTTCGGGTTATCTCCGCCGTCGCCGTTGTGGTCGGCTTGCATGGGGTGTACCAGTATGTCGTGAAAACGCCGGTACCTCCCGGGTGGATAGCGCCAGGCGAACATCTTAGGACACGGGTCTTTTCCGTGCTGCTCAGTTGCAATGAACTGGGCTCATACATGGCCCTCATGCTCCCCATCATCGTGGCACTGGTCATCTACGATGCCCGCGGTCGGGGAAAGTGGTGGCTCGGTCTGGGTGCAATTCCATGCGTTCTCACGTTTTTGTTCACCTTTTCCCGCGCGGCTTGGCTCTCATCATTCATCGCAGTCATCATCGTCGCGACTTTATTCACAAGACGACTTCTCATCATCCCCGCCATCGCATTAGGAGCAGGAGCATGGGTTCCGGCCGTCAGGCAACGGATAGAAGCTTTGATTTCACCCGCATATTGGTTAAGTTCAACGCATGGAGGGCGCATCGCAAGGTGGGAACAAGCGTACCAAGCTTTTCAACAAAATCCCTTGTTCGGTGTCGGCCCGGGACAGTACGGTGGAGCCATGGCGGCGTTTCACCATTTCAGTATGTACGCAGACAACTATTACGCGAAAACGCTTGGTGAAACCGGGATGGTAGGGCTTGTTCTGTTTTTCTCCATGCATCTTGCGCTGATTCGGGACGTGTGGCTACGAGCGAAGAGGGCTGTGGACCGTAACAAAATCCTCTACTTGGGGGGACTGACAGGGCTATTATCCGTCTTCATTCACAACAATTTTGAGAACGTCTTTGAATATTCCTCAATGTCAATGTCATACTTCTTCGTCGCGTCCTTGTTTCTCGTTTTCTCAGGCGCGGAAACAACCGTTCGAAACCATCCCAGGTCAACGTCTGCGGTTCATCCGCCATGGGCCCTGTTCCTGATATGGGCCATGAGCGTTTATTGGATGCGGACGTGGTTCGATTCCCTCGTGGCCCACACAGCCCTATTCGGGGTACTGATGCTGGTTTTCATGATCACGCTTTGGATCATCAGTATTCCGCCTGTACACCGCAAAACCTGGATTGAGTTCACGATTTTCATCCTTCTTGTGTCTCAGAGTGCATCATCTCACCGTTTTGGTCATTGGCAAGACATGGCTCTGCAAATCATCGCACTGGTCGGCCTCCTCTGCCTGGCATGGTTGGTGACGCGCATCGCGCTGTCACTTTTGTCTGTGTCAGGGCTGATTGCCGTGGCAGACACCGTGATGCACCTTCATTCCAATCCCTGGGTTGCACATACATTCTTGCAAGGCACTCCCCTGATTTTGCTTGGTGCATGGATCTTGGGAGGATTGGCCGTGCGCCATCACCATAAACAGGTTTCACTTCGCGTGGAATAACAGGTCCCCCACTTGGTAATAATTCACTCGCAATATGTGCGCCGGTTTTTGCTCATGTTGAATCCGCGAAAGAAGGGGTCATGTGTGCTCTTGATAGACGGAATGATGGACACCTTGTATTTGCTCGCCCAAGGCGTCACTCTCCTAATTGCCCTGTATCAGTTCTCGATATCGCTCTTTGGAATCGTGAGGCGCAGGGAAAAAACCACCCACGAAGCCAGCAAGCGGTTTGCTGTATTCATACCTGCCCATAATGAGGAACGCGTCGTGGGACCGCTTATCGAGAGCCTAAAATCCCAGCACTATCCGAAAGAGTTGTTTGATATCCACTTAATTGCCGACAACTGCACGGACCATACGGCCGATGTTGGTCGTTTCCACGGGGCTATTGTGCACGAACGACAGGATCTCGAAAACGTTGGCAAAGGCCATGCGATTAAATGGATACTCGACAAGTTGAATGTAGAGCGCGCGTCCTACGATGCCATCGTCATGTTTGATGCCGATAACCTTGTGCACTATGACTTTCTCCGGATTATGAATGACAAGCTATGCTCTGGCCACAGGGTCATCCAAGGATATCTAGGGGTCAAGAATCCATTCGACACTTGGATCACGGTTTCGCTCGCCATCACGTACTGGTTTGACAATCGAATGTGGCAATATGCCCGTAGTCGTCTTGGCCTTTCGTGCGCTCTCGGAGGTACCGGACTATGCATCGACTATTCGGTGCTCCACAGCGTTGGATGGAAAGGCAGCGGATTGACGGAGGATTTGGAATTCGGGGTTCGCTGTCTACAGAACGGCTTCGTACCCGTATGGGCGCATGATGCAATCGTCTATGACGAAAAACCGCTCTCCTTGATAGCTTCTTTTCATCAACGCCTGCGCTGGTTGCAGGGGCATTTCAACTGTGCAAGGTGCTTCATGGGGCAACTCTTAAGGGAGAGCATCAGGGAACGGAGTTTTGTGAAGTTCGACATGGCGGTTTACTTGTTCCAACCTATGAGAACCCTCATCGTGTTCGCGATGTCCACGATGCTGTACGTTTTCAATCTTCCCGCATTTGAGGGCACCTCTTCTCTGCACGTTCAGCAGTTCATTCCGGAGCCTGTCTGGGTATTGGCGTCTCTGGTGGTGTTTCTAGAGATGGCGTTGGCTCTCGCCTTGGAGCGCGTCAATTGGCGGGCGTACGTAGGACTCATTCTTGTTCCGTTTTTCCTGTGGACCTGGGGACTAGTCAGCGTTCAAGCCTTTTTCACACGGCGCAACGAAAAATGGCATCACACGCAACACAGGCGGGTCATTCGCATCGACGAACTTCAAGAATCATAAAAGTGCCCACTTCGCCCGCAAGATTACAAACGCGTACTTCGTCCCTTGCAGGTTCTCACCTTATGGGAATTCC
>JAJZAV010000201.1 GCA_021799255.1 Bacillota bacterium
GCAAAGGAGAATGCGGTCCCATGCTTTTGTGCGCGGCACCCTCATGCAAAGTGCCACGATGATCCAATTTCTTCCCTTCCTGTTTAGTCTGAACTGTACTAGTGTCGGACAAAGAACTGTTTACCGTCCGAATTGGTTGATAATTCTGTCTATCTACGCTCGCCTTTCTGTTGTCTGCCGTAGATGCGACTTCGGCCACTTCAATAAAACTGGAGCCCGTCTTGTCAAGGCTGTCATATGCACTTAAGTCGAACTGTGATAATATTGGTTTAGGGTTTGTCGGATCGATGACTTGGCGTGATATTCCCACCTGGCGCAGTCCGATGGGAAGGCGTGCCACCGTTGGGTAGCTGGTGTCGCAAGCCGACTTCGCGGCCATCGACCTCACCGTGGTAGCCTCACTCGTCACGCGTCCTTTGGACGCGAAGCTGGTGATTGCCAAGGCAAAGGATATCACTAGGCAAGCTCGACCCAAACGTTTTTCGGTTTCGCTCATGCCGCTATTGTGGCACGAGCTACTGTCCTCTATGCAGAGCACGGGAAAATTCGTGAAAATTTGAGGAGGGAAAGAGATGCATGAGCAAATAGGCTGGAAGGTTGGCGGCAAGCAGGGTGAAGGTATCGATAGCACGGGTGATATTTACGCCATTGCTCTTCACCGGATGGGGTACTACGTGTTCTCTTATCGCCACTTCATGTCGCTCATCAAGGGTGGACACACCAACTACAAGATCCGTGCAGCAAACCGAATTGTTCGTCATCACGGAGATACGACTCATGTCCTCATCGCGTTCGATCAAACCACCGTCGACTACAACTGGCACGAGATGGTCGACGGCGGAGTGGTGATTTACGACTCGACTTCCTTCACGGCAACGAAACCGGACGACGCCAATGTCAACTTGTGTGGAGTCCCGCTCACAGAGATTGCGAAAGAGTGCGGAAACCCAATCATGAAGAATATGGTCGCCATCGGTGTAAGCGCCGCCATTAACAAGTTCAACCCAGATGATTTTATTCCGGTAGTTCAGGATAAGTTTGGAAAGAAAGGTCAGGCGGTCGTCGACGCCAACATGGACGCTCTGCGCCGCGGATACGCCTACTTCAACGAAAACTTCAACATTTCCTTCCCGGCACCGCCCGTGCCCGAGCGAGCTGAGGGAGATGATCACCTCTACGTCTCCGGGAATAGTTCGGTCGGCTTCGGAGCCCTCGCGGGAGGTTGCCGTCTCCTCGCGGCCTACCCCATCACGCCGGCCACCGAGATCATGTATTGGGTGATTGAGCATTTGCCGAAACACGGCGGCGTAGTGCTTCAAGCCGAGGACGAGATTGCCGCTGTGAACATGGCCATCGGAGCCAACTTCACCGGCGTGCGCGCAATGACGTCGACTTCGGGACCCGGGTTCTCGTTGATGATGGAGGCGCTTGGTCTCGCCGGGATGTCCGAAACGCCGCTCGTGATTGTCGATGTGCAACGCAGCGGTCCTTCCACGGGTCTTCCTACCAAGACGGAACAGTCGGACCTGAACGAAGCCATTTACGGTACGCACGGCGAGATCCAGCGGATTGTCCTCACTCCGAAGACGGTGGAAGAGTGCTTCTTGCTTACGGCCGAGGCCTTTAACCTCGCCGAGACGTATCAGTGCCCAGTCATCGTGTTGACGGATTTGTACATGGGGATGTCGTATCAGTCCATCGACAAGTTCCCGGTTGCAGCCGTCGAGCACCGCCGCGGGAAGCTCATCACGGAGCAAGAGTTGAAGGACCTCGGCGTGTACGAATACCACCGCTATAATCCTGAGGTGAAGGACGGGATCTCACCGAGATCGATACCCGGCCAAAAGAATGGACGGTACGTCGCGCTCGGCAACGAGCACAATGGAATCGGGATTGAGGTGGAAGACCTCGAGACGAGAACCTCTCAGGTCGCGAAACGTCAGCGCAAGCTGGCCAATTTCCAACACTTCACGGGCGTGTCTGTGGACGGCGATTCGGACGCACCGCTCGCGCTCATCGGCTTTGGCAGCACGTGGGGCGTGCTCGAAGAGGCGCGGGAGGAACTGGAAGAGCAAGGAATCAAGGTGAAGCACATCCACTTCTCGCGCGTGTTCCCGTTCCCGGAGACCGAGTTCCATGCCGCCATGGAGTCGGTCACACAGGGGCTGGTCGTAGAATTGAACACGACCGGTCAATTGACCGAACTGATTCACAAGTCGGCCGGATATCATGGGGTGCTTGAGAAGTGCCTCAAATATGACGGCGATCCGATTGGTTTGTCCGAGATTGTCTCCGCCGCCAAGAAAACATTCAAAGTGGGGGTGCATAGCTGATGGCAACCATACAAGATTTCAAGACGGAAAAACCGACCTGGTGTCCAGGTTGTGGTGACTTCGGAGTACTGAACGCCATGCAGAAGGCTTGTGTCAACCTTGGAATCGAGCCCGAGAACGTGGCTGTCGCGTCCGGCATCGGCTGCTCCGGGAAGATGTCGCAGCATATGGGCGGCTATGGATTGCACGCCCTGCACGGGAGGTCTCTGCCGAACGCCCAAGCCATCAAGTTGGCCAACGACAAGTTGACGGTGTTTGCGGCCGGCGGTGATGGCGACGGCTTTGGTATCGGCATGGGCCACTTCATCCACGCGATGCGCCGGAACATCGACATCACGTATATCGTGATGGATAACCATATCTACGGTCTGACGACGGGCCAGGCGTCACCCACCACGGAAGTGGGCATGAAGACAAAGACGTCGCCGAAGGGGGCCGTGGAGCAACCCATCGCTCCGGTTCAACTCGCGCTGGCGCAGAACTGCGGATTCATCGCCCAGGGTTTCTCCGGTAACATCAAGCAGCTCACCTCCTTGATTGAGAAGGCCATCCAGCACAAGGGATTCTCATTCGTGAACGTGTTCAGCCCTTGCGTCACCTTCAACAAGGTAAACACGTACGACTTCTACAAGTCTCATCTGGTGAACCTGGACGAAGACGAGTCGTACGACGCGCACGATAGGATCCTGGCGATGCGGCGCGTCGCCGAGGCGAACAATATCGTCGTTGGCTTGATCTACGAGGATCCGGAGCGCGCGAGTTTCGAGTCCACGTTACCTGGATTCCCGGAGACGCCTCTCGTCGAAGAGGATCTCTCCATTTCGGAAGAGGGGTACGAGGAGATTCTGGCCACGTTCCGCTGATAGCTTAAGAGCAAGCGTTGACGTTTCGGTTGCAGATGCGGGTTCTTGTTTTGTGGGCCGAGGGCACCCTCTTCGCAGGGGTGCCCTCGTGCGTTATAGCTGTTACAGGCAAGCACACATAGCGGAAGCCCTGCGGAACAAACGTTGCAAACTGTCCGTCCAACAAAGTGTTTGCGCCAATCGCGCTCCATATGTTATATTGGTATGCGTCGCTTAGACATGAGCCATTAGCTCAGTTGGCAGAGCACCTGACTTTTAATCAGGGTGTCCCGCGTTCGAGTCGCGGATGGCTCACCATGCAACACAAAGGAATGGCGTGAATTCTCAGGACTGTGATGGTCCTGCAGAGTTCACGCCATTTGACTGTAGAGACCGAAGAGGGGGCGTTCGTAGTCCATGGTTTGCCATCAGCCGAGCCCCATGGTCACATCGGGAGCGGAGCGATGACGAGCGAAGGATCGCCGCCAGCGGATTTTTCGCACGCATCACGGACGGCGCGTGATAAATCCGTGTCTCCTTCATCGACGAAGAACCAGTTTTCGCCGAGCGCCGCCGAGTAGAACTGGGTGACGAAGTGGGTTCGCTTCAACTGGATGGTCGCGTGCGTGAACCCTCTTCTTCCCAGCGCACGATACAGGGGTGTCGGAGCGAACGGCGTGTGCAGTTGAAGCAACTGGTCCTCCTTCAGCCCGTCCACCGTTTGCGATATCAGCTTGAACGGGTTCCCCTTCGCTTTCAGGATGGTGCGAACGTCCAAATCCACAACCCGCATCATGAATTCCTCCAAACCGTGATTTCTGATCCGATTATTGCGTTCGGTATACCTTGGATGGTACGTGAGCGCGATAGCCGTCGTAGTGACCTAGCTCACACGGCGATTCAACGGCGGGAGTTACCATAAGATATAAATCGTGGATTCATGATCCAGGTTGGAGGCTACGCCGGGCAGCCTAGGGTTACGATGGGCATCTCGGCTGGGATTTGCGGCGGGCTACCGTTTCCTGCGATAATCTCGTCAGCGCACAATGTCCGGTGGCGGGCATTTGAAGGAGGAACTCATCATGCTTTTCATCGACAACGGGAATTCGAACGATCCGACGCAGAACCTCGCTCTTGAGGAGTATTCGTTAACTGCGTTCGATCCCGACGAGACGTACCTCTTGTTCTACATCAACAATCCCTCCATCATCATCGGCAAGAATCAGAACACCTTCGAGGAGGTCAACCTCGAGTACGTCAATCAGCACGGCATCCAAGTTGTGAGGCGATTGTCCGGCGGCGGTGCGGTTTTCCACGATACCGGCAATCTTAACTTTAGCTTCATTACAAAAAACGACGCCGACGCGTTTCGCAACTTTCAGCGATTTACCCAGCCAGTCGTCGCCGCACTGAAGGCGCTCGGGGTTGATGCAGAACTCTCGGGACGCAACGACATCCAGGTGGGTGACAAAAAGATCTCCGGCAACGCTCAGTTCGCGACGAAGGGTCGGATGTTCAGCCACGGCACCTTGATGTTCGATGTGGATCTTGAAATGGTGACAAAGGCTCTGCACGTGAGTGCGGAAAAAATAGAGTCGAAGGGCATTAAGTCCGTGCGCAGCCGCGTTGCCAATATCCGTGAGTTCATGGACAAAGAGATGGACATCATGGAGTTCAGGTCCCTTCTTCTTCGCTATCTGTTTGATGGACAGAAGGTACCGCTCCAACCGGTGACGGATGAGGATTGGGCCAACGTTACAAACCTTGCGAACAAGCGCTATCGCAACTGGGACTGGAATTTCGGCAAGTCACCCGAGTTCAACGTGGAGCGTAAGAAGAGATTCCCCATCGGCACGATTGATATCAAGATGAACGTCAGGGATGGGATCATCGAGGAGTGCAAGATCTACGGGGACTTCTTCGGCCAGGGGGATTTGGAGAACGTCGAGCGGCAAATTACTGGCAGACGATACGACATGGAGGAGCTAAGGCAAGCGATGTCTTCCGTAGACCTCAAGCATTATTTTGGAAACATCGCGGTGGACGAGTTCCTCACGTTGTTCTGAGTCCGCCCTTTTTAGACCCGCTCTTTTGGCCCGTCTGACCCGTTTGAGGGCGAATCAGCTTCACGACGGCCGCCAAGAGCGGGAGCCCTCCCAAGGTGAAGGCGAAATAGGCGGGAGTTATCGAGATCATGTAATGCGACAGGGACACCGTATCGCGCCATAGGAAGATGGTTGCGGCACCCGTCACGGCCGACGCAGGCATGAGGATTCCCGTGAGTGACTGGAGGCGCAGGACGGACTTTAACGACGATACGAACAGGTATTGCAACAAGCCGACCTTCAGGAAGATGACGGCAACAATACCCATGACGTAGAGGGTGTCAAGGCGTTGAATGAAACGTCCGATTTGGATCCCTCGCACAGCCTCGAGGATTGGGTACTGCAGGTAGTTCGCGGATCCGCCGAGGATGGTGATAATCACGACCTCACTCGCGAGCAGAGCCATCGTAGAAATTGCGCCCACGACAAAAATGTCCCGACCGACGGTTTCGGGGTGGCGCAGGTGCGGCAGGATTTGCAAGACGAGGATCAGTTGGAACGCGAAGGCGACCGCCGGTTGAAGGGCCGCCTGAAGAACGGGAGTCCATCCGTCCGCGAGGATGGGTTGCAGTAGATGTACGTGCATGTTGGGAATCGTGAGCACGGTCAACAGCAAGCTTACCGGAAGCGCGATGGGTGTGATGAATTCCCCGAATCGGACGATGACCTCAAGCCCGAGAGATACCCCGTACGTCACGGGCAGGAAGAAGGCGAACGCAATCACGGGCAGGGGAGTTTGGGGCAAAATCGTAATCTCGGCGAAAACCAACAGTTGCCTCGAGACGAGAGCCGTGTGAATGGCCAGCCAAACGACGAACCATAGGACGACGACAGGGCCAAAATACGGGCCGAGCGACTGAACCAAGGCGTCGCTTAGGCTGGTCTTTGGGTACGCCTTCGCATACAGCCAACAGATGGCCGCCGCGAACGTACTGCCACCGAAGAACAACAGGGCCGCAATCCAGCCGTCGCGGATGGTGAAATGGGCGATGGCGAGGGGCATCGTCAGCACCCCGGTTCCCATCACCACCCAAAACATCAGGATCATCATCTGAATTCGGGAGATTTGAAATGTCATCAGACCCACTACACCTTCCCAAGAATCCACTCTGTGGGGCCTGCAAACATCGCGTTTAGCCATCCCAAGGGATCCATTGTGCCCCACCAATCAAAGTCAACGGCCGCGCATAATGCGAATGAGATTGCCCACAGGGAAACACTTGCTACTGTGCCCGATACCTCGATTTTTGGTTTCGCGAACAGCCAGATGATGATGGATATTGCGAGCCAAATCGTAACCGCAATTAGCACGAGTTCTCACTCCAGTGGCGGTAAGGATCCGTTCACCGTATCGCTGCTGGTGGGCGGTCGGCCGGACAAACCGGATCGGAGAATGTGAACACGGACATTCGTGTTTACCTTCAGTTTCGGATAGATGTCCGACCATTGGGGCGCGATTTGCTTCCACGTTTGTGGTGCTTCGCGAAATAGTTCACTGGCCAGTTGGGCGCCGTCGACGTCCTTCTCCTGCATCTGCCGGAATGCGTCCTTCATTTCGCCCTGCATCAGATCCTCCGTTTGTGCCTCCAGCGAAGCAATCACTTCTGGAGTGATGTTCTTACTTTCCGAGTAGTGGTTGATTTCGGCTCGAGCTGAAACGTCGATGTTGGCCACGAAATCGCTGCCGGTTCTCTGGAAGTTGATCACCCGATGGGTACTGAGCAGTCGAATCGAGTTCTGCTGTTCTAGGCTGTTGTCCCCTTGATTCGGAAGCGTCAGCGTTATTTGATGCGTGTTCCCCAGCATCCACAAGAGGCCGTTCGCAGACGGAAACGGAAGGACTAACGAAAGTTTTCCCTTATTAAATAATCCCATTCCTGCAATGAAAGGCGTATTCACTTTACTCATATCGACGGCGCAAAGTAAAGGGCTATGAGACGGTTCAAAATACTGGCGAAACACCACCAACTGTTCGGTACGAATCGCCTCAGAGTGATGCTGAAGTTGGTTGATCAATTGACGCAAACCAAGGGCACTCAGCTTTTGCGTCTCAAACGGGGACTGCAACACTTCTCGCGCCGTGCGTGTCGAGACGAGAAGCAACTCGTTGCGGCGGTAGTTTCTGTCGCGATCCAGGTGATCGAAAGCGCGATCGATTCCATCCTCCGCGTATTGCTTTCCGAAGACCACGACGGCGTTGTGAGGGAAGTAC
>JAJZAV010000202.1 GCA_021799255.1 Bacillota bacterium
TTCGGTTCGGGCACTCGTCGGCGAAGGAGAGGTCCTGGACGTTCCTCAGCGCTTCCGTGGGACTTCGGCAACGGTACGGTTAGACGGAGAAACAAGCGTGTTTGACCGCGTTTCCCGGGTCATTCAGGAGGGCTTCGAACCCCATTACGCGCTCGCTTATGGAAGTGTGAGCATGGAACTAGAACAATTGCTCCATTCCTATAGTATTCCAACCACCAAGTTTTAGTTGGACGAGAAGGTAACCCTTGAGACCGCGGCTGTGTCGGTAATGCAGGTGCGCACAGCCACAGCCGCAGCCTTTCTAGGACGGGGGACAGTGCGAACCTTCGCACAATGACGGAATCAGAGGAGACGAGTCCGCGCTTGAATGGAGAACACAAGCAACCGAATGTGATTGTTTTTCTCACGGACCAACAGCGATTCGACTCAGCGGGCGTTCACGGCAATCCCTTAGGACTGACGCCGAACTTTGACAGAGTTGCCTCCGAAGGAACCCACTTTAGTCAGATGTTTACGTGCCAGCCGGTGTGTGGTCCCGCTCGCTCTTGCTTACAGACCGGTAAATACGCGACGGCAACAGGATGCTATCGCAATGGGATCCCTCTGCCAGAGAACGAGAAGACGTTAGCGCACTATTTTTCTGAGGCGAATTATGATACCGCATACATAGGGAAGTGGCATTTGGCGGATAAGCAAGCCGTACCCCCGTCCATGCGCGGGGGATACCGTCATTGGCTGGCATCAAACACGCTGGAGTTTAGTTCCGATGCGTATAGGACGGTACTCTTTGACGAAAACGAGGAACCGGTTCGTTTGCCTGGATACCGCGTTGATGCGCTAACCGACGCGGCCATTCGCTACATTCACGCAAGTTCGGCTGAGGACAAACCATTTTTCCTTTGCCTCTCCTTTTTGGAGCCCCATCATCAAAATCATCGTGACGATTTTCCGGCTCCCGACGGATATGCACAGCGGTACCACGGTGGATACGTTCCGCCGGACTTGGCAGCGCTCGGTGGCAACGCTCATCAGCAATTGGGCGGATACTGGGGCATGGTGAAGCGCCTCGATGAGGCCTTGGGCCGGCTGCTAGACGCTCTGAAGAGCTTGGACATGGCACAGGATACTATTGTTTTGATTACGTCGGACCACGGTTGTCATTTCAAGACTCGCAACGACGAGTACAAGCGGTCTTGTCACGAGAGTTCCATTCGAGTACCCGGAGCGGCCATCGGGCCTGGGTTTAACGGCGGGGGACGGGTCCGAGGACTCGTCAGCCTCGTCGATGTGGCGCCTACCCTGCTCGACGCTGCAGGCATTGCCGTGCCAACGGCCATGCAGGGCAAGTCCGTGATGCCCGCGTTGCGAGGAGATCCTGTGGAAGGCATGAACGAAGCGTTCATCCAGGTGAGCGAATCTCAGATTGGGCGCGCCATCCGAACCGGACGTTGGAAGTACGCCGTCAAGGCGCCCGATGAAGTTCCCCGAAGGCAACCCTATGCGCCCGTCTACGAAGAGGATTGCTTATACGACCTCATGGCGGATCCCTATGAATTGACGAATCTCATTGAATTGGAGTCCCACCGGCCTCTGGCGAACCATTTACGCGAACGCCTCCTGTTCCACATGAAAGCCGCGGGTGAAGTCGTTGGCGAGATTGTTCCTGCTCCTGTGCGGCCGTCGGGTCAACGCAGCGTTTTGCCCGATGAATTGTTTGAGTGATCTCACGTACCGGCATCTAGCGCCGCTTCGGGGGCGTTTAGTTGACAAAGCGAAGGATAGGAGGGATGAAGGTGGATCCACCAGTCCATGCGTTGTCTTCATTCGTCAGATGATTACGAACTTTCTATAGGTAACCGGAATCATGAAGCCCAAGACTCGAGGTGAATGACGTGTTCAGTTTTCGAACCGTAAGGAATGGTCTACTCGCGCTGTGTTTGGCCACGTTCGGAGTGCCTGTGCTTACGGTGCATGCAGACACGAGCAGCACGGGTGCGACGTTGTATCCGAGTACGCCGATTTTCTCGGGTGACTTTTCATCGTCCACGATGAGTCCCTTCGTTCCGAACAATGGGTTAAGCCCGGGTGGAAATTGGCAAATCTCAGGGGGATCGTTGGTTGCAACGGATTACGGCGATAGCGGATCGTTGCCGAATCAAATTGCCGGTGTGCCGAAGATGCCAGAAAACGTCATGCTCACCACTTCCTTTACCATCAACAAGGTGGATCCGAATCAATACTTCCGGATAGGTCTATTCGGGAGGGGGAGCGCGCCCGGGACTGGGACTTCACAGTGGGATTTTCTGTTGAACAAACAGACGTTGGAGTTTATCAACCAAAACGTGAACTATCCGGCGAGTATCCCGTTTCAAGTGGCTTCCGGTCAATCCTATCAAATGATGATGGTGATTGACGGCAATTGGGTCGGCGGCAAGGTATGGCCCACCGGTTCTCCCGAACCGAGCCAGTGGACCTTGGCGGCCGTGTTTAAATCGACGGGTAATTTCACGACGGTTGGAGTTGCCGCGGCCAACGCGGATGTTTCATTTCACAATTTCGCGGTTTACAACGCTCCCCCGATACTGACCGTCACTCCCACTCAACCTGGAGCCGTGTTTTCTGGACAAACCCCCGCAACGTACGAAGCCAGCGTTCAGTCGAATGCGACCGACGAGTCGGGAACCTACTACGTGAACTACCAAGTCGCGGGAATCAACGGATCCACGGTTGCACAGGGGCAAGTGCCTGTGGATGTGCCAGGCAATGGAACCGCAAACGTGCAGGTGGCCCTCCCTGTCCATCAGTACGGGTATTACAAGACGTCGTTCAGCTTGACCAATCAGCCTGCAGCCCCGAATGCGTCTGGGACTTCACCGATTGGACAGGTCGTTGGTTTGACAACGGGAAGCATGGCGCTGATTCCTCAAGCGAACAATCTCGGTGTGACAGCGCCGTCGTCCCGATTCGGAATCAATGGTCCCGGCAACGAAAATGGAGTGATCACTCCAGCCATGCAAGCGCAGTGGACCAACGTGTACAGCCTCCTCAAGGAACAGGGCATTCAGTGGGCTCGTACGGAGTTCCGATGGAACTTCGTAGAACCAAGTCCGGGGGTCTATACGTGGAACCAAGACGACGGATTGGTGGAAGCGGCTCACCAAACGAAGATGAATCTCCTGGGTCTGTTGGATTATTGGGGCAATTACGCGAATCCCTTCGGCGCGAAACCTCAAGTGAGTTTTACCACCGCCCTCCAGGACTACGATCAATACGTGCAAGCGGTGGTCAAACGCTACATGCCAGGGGGGACTCTGGCCCAGCAGATGGGCTGGAAGAACTACGGCATCACCGCCTGGGAGGTCTGGAACGAGCCCTCCACGAGAAATTTCTGGCTGTCCCAGAACCCCGCGCAGTACGCTGAACTCGTGAAATCGGCGAGTGCGGCCATCAAAGCCGTGGATCCTTCCGCCACGATTCTCGCATACGGGTGGCAACGAAGTGTGTTGTTGAGTGGTGCGGGAACCCAGAGTTTCACGGGGATTTCGATTCACGATTATCCCGGACCTGTTGCTCCTCCAGAGTCTCTATTCTTCGGTGGGGTTCAGAATTGGAAGCAATTTCTTGCGCAAAGCGGGATGCCCAACGCCCCTCTTTGGATGACGGAGAGCGGATGGACGACTCAAAGCGTTACCCCACAACAGCAAGCTCAGTATTTAGCCCAAGCTGAAATCCAGAGCCTCGCGGCGGGCTTAGACAAGTTCTTTATGTTTTCGTGGTTTTACCCGGGAACAGATCCCGGCGGAGGCTACGGCGAATTGACGGGGTCTCCGAGTGACCTCATGCCGAAACCGAGCTATGCGGCCCTCGCAGGAGTGGCGAGCGAGTTGCACGGATTTACGTCGGTGGGGGCCTCGAATCCGATGAACATGGGAACGGCGATTCAGGCTTACGCGTTCCAAAATGGCTCCAAGTCGTTGGTCGCCATTTGGGCGAACGGCGAAGAGGGCACTTTGTCCCTGCATCCTCCCGGTGACCTCAAGGCGTTTGACTGGGTGGGCAATTCCATAGGGGTTACGAACGGTAGCCTGTCGGTCCCGCTCACCGGTTTTCCGGTCTATATTCAGTCAAACATGAGCGTTGCGAATTTGGAGAACGTGATTCAACACGGCACGGTCACAGGCATCGCGCCAGTCGCAGTAAGCATCAGCAATTTGAGTGGGATGCCGACGACGTTGCCAGATATCCATCTCACGGTGACGAATCAAATTAACACGGCACAAAGCGGGACGGTAACACTGAACTTACCAGCCGGCTGGAAAGCCTCCGCTGCGACGTCTTCATCGGTTACCGGAGCGACGTACAATCCTTCCGTTACCGGAGCGACTTACACGCCGTCCATCAACTTTTCCAATCTTGCTCCTGGCGAAAGCATCTCCCCTGTATTTCATTTGGCTCAGTTCGAGGCCAATGCGAGCAACCAGTATACGATTGCGGTTTCGGCGACCGCACAGAGTAACACGTCGTCTCCACACCACGGCAGAGGAAATTCCAGCGGAAGTACTGGGACCTCGACCGTAACATCGACTCTACCAATCTCCGCCTATGAGTCCGTATACGGGACCCCCAACCTTACGGGCACGTTCAAGGATTGGGGAAATGCTGTCCCCGTGTACCTTGATCTGCCTTCTCAGAACGTAGGGATCCCGAACTGGAGCCCTTCCGTTGAGTCGGCTACGGGGTACACAATGTGGGATAGCAAGTATTTTTACTTCGCGGCAAAAGTCAACGACACCCTGTTCAACGAACCCTACACTGGCTTCAACACCTGGCAGGGGGACAGTATCCAGGCGTTCTTTGACCCGCAAAACCTTAAGACCACGTCGTTCAACGCGAACGGTGGAGATGTGAATTTCGGACTCGCGTCGACGCCGGCTGGGCCACAGGTGTACGAATTCCAAGGTCCACACCCCGGTTTACGTTCGGATGTTAAGCTGAGGGTTGTTCCGGGACCGAGCGGAGGGGATATGTGGTATGAGGCTGCAATTCCGTTGTCTGACCTGCAGGGCCTGACCCCGGCGAGCGGGCACGCGTTCGGGTTCAACTTCCTGGTCAACGACAACAACGGAAATGGTCGCCTCGGCTGGATTTGGCTGGCCCCCGGCATCGGCAATG
This sequence comes from Bacillota bacterium, assembly GCA_021799255.1. Taxonomy (GTDB): domain Bacteria; phylum Bacillota; class Bacilli; order Alicyclobacillales; family Alicyclobacillaceae; genus JAJZAV01. The sequence continues at coordinate 5,173 of JAJZAV010000202.1, forward strand.
GATGGAATCCTAGCGACTTTCCAACGTTCACGTTGGTGAAGGGTGCCGGATTGGCAGCGGTTCGACTGAACAGCAGTACGCCAACCGCCACCGCCACCTTCTCGCCCAATTCTCAAGGAGCCACTCTGGTAGTCGACAATCAAGGATTGCCAAAGATTACGATTGCCCTTTCCAACGGGACGTCGTTAACGCTGGTCGCAGATAACTCGGCGAAGGCCAGCGTAACTCCCACTGGAAGCAATCCAGTTGTCTCGGTTCTTCCAAATGGCACCACGAGCATCAATTTGTCCAACTATACGACACCGGGGAGCAGCATGAGTCTCAGCGCTTTTGCGACGCCGGCGTCGGGTCAATCGGCCATCATCGCCGTTGACGGTGGTATGCAGTAAGAATCTCACTTTCGACGAAAACGATGGGGCGCACGCCATCCGTGGTGATGCGCCCCGTCCCGCGTAGGGACACGCCTATTTGGAGACCTCCCACGCTTGGTGCATCGGCGTCATTTTGTACGCCTGCCAGGAAGGGGAGATGTTCGAACAGTTGCTCGAATTGCATGACTGAAAGTTTTAAGAATGATTTGTTGAAAGCGCTTGACTTTTAGCTCTACTTCATTTCATAATAAACTTAGTTAGTTAACTAAGGGGGCTTATCAGAATGAAACGTGGCAGGTGGGTTTTAGCAGGGGGTGCAACGGCCGCATTGTTAGCTGCGACGGCCGTGCCAGCTTTGGCGAACACGCAGAAAAACGTCACATTGGTCGTTGCGGAGTGGACAAATCCTCCCGCTATTAAGGTTACTCAGTTAATTGATCAGAAGTTCGAGAAATTGCACCCGGGAGTAACCATCGATTTGCAATATGCCCCAACCGCTCAGGGAGCATGGCACACGTTGTTTAATACCCTGCTCCAGTCGAAGCGGGTTGATGTTTTGGCCCAGTTTGCTCCAGGCAATTTTGTGCCTCCGTCGTACATGAATGAGTCTCTCAACGCTTTACAAACCCTAGAATCCACACACCAGTTGATGGATCTTAAGCATTTTCCATTTATGAAGTACTTCATTCCGGGAATACAGGCTGGAGCGGCAGGAATCAACGGTGGAATCTATGGAGCGGAAATGGCCCGATACGGGAATACAGGGGTATTTTACAACAAGACTATGTTTGCGAAGTATCACCTTTCCGTCCCTAAGACGTGGAATCAATTCATACATGTGTGTGCGGTGCTTCAAAAGCATAACATTACTCCGCTGTATGTCGCCGGTCAAAGCAACATGGAGGGAATGGTGTTCAATGCCATCATGAACGCACAGTTCCCGCGGGCGAACACAACGAAGCTTGAGTACCAGTTGGACAATGCGTTCTGGCACAAGAAGACATCATGGAACTCCCCTGTGTGGAAGAAGATTATGACACGCTATCAACAAGCGAGCAAGTATTTTGAGCCCAATTGGTCTGGCGTGGCCCAGTTGAACGCTCCGGGCCAATGGGCTGCGTCCTCATCGGCTGCGATGCTGGTGGATGGGTCCTGGGACGGATGGACGGTCAAGACGGCGAATCCGAAGCTGAACTTCGGCTGGTTCCCCATTCCCGGAAGCAACAAGGTCAAGAACAATAAGTTGTTTGTCGCGAACGATTTGACGTGGGTCATACCAACCTGGGCCCCTCAGGTGAACTTGGCCATTCAGTATCTTGCGTTCTTCTCGCAACCCGCGAACTACCGGCTGTGGGAGAACTACGTCGGGAGCCTTCCGACGGAGAGAGTGTCTTCCAACTTGCCATGGATGACAACGGAGAACCAATTCGTAAGGCAAGGAAGAACACAAACGGGGATGAGCATCGCCATGCCGAAAAATCCTCCCCCGTTGGCGAATTTCACGGGGGACGAGTCTCAACTCTCACCGGTCGGACAGTATTCCGTGGCTGAGCTTCAGAAGTTGGCCACGCAGCAATTCCAAGCCGCCGCGATTCCTTCAGGCTCATGATGACAAGTGAAACGCTAGACTCGAACGAGACCTGAGTTCGAAAACTGTTGAAAAGCCGATGATGGACTGGGGTCACTACGATAGCCGCAGATCTGGTCGCATCGTCGGCTTATCTTTCTTCTCAGAGTGCCTAACGAATCGGTCGATCCGCTGTCCAACCTTACTCGTTCACGGATCGGAACTCACGAGCAGAAGAGTTTCAAAATGGCCGACTTATCTTAGCGAGCAAGGTGGTGCCAAATTTGAATCCCTTTGGAAGACGCGGGTACCAGCGCTGGAGCCCGGCGATATGGATGATACCGGGTTGTCTGTTGTTTC
>JAJZAV010000203.1 GCA_021799255.1 Bacillota bacterium
GGTCGTGAGTGTAAGCTGACCTCCAGGCTCGTTTCCCTCCACGACTACCGGGTTCAGATTTGCCCGGGCCGCATAAATGGCAGCCGTCAACCCCGACGGACCAGTTCCTAAAATCATCACGCGATGATCTGCCACGATTTCTCCCTCTTTTCCAGTACATTTGTACAAATAATCGGGCGTCGTTTAAACCGCCGCTGGCAAATCCATGCCAAAGGGCGGTTCGTTCTGAACACCTTCGTGTTTGTACTCAATATACAGCAATCCCGTTGAACATAAAAATCCGGTATTCCTCCGAGTCCTTTGTTATCCACTAATCGGAAGGGCTGGGTTCCTCGGTCTCGGATGCGGACTCGCGCAACGCCTCGGGCGATTCGTCGGGAAGGCCGACTTCGCCTTGATATTCATTTCTATAGTCCGATGGTGTCATGTGCTCGTGCTGTTTGAAGCGCATGCCGAAGTAACTCTGGTCTGGAAATCCCACTTTCTCTCCAATCTCGCGGATGCTGAGTTCGGACTCCCGGAGCAACCGCTTGGCCTGCGCCATCCGAAATTCGTGTAAATAGCCCATGACGGAATAGTCGGTCGCTCGTTTGAACTCGCGTGCGAAATGGTACGGACTGAGCGAGGCGTGATGGGCAATCTCCTGCAACGTGAGCGGATGCATATAGCAGCGCTCGATGTACTGAATGCCCCTTCGGATGGCGTCCGGACTATCGCTTGCGGTCGGGAGCGGGGAGGTCGTCATCTGGGCTTCCACGCGAATAACAATTAAGTCGGATAAGATCCTTGTCACCAAGGAATGCGCCTTGGCATCGATGGCGAGTTTGGGGGCGTCCGGCGCCCGGAACAAATCAAACACTCGCTTGAAGAGGCGAGACTCGGATCCCTTGTTTTGACTGGATCGTCCCGTGTGGGTGATGGGGGTCCGGCCGGCCTCCAATTGACGGTAATACTCGATGGCAGAGACTCCTCCGAAATGGACCCAGATGAATTCCCAAGGGTCCCGATTATCGGCGAAGTAGCGGTGTCCGTCCGTGAGGTTGAGCAACACGACATCACCCGCCTCTGCAACGAACTCTCCCTCGTCCGACTCGTGCAGGTGAATGTGGCCTTTACCACGAATTACATATAGCAGTTGGTATCCGTAAAAGGCGCGCCTTTCAACATCATAATCGCTGCGACAGGCGACCCAACCCACCGAGTGAATGTGCAACCAGTGACGACGCGCGTGATCGGTTGGTGTATGAGCGAACGAATAATAGAAGTGTTTCTGTTCAAACACGGCGTATCACCCCTTTTGTGCAACTACAATCGAGCGAGACGGATGGAAGCGAGACACTTCTCTCCGTCCTTCTTTGCGGATTCATCAGCGTCGCAATCCACTAATTCTGTTATAAACCATCTAGAGCAAGATTGTCATAAGAAACAGCAACTATGTAGGGTGGATTATGCTGCATGAGGAAGTAATATCGACAGAGTACGTTTTCACCCACAGAGGAGGAAGCAGATCCGCAAAGTGGAGATTGCACCATTGTGCGCATGTCCCTGACGATTATCAACCTAGAAGTTGGAGGGGGTCTCTAATATCAGCACCGCATTTCCGTTAAATGCGGGGCCTCAACGTCGCTTGAAAAGGAATACAGTCATTGTCGAGGGTAGGGAGGTATAGCGAGTGGACGTGTTCCGACGATTAAGCTCATTCTATCGGCCATATTTGAAACTCATGGTCTGGAGCATCACGATGCTCGCCATGACCACGGCGCTTGGACTAGTGTATCCGAAGGTACTTAGCCTAGTCATCAACAAAGTCATCCTTTCGCACGAATACGGACTCGTCATTCCGTACTTAATCATCATCATCGCCGCTGCGCTTGTGAAGAGTTTGGTGAACTTTGGACAGCAGTACACGGGACAGTTGTTTGGCCTGAAGGCAGTATATGACCTGCGAAACGAATTGTACCGCAAGCTCAACCGCCAGTCGTATACGTATTACGATAACGTGCACACCGGGGACTTGATGTCCAGGATGACTGCGGACCTCGACGCGTTTCGCCAGTTCCTCGCGTTCGGGTTCAACGGTATGGTCAACTTCGTCTTGTTGCTCGCCTTCGGTTTGGGGCTCATGTTCTCGCTCAACGTGTGGCTGACGCTCGCCATGCTGGTTCTGCTTCCCGTTCTAGGATTCATCGCGGTGAAGTTTGACGGTCTCTTGTGGCCCGCGTATAAGGGCGTGCGAAAGAGCTTGGGGCGCCTAAACACGAAGGTGCAAGAGAATATCATGGGCGTGCGCACCGTGAAGTCCTTCGCCCGCGAGCCCTACGAGGTCGACAAGTTCACGGAGAATAACACCGAGTACTATTCACACAACCTTAAGACCATGAGCCTATGGAAGACCTTCTTCCCGTACATGGAACTTGTTGGAAATCTCGAAGCGGCAATCGCGGTCATTTTCGGCGGATGGCTCGTGTTCACGCACCATATGTCTCCAGGAAACTGGGCCGCGTTCTTAAGCACGATGTGGTTCATCACCGCGCCGATGTTTCAGTTGGGCTATCAACTGAACATGTACACACAGTCCGTGGCCGCCGGCGAACGCCTGCTCGAAATCCTTGATACAGACAACGCCGTGGAATCGCTGCCAAATGGTCGCAAGGACGACGTCCAGGGACACGTGGTGTTCCACAACGTCGATTTGATGTACGGATCCTCGGCCGCGCTCCGGGGCATTGACTTTGAAGCGCAGCCCGGGCAGACCATCGCAATATTGGGCAAGACCGGGTCTGGGAAAACGAGCCTCGTCAGCCTCATCGGGCGATACTACGATGTGACCTCGGGGTCGGTCTCCGTCGATGGCACGGACGTTCGAGAGTGGAATCTTGATGCTCTGAGACGAAGGGTGGCTTTCGTCTTCCAGGAGACGTTCCTGTTCTCGAGCACGATTTTCGCCAACATCGCGTATGGGCATCCCGATGCGAGCGTGGAAGACGTGGAGCGCGCAGCCAGGATGGCCGATGCTGCGGAATTCATCGACAGCCTTCCGGAGGGGTATCACACCATCGTCGGTGAGCGCGGGCTCGGTCTTTCGGGCGGTCAAAAGCAGAGGATTGCGTTGGCGCGAGCGATTCTGTCGGATCCGTCCATTCTCATTCTCGACGATGCGACGAGCGCCGTCGATATGGAGACCGAGTACGAGATTCAACAAGCCCTTGAGCAGGTGATGAAGGGGAGAACCACCTTTATCATTGCGCACCGGATCTCGTCTCTCAAGCGGGCCGACATCATTTTGGTGATGGATGAAGGACGCGTTGTGGAGCGCGGGACGCATGAAGAGCTGCTTCGCGGCGGGGGACTCTACCGTGAGATATTCGACATGCAGTTTCAAGACCACGACCGATTCGAACGCCCTTCGGAGTCCGACGATTTCCAACAGGCCGGGGAGGTGTCAAATTTCCAATGAGCAAGATTAAGGATGACGCCGAATTGCGCTCGCCGTTCGTCTACAAAGACGACGAGGCCCTCGAGAAACCGTTTCAGATGCGCCAGATGCTGCGCCTGCTTAAATACATGAGGTACTACCCCAAGGTCATTGTGGGCGCACTGGTCAGCACCCTCGGCGGAGTTGCCGTCGCGCTGATTGCCCCGGCGGTCATCGGCACGACGATTAACCTGGCGACTGAGGGGAAAAGCCTGCATAAGGTGCTGATCTTTGCATCCATTCCGCTCATTCTGTACATCGCCAAGTTCTTCGCGACGCGCTACAGCATTTACTTCACCAATTTGCTTGGGCAGAAAGTCATTTTGACGCTTCGTAAACAATTGTTTGAGCACGTGCAGGGGCTCTCGTTTGACTTCTTCGATCAGCGCCCTGCCGGCTCCGTCCTGGTCCGTATCATGAACGACGTGAACTCTCTGCAGGATCTATTCACAAACGGCGTCATCAACAGCATCACGAACATGATCCAACTGATTGGCATTGTCGTCATCATGTTCAGTTGGAACGCGCGCTTGGCGGTGGTGAGCATGATCATCGTGCCCATCATGTTCATCCTGTCCACCAAGTTGCGAAAGCTGATTCGCCTAGGATGGCAAATGGTGCGGTTGCGGTTATCGCGGCTGAACGCGCACTTGGCCGAAGGCATCCAGGGAATGCGCGTGACCGAGGCGTACGTTCGTCAGGAGGAAAATCAGAAGTTTTTCCAACGGATGAACGCGGATTACATTCATCAGTTTCGTATCGCGACGAGGCGCTCCGGCATGTTTGGCCCGATGGTGGACTTCACGGGGACCATCGGAACCGTCCTGTTGCTCGGCTACGGCGTATATCTTCTCCACAGCGGTGCCGCCGACATCACCGTTGGTCTCCTCGTTGCTTTTCTGAATTACCTGGGCAACTTTTGGACGCCTATTTCGCAATTGGGTCAAGTGTACAATACGCTTCTGGTCGCCATGGCGTCCTCCGAGCGAATCTTCCAATACCTCGACACGGAGCCTGCGGTCCGCGACAGCGGGGATGCGACCGAACTGCCGCCCATAGAGGGCAGCGTCGAGTTTGAAAATGTGACGTTTCGCTACGATGCGAGCCGAAAGGCGTTGGACGGGGTCAGCTTCCGCGTGTCCCCAGGGGAAACCGTCGCGCTCGTGGGGCATACGGGGGCCGGTAAGAGCACGGTGATGAACCTGCTGGCGCGGTTCTACGAGCCCACAGAAGGCAGGATTCTCATCGATGGTGTCGACATCAACCATGTGACGCTGCAGTCCCTGCGGTCTCAAGTTGGCATCGTGATGCAGGACACGTTCATCTTCTCGGGCACCATCATGGACAACATCCGTTATGGACGCCCCGATGCGACCGATGAGGAAGTCATGGACGCGGCGCGCGCCGTTTACGCGGACGCTTTCATTCGCGAACTGGAGGACGGCTATCATACTGAGGTTCGCGAACGGGGATCGCGGCTGTCCATGGGTCAGCGGCAGTTGATTTCGTTCGCGAGGGCCATTCTTGCGGATCCTCAAGTGTTGATTCTTGATGAAGCTACGGCAAGCATTGATACGCACACGGAGCACTTCATCCAACTCGGACTGCAGAAGCTTCTGGAGGGACGCACGTCATTTGTTGTCGCTCACCGTCTGTCCACCATCCGCGAGGCGGATCAAATCTTGGTATTCCAAGGCGGCAAGATTGTGGAGCGCGGCAATCACGCGTTGCTCATGGATAGCAAAGGGTATTATCACGGATTGGTTGAGGCACAGTTCAGGTTCCTGGCCTGAGCGAGGCTTGGAGGGCTGCATGGGCGATTCGGCACGTGTGGGCGTCAATTGTTGAAGGACGTTTGACAATTTTCACAGGACCTCCATAATGGTGGAGAGACACGCAAAGGAACGTGGGTCTCTCCACCTGCGTTTTGTGGAGGGATGATACATAGAAACCAGCCTGTCTGTGGAGCTGCGGTGCGAGAGGGGCATCACGTAGCTTGTTGGACCAAGCTGCATCGGACGAGTTTCCGTTTTTGCTGCATGGAGACCTCGTTGGGGGACCAATCATACGGTCAGGGTTACAATAGATTCCATGCGGAAGGACGAGTTAGGGATGGAAGTGACCACCCTCTTGTTGGTCGACGACGAAAAAAAAGTTCTCGATGTGATGAAGCCGTTCTTCGAAGGGGAAGGATTCAAGGTTTTGACAGCCGCCACGGGCCCCGAGGCTCTGACGGTGGCGGAAGAGCACAAGCCCTCCCTGGTGATTCTCGACTGGATGTTACCTGGGATGAACGGGCTCGACGTCTGCCGAGCCTTGCGTCAACAGTCTCCCGTCGGGATCATCATGTTGACGGCTCGGACGGACGAGACGGATAAGGTGCTTGGCCTCGAAATGGGGGCCGACGATTACTTGACGAAGCCGTTCGGACTGCGCGAATTACTTGCGCGAGTGAGATCCGTGCTTCGCAGATCTCGCCCAGATCTCGAAGAAGAAGCGGAACAGATGACGCGCGGCGATCTCGTTATTGATGAAGCCCGCCATCGGATATGGAAGTACGGGCAAGAAATCGTCCTCACGCCAACGGAGTTCAAGATCCTCATGGTGTTGGCGTCAAACCCGGGCGTGGTTTACAGCCGGTTGCAATTGCTGCAGGCGGCCATCGGAGAGGCCTACATGAACTACGAGAGAACCATCGACACCCACGTGAGCCATCTGCGCAAAAAGGTGGAGGATGACCCGGCCAACCCGGTCTACATTCAGACCGTTTACGGAATTGGGTATCGGTTCGGTGAGGAACTGTGAGCCTGCGCAGCAAGCTGTTCATGTCCATGTTCGTGCTGATTCTGTCGATGACGGGCGTGTATTTCGTCATGTCGAGAGCCTATACCGGTTCCGCGTTTCAACGCTACGCGTCCGCCGTCCGGCAGAGCGAAGCACAGCAATGGTCTGGACTGCTCGCGAATTATTACCAGAAGCATAATGACGGCTGGACAGGGGTAGCTTCCTACGTCCGCCGGGTAGAGTCCAACCACGCCGCCTTGAATTCACTCGCCTCGCGTGAGCTTATTCTCATCACGAATCCCCGCGGTCGGGCAATCTACTTCACTCCGGTACATAAAATCTCCAAACGAGAAATCACGTCGGTGGGAATCCCGGTCCCTGTCATGGTGGGCAACAAGCAGGTGGCGACCGTGTACGTCTTTGATAGGGGTCTGGACAGGCTCTACCACCTCCAGCAGAGGCTGCTCGAGAACATGACCCAGTCCATCATCGTGGGGGCCGTGGTCACGATGGGTGTCGCCCTCCTGCTCGCGCTGTGGTTGAGCCGCGTGCTGACGAACCCTTTGAACCAGTTGATGAGAGCCATTCGAGAGATGGGGCGGGGCAATCTTAGACCGCGGCTTTCCATCATGTCGGGAGACGAATTCGGACAGGTATCCTCCGCCTTCAACCAAATGGCCAACCAGCTCTCTGCTTCTCAGGAGGCCCGCCGCCACCTAGTAGCGGACGTGGCCCATGAGTTAAGAACTCCCCTTACCATCATGCAGGGGCAATTAGAACTGATACAACAAGGAGTCCAAAAACCGGATATGCAAATATTGTTATCCATTTATGATGAGTGCATCCGCCTATCCCGTTTGGTGGGTGATCTCCATCAATTATCCCTGGCGGAAGCCGGGGTTTTGCCTCTGGAGAGAGAACCGACGGACGTGTCGTCGCTGCTCGAACGGATTGTAGATAACTTCCAGGTGGAGGCGGAAGATAAAGGCGTTCTCCTCGCGCTCAAGTTGGAATCCATCGACGCGAGGGCTAACGTTGATCCCAACCGCATCACGCAGGTGTTCATCAACCTCATCGGCAATGCCATCCGCTATACGCCGAGAGGACGCGAGGTAAACGTGTCGGTGGGGAAGGACGCCCTGCGGGTCCTCGTCAAAGTCCGGGACACAGGGGAAGGCATTCCGTCCGAGCATCT
>JAJZAV010000204.1 GCA_021799255.1 Bacillota bacterium
GCGTATTTGTTGTACAAACAACATGAGGAATTATTTCCTGATTGGGATGAAGTACCGGCGGACCCGGATGAAGAGCCGTATCCGGAATAATATTTGTGGGGCTGACTGCCTAGGAAAATGGGAGTGGCCGGGTTGATCTACAATACGGAAGGCATCGTGATTCGTTCTATACCGTACGGTGAGACGCATGCCATTATCCTGCTCCTTACGCCAACTGGGACAGTTTCGGCTATGGCTCGGGGTGCCAAACGGCCACAAAGCAAGTTAAGAGCTGGCACTCAGTTGTGCGTGGAGGGCGTGTATACCCTATATCAGAACACCGGCATGGGAAACGTGCAGCAGTTTGAGCTTAAGAATTCAAGAAGACCGCTCAGAGAGCATCTGGACTTGGCGGCGTATGCCGCCTATTTTTGTGAATTGGTTTCATCGTCCGCCGAAGAACGACCGAACGGAAGTTCGGTTCAATACAGAGAGTTTCTTGCCGTGCTCGACCGATTGGCGTTAAGGAACGACGAACCGTCCGACATCTCGCGCATTTGGGAGGCGAAGATACTGCGCACGCTAGGGGCCGCTCCGAATTGGGAACAGTGCGCGATATGCGGGCGCCGTTGCGAATCGAGCACCCGTTATTCAACGGCGGATGGTGGATTTATCTGCGACGAATGTTCCCAAACGGCAAACCGACGAAGCATTCTCGTCCCTCGCGGCCTTCCAATTCTATTGAATCGGATGACGAAGGCGCCGATGGAGCGCCTTGGCCAGATACGTTTAACAGAGCCCACAAAGCGTGCGCTTTTGACGGTGCTTCGCGCTCAATTGACGGAGTTTGCCGGATTGTCGCTCAAATCGGCGTCTATCCTCGATTCCCTTGACATTTCGTAATGCCTTTTTGAGATGTTGTCACTGGGCAGTGAATGGTGTACATAAGGCCGCGCTATGCGCCATACACTTTTATGCGGGCGCGTGGTGAGGATAAATTTTACTGCGTCTGACGATACTAGGCGTGCGTACCGGCAACGTGCGTGAGGCGCTGTACGTTCTTCAGCATGGTTCAGAAGGCGTGTTTTTCGTGGGTTCGATTTTGTTCAACGAATTTCGACGTAAAGGAGGATAAACCACTTCGTTGTAGAATATTTAATCCAAGTGTGGCGAAGCTGCATCCCATCGCCCAAGTAGTGCTGTGTTCGTGGAAGGTGAAGGGATGAGAAAGCTTTCCGACGCATTCTTGGCGGAACTGACACGTCGAGTAGACATCATGGATGTCGTATCGGAGTATGTTTCGTTACGCCGTGCAGGGAAAAACTTTGTCGGGTTATGTCCGTTTCACAACGAACGTACGCCGTCTTTTTCGGTTTCTCCGGACCGCCAACTTTATTATTGTTTCGGGTGCGGCGCGGGCGGCAACGTGATCCAGTTCATTATGGACATCGAAGGATTACCATTCCTCGATGCAGTACGAACGGCTGCGGACAGGGCAGGGGTGGAGTTGCCTGCGACTCCCAACCCGTCGGTTGAATCTGCTGAGTCCGCGAACTCGGAGCGGCAGCGCATGAAGGATGCACATGAACTGGCCGCGAAGTATTACAGCTACATTCTAATGAATACAAGCGCAGGTGCGCAAGCCCTCGAGTATCTGCAAAGCCGAGGTTTGGCAAAAAGTACACTGGTTCGTTTTCGAATGGGGTACGCGGAGCCGAGAGCCAGCGTGGTGGTTTTTTTGCAAAAGCGCGGGTTTGAACCACAGCTTCTGTTGGATGCCGGCCTTGCGCTTGCCTACGGGGATCAGTTGATGGATAGGTTTCGGGGACGAGTCATGATTCCCATTATGGACGCTCAAGGATCGGTGGTCGCATTTGGCGGTCGAGCAATCTCCGAGTCGGTGCAACCCAAGTATCTAAACTCACCGGAAACGCGCATCTTTCACAAGAGCAAGATTTTGTTTCATCAGCATGAGGCGCGAAAGTTCATCCGACAGGAAGGCACCGCCATCTTGATGGAAGGTTACATGGATGTCATTTCGGCTTCTCAAGCGGGGATTGATCATGCCGTGGCGTCTTTAGGGACGTCGTTCTCGGAAGAACAGGCCCTCTTGATCAAACGAATGGCAAAGCGCCTTGTGATTGCTTACGATGGCGACAGCGCAGGGCAGTCGGCCGCCGTACGCGCGCTCGATGCGACGGGGGCATCGGGGCTGGAGTGTCGGGTTCTTGTCTTGCCGGATGGCGCGGACCCGGACGAATACATTCGACGGCACGGCGCCGATGTGTTTCGGAATCAGTTGACTGCGGCGACTCTTACGCCGGTGCAGTTTCGGATTCGTCGCCTACGCGACCAAGCCGAATTGCAAAGCGTTGCGGGGCGGCAAACGTTTATTCGCGGAGTGCTCGAGTTGCTCTCGCAGTCCGCCTCCCCGATTGAGGTTGAGTCGGAACTCCGACAACTGTCAGGGGAATTCTCGCTCTCGTTTGAGTCGTTGAAGGAAGAAATGACGCGAATCGCGAAGAATGTGAGTAAGCCTAAGCAATCGGGGATGGAGAAAGCTAGCCAGAGGGACTCCGAACTGCCGCATTTAGGGACGAAAGGCCATATTTTGGCTGGACAGCGTGTACTGCATGCGATGCTTTGCGATGAAACAGCATATGAGTATGTCATGGAGTCTGGTCTCGACGAATTGCCAACTCCAGAACAGACAGCTCTGTTGGCACTCGTGTACGCGTTTCGTGCTGAGTGGCCACAAAAAGAGCCAAGCGCATTTATCGATACCATTGAAGATGCAGAATTGCGTCAGCAGGCAATCGCCCTACTGATGATGGATGATGCGCCCGCGCCGAGTAGGGAGGTTCTTGACGACTACCTCCGGACCATGGATATAGAGAAAACAATGGTCGAAAAGCGCGTTGCCATAGAGAAATGGAAATACGCGCAACTTCAACAGGACGCTGAACAGGCCGCTCGTCTGAAAGAACGGATTGAGGCTCTGAACGAGAAGTTGCAAAGTCTCACATTGACCCCGCATCAATCGCATTCGCATTGACGGGGGGAAGGAGGCGGGGAGCATGAAAGAGATAAAGAAAGCCCGCGAGGAAGAACATGGACTGACCCTTCAAGAAGCCAAGAACCAGCTCATCGAGTTGGGCAAGAAGCGTGGCTCACTCACCTATGGTGAGATTGTAAACCGACTAGCCGATTATGATCAAGACCCGGATCAATTGGATGAGTTTTTCGACGGGCTCTCTGAACTCGGCATCGAGGTGAACAATGACCGGGACGACATGAGCCTCGCAGATATGGAGCCCTCGCGTGGAGCCGGGACGGACGAAGGCGACGAAGGTGACGAACGGATCGATCTCAATGATCTAACTATGCCCCCGGGCATCAAAATTTCGGATCCTGTAAGGATGTATCTCAAGGAAATCGGGCGCGTCCCGCTTTTGTCCGCATCTGAGGAAATCGAACTGGCGATGCGCATTGAACAAGGAGACGAAGAGGCCAAGCGCCGATTGGCGGAAGCGAACCTTCGCTTGGTCGTCAGCATCGCGAAGCGGTACGTAGGTCGCGGAATGTTGTTCCTTGACCTGATTCAGGAAGGCAACCTTGGACTCATTAAGGCGGTCGAGAAGTTCGATTACCGCAAGGGATACAAGTTCAGCACGTATGCGACGTGGTGGATTCGTCAGGCCATTACCCGAGCCATTGCGGACCAGGCTCGCACCATCCGAATCCCGGTCCACATGGTGGAAACCATAAACAAGCTGGTTCGAATATCCAGACAGTTGCTTCAAGAACTGGGCAGAGAGCCGACGGCGGAAGAAATTGCCGTCGAGATGGAACTCACTCCCGAAAAGGTCCGTGAGATCCAAAAAATTGCTCAAGAGCCAGTATCGTTGGAGACGCCGATTGGTGAAGAAGACGATTCTCACCTCGGTGACTTCATTCCTGACGATGAAGCGCCTGCGCCTGCGGATGCTGCAGCGTACGAGCTTCTGAAAGAGCAACTGGAAGACGTGCTCGACACGCTCACGGAACGTGAGGAGAACGTTTTGCGCCTGCGGTTTGGACTTGACGACGGGCGGACGCGCACGCTTGAGGAAGTTGGTAAGGTGTTTGGAGTGACCCGCGAGCGGATTCGCCAAATTGAAGCGAAGGCGCTGCGAAAGCTAAGGCATCCAAGTCGCAGCAAGCGGCTAAAGGATTTTCTGGAGTAAAGTCTTTTCTCACATCGCAGGATGGTGCCATTGCGACAGCAGGAACCGGCAAGGAGTCAAGCTTGCCGGTGTTTTGCTGTCTTTTGGGCTCATCGGTGGAGGTGGCCGATTTGTCTCTGATGCCCGGCAGTATCGTGGCCACGAGTCTAGCGAGCGCTTTTGGTGTTGGCTGCTTAGGGTTAGCTGCCAGTGCACAGGCTGTACGATCCGCTGGTCAACGGGAGCGTCCTCTGCCGTCTGATGTGGCCATCATCCTCGGGGCCTACACCGATGGGTTTCGGCCGAGTCCTCCCCTCAAGAGTCGCTTGCGAGCGGGGTTAAATCTCTACAGGAATGGATTCATTCGCCACCTCATCGTGAGCGGTGGAAAGGGAGACGACGAGGATATCACCGAATCCATGTCCATGAAACGTTTCCTGATCCTCAATGGCATTCCTGGAGCTGCCATTCATGAGGAAAGGCACTCGAAGGACACGAGAGAGAATCTCATCAACAGTCAAAAGGTGATGGAAGCCATGGGATTTCAGACCGCCGTCATCGTCACGAGCGACTATCACCTTCCTCGAGCACTGTCCGTCGCTTCTCGGCTTGGTATCGATGCATCGGGTTACGCGTCGATATCAAGGCGAAGCGAATTTCGCTTCGCAGTGCGAGAGGTGTTTGCCACCATTGTGTACAGAGCAGCCGGCTATTCCGGCGCGACAAAAGGAGGGTGACGGGAGTGCCGGAGCGCCTTTCGCCAAGACTCACGGCGGTCGCAGAGATGATTCCATGCAAGGCCAGGGTTGTGGACGTGGGGACAGATCACGGGCTGGTCCCAACCTATCTCGTTCAACAGAGCCTGGTCCAGTTTGCCATCGCCAGTGACATCAGCGAGGGTCCTTGTAGTGCCGCGCGGCGAACCGTCTCGGAGCACGGCCTAGTCGAGCAGGTCTCTGTACGGCTTGGGCCCGGGTTGACGACCGTACAAGAAGGAGAAGTCGATACCGTCATCATGGCTGGCATGGGCGGCGCAACCGCCATTCAGATCCTCGACGAATCCGAAGAAGTGGTCGGTCAGCTAGAGCGAATTGTCATCCAGCCGATGAACGCCTCGTGTCGAGTCCGGATGGAGCTGTATGAGCGTGGATTCGACGTGGAGAGAGAGCGCGTCGTAAACGAAGATGGTCGCCTGTACGAAGTGATTTCATTCTGTCGTGGGAAAATGGGCACGAAGGATCCCGCGTACCTCCCATTTCCCCCGCAATCTGTGGCGAGAGAATGCGCCTTCACCTTCGGACCGCTGAACCTGCGAGAGAAGGGGCCCGAAGTGATTCGTCTCGCGCAATCAACGTTGGAACGATGGCGCTCTGCGAGTGCGGGCATGAAATTGAGCCAGGAAGGGCTGACTCATGACAAGAGGCGCAAACTAGACGAGAAGATAAACTGGATGGCCGACTGGCTTCTTGAGGCGACATCCAAGGACTGGGGGAGGGCTCCATGAGTTCATCCGATAACGTGGTCAGGAATGTTCCAACGGTCTTGGACGTGATGCGAGCGATTGAATGGATGGCTCCGCCACATCTCGCGCTGGAAGGCGATGTGAATGGACTGCTCGTCGGCAACCGTACGAATCCTGTCCATCGGGTGATGCTGGCGTTGGATCCGTATCCGGATGCGCTGCATCAGGCGGTTAAATCGGGGGCGGACATGCTGGTCACCCATCACGCCATCTTGTATCATCCGCTGAAACGAATAGACACCGCGACGGCACGCGGAAAAGCGCTAGCCACGGCGTTGTCTCACGATCTCGCTATCTACAACGCACACACCAACCTCGATGTCGCGTTTGGTGGAGTCAACGACGTCCTTGCATCCCGACTCGGCCTTCTCGACACCCGCATACTGGACAAGACCGGGAGCGACGGCTTGCGCAAGCTCGTGGTCTACGTCCCGCCGTCGCACCACGAGGTCGTTTTGGACGCCATTACGAAAGCGGGCGCAGGACGCGTTGGACATTACAGCCATTGCACGTTCAACACCACCGGAACCGGTACATTCTTACCGGAGGAAGGCACCCATCCTTACATCGGAACAGAGGGAGAATTGACGCGGGTGAATGAAATCCGCGTGGAGACCGTCGTTCTTGAATCGCTGCTCGAGGCCGCGGTGCAGGCAATGCTGGCCGTCCATCCCTACGAGGAGGTAGCGTACGACATATTTTCGCTTCAACTCGAGGGGGTGCCGTACGGCATCGGACGCATCGGAGATCTTCCGGAAGCGATGCCGCTGTCTAACTTCGCCGAAACGGTCCGCGACAGGTTAGGACTCACGCACATTCGTTTTGGCGGCGCTCCAAGCACGATGGTTCGACGGGTCGCCGTTCTGGGCGGTGCCGGTGGGAAATGGGCGAAAAAGGCGAAGGAACTGGGAGCCGATGTGTTGGTCACGTCGGACGTGGACCATCACACCGTCGCGGAGGCGTGGCACGACGGACTTGCCATCGTGGACGCCACGCACGCCGCGCTCGAACGGCCAGTTCTGGACGTTCTTTTTAAGCACCTGAGCGCGGTGTTTGGATCCACGCTTGAGATTGTCGTCGCAAACGTCGTCGAGGATCCGTTTACGTGGTTGTGATGTGGTGACCTTCAAGAAAGGTCTACGACCAAAACAATGGATTCACAGGAAACGATTTTCACTTGAGATAGCAATCCATCATAGGCTATACTGAACGGCGGTGCCAATTACGGAAGAAGCAAGCTGGGCAATCGCCGGCACAAGGCCGAAAGGCCGTGCGGGAGGAAAGTCCGAGCTCCACAGGGCAGGGTGCCGGATAACGTCCGGCGGGAGCAATCCTAGGGATAGTGCCACAGAAATGGAGACCGCCGATGGCAAGGGCTTGTCCCTATGCACAGGCAAGGATGCAACGGTGCGGTAAGAGCGCACCAGCAGCCTGGAGACAGGCTGGCTAGGTAAACCCCACCTGGAGCAAGACCGGATAGGAGTGCGCATGCGATGGCCCGTCGCGCACTCGGGTAGGTCGCTTGAGCGGACCGGCAACGGTCAGCCTAGATAGATGATTGCCGCTCCATCGTGCGAGGCATGAACGCGCCGCGTGCGCCCTCATCGGCGTATACGGGCGCGCAAATGCCGCTTGCAGCACCGGAGGACAGAACTCGGCTTACAGGCTTACTTCTTCCCAGGCTACATA
>JAJZAV010000205.1 GCA_021799255.1 Bacillota bacterium
GGCCGACACAATCATTCGGGCCGTCAAATCCAGGCCCATCACACTCCGGCAGTGAGGCGCCATGGCGAACGCGGTGTGTCCGGTACCGGTGCCAACGTCCAGCACGCGCTCGACTCCCGTGAGGTTTGCGGCCTCGACGGCCCACGCGAGGTCCTCGCCACGCGCGTGCACGGGTGATTGCTCGTAACGCGCCGCCTGCCTGGAAAACTGGGCCTGCACGGCCTGGCTGAGTTTCGATTTGTCTGCATCCGCCGAATTCGACGCGTTGGCGAGATTCACGGGGGGCGTGGGGTTGGACGGGTTGGCGGGATTCCTGTCGGCCGGGTTGGCGGGATTCACGGAACTCATGAGGGGCCTCCTTCGCAATCTTCTGAATGTGACCATCGTACCGAAGCGGCCGGGTTTCGTCCAATGGGAAAGCCCGATAAAAGTATGGAGGATTGCGATCTCCGCGCACTGCCTTCGCTTCCTTACCGAGCGAAAGTTACGTCCCATCGCAGAGCGCGCGAGTGGTGCGGCGCCCTCTAGCCATCCTCACCTGCGCCCAACCCCAAGGCATCGAGGGAGGAAAAGAGGAGGTTGAAATAAGCGGGATCGTCCCGGGCCAAATCACCCAACCGGATTTGCCGCAACTCCTCTACGCGCTTATCCTCCCCTTCGATGGCAAACCCGCTGACAGTCACCTTGTCTATCTCTCGCCCGCAAAGCCCGCGCATGTCGCCAACGCCTACGAGATATAATCCGCTCACCTCGTCTAAGGCGGGTCGGTACTCGCGAAGGTCCAGACCCTCTCGAATCCACACAAAGACATGGCAGAATTCCCTATCCTGAATCTCACCCAGGTCATCCGAGAACGCATGAATCCCTACCTTATGTAATTGATCTACGTTCACCTCAACCCCGAGTTCTTCGCGGATTTCCCGCACTCCGTCGCGCGGGGTCTCCCCCGCCTCCAAATGTCCGGCGCAACTGGTATCGAACTTCCCCGGATGCGTGTCCTTCGACTCGTGCCGCTTCTGCAACAGCAGGAAATCGCCGGCAGTCAATCGGTGCACCACCCAACAGTGGAACGTCTGATGCCAGAGTCCCAGGCGATGCGTTTCCTCCCTCGACAATACCCCAATGGGCCGCATGTGTTCATCGAAAACGTCGAGCATTTCTGCCATGAGCGCAAGCCGGACCTCCCATCGTCGAGTTCGTTCGCTTAGATCGATGATACCAGAAGAGTGTCGGTCGCAGATTACGCACCCGCCGTCGGCCAAACAAGCAGCGTGCGCATCCCTAAAAAGCCGAGCCAAATTACATCCCACAATATCCCAAGGCATAAGAGCTTGCTTGCTGACAAATGCTGAAACAACGGGAAATACGCCCTTCGGGGGTGATACGAACGTGCCTTTTTTAAAAAAACTCAGGCAAAGTGCGAAACGTCGCAAGGAACAAAATGCCCAGCCTCCCGCAGCAAATCGAAGGAATCAAGCGCGAGGCGCACCGAGGTCGCAGACGCTGGGCCAGCCGAGCGGATTGAATCGACCACCCAATCGACCACCCGATTCGTCGTCCAATCGGCCGTCCGGCCAGTCGACGCCGCAATCAGGCCGAAACGGGGCCAGCCAACCATCGCAGCAAACTGGCTTACCCCAATCGGGCGACACCAATCAGCCAGTAGGGTTGTTGCGGCGGTGGAGCGACAAGAGCAAACAGAAAATCCGACACAGCGTGCGGGAAAATCAGCAGTACCTGAACCCCGTGTTTGCGAATCTGTCGGACGTGGTTCAGCGCAAAATCTCCATCTCCGGGACGATGGAGTGCCTCGCCGTCTACCTCGACGGACTCGTCAACGTGCAGTTGCTCGACAACGTCATTATCAAGTCGCTCCTCAATACGAAGACGACAGGTCGAAAGAGCGTGAAAGACAGGGTCCTGGACGCCTGCCGAGCAGCCGGGAAAACCATCACGACCACCGACAGACCCGTGGCTGTCGATGCCGTGCTGGACGCTAAGCTTGTGCTCTTTGTCGACGGTCTAAACGAGGCCTTTATTGTTGAAATGAAGGCCTGGGCGTCGCGCAGCATTGAAGAGCCCGCATCGGAGACCGTAATTCGCGGGCCACGCGAGGGCTTCGTCGAAACGCTGCGAACCAACACGAGCATTCTTCGGCGCAAACTCAAGAGCCGCGATTTCAAGATGGAGCGTATCGTGATTGGTCAGCTGTCGAAGACCGAAGTGGTGCTGTGCTACATCGAGGGCATCGTGAACCCTGACGTTCTGCGGGAGGTGCGGGAGCGGGTCTCGCGCATCCAAATCGATGCCGTCGTGTCTTCGCACTACATCGAGGAGTTCATCGAGGACAGCCCCTATTCCCCGTATCCGCAGGTGCAGAACACGGAGCGCCCGGACGTCGTCGTTGCGGCCGTTACGGAAGGAAAGGTGGCCATTCTCATGGATGGCGATCCGTTCGCCCTCATCGTCCCCATGACCTTCTGGAGCGGATTTCAGGCTGCTGAAGACTATTACGAGCGATTCTTGTACGCGAGTGCCATACGGTGGCTTCGATTTATCCTTTTAAACATGTCCATCTTCTTGACGCCGCTGTACGTCGCGCTCACTACATACGAACCACAGATGCTGCCCACCAACCTCATCCTCAGCTTTGCGGCGGCCAGGGAACCCAGTCCGTTTCCTACGGTCGTTGAGGCGTTCCTGATGGAATTCGTGTTTGAGGGCCTGCGCGAGGCAGGAGTGCGCCTGCCGAAGGCGGTCGGCTCCGCCGTCAGCATCGTCGGCGCGTTGGTGCTCGGCCAAGCGGCCGTCGACGCCGGACTCGTTGACGCGCCAATCGTCATCATGGTGGCCTTGGGTGGAATCGCATCGTTCGCCACGCCTCGGTACAATTTCGGCATCTCTTATCGGCTCCTGCGATTCCCCGTGTTGTTCCTGGCGGGCGTGTTTGGACTGCTTGGCATCGCGTTCGCGTTTCTTGCCATCTTGATTCATCAGGTGAATCTGCGATCCTTCGGGACGCCCTACATGACTCCCGTCGCCCCCATCGTCTTGCCGTCGATTCAGGATGCCATGGCCCGGATTCCTCGGTGGGGACTGAACAAACGACCTATACTCACCGCGGGACGAAACCGAACACGCGTACCGGCAGGACAGAAACCGGGGCCTCGAAAATGAGAGTTGGACGAAATCCGGACCGTACTCGAACGTGGAAGGCGCGCATCCTCACAACCGCGTCCACCGTTCTGTGCCTCTCTTTCGTTCCCGGATGCTGGGACATGAGGGAGTTAAACAATCGAGCGCTCGTGATTAGCTCCGCCATCGACATGACGGACGACGGACGAATCTGCCTGACGGATCAATTCGCCATCCCCTCAGCGCTTGGTCAGCAAGGAGCCGGGGACCCAAAGAAGCGATTTTACACGCTCAGCGAGACGGGTGATACCGTGCAGGAGGCAGCGCAGGTACTGCAGACTCGGCAACCCAGGTACATCTTCATCGGACACCGACGAAACATCTTCTTTGGCGAACCTACGGCTCGGCAAGGGCTCGCCCACCTTCTTGACGAGTTCACCCGCAATCCGGAGAGCCGGCTGCGCACGGATGTTGCAGTAGTGGACGGACGACCAGGCAGTGACGCCCTTAAAGTTCCATCCATCGTAGAAAAGCTCCCGAGCATTGCGGCGCTCAAGTCCAGGTCCGTGGTGGGCGGAGGCCAACCGGGATCGGCTTTCGTGGATTTCCTGATTGCATCCGACAACGAAACCAGTTGCCCAACGATGCCTCTGGTGAAGATTGTCGAGCAGCCCGAGGATTACGTTGCTGGATCCCCATCTGCGCAAATCGCCTTTGTAGGCCGGGCCGTGTTCAATACACAACTCAAGATGGTGGGCAAGATTGATTACGAGGAAACAGTGTACCGGTTTTGGGAGATGGGTCGACTTACACACCAGACATTCAGCGTCCGACTGCCCGGAAAGGAGCACTCTGTGAGCGTCTACGTGAACCACATGAAAAGCAAGATCCTCCCTGTGATCCGAGGGCATCATCTGTATGTTACCGTCAAGATGGATGGGGACGGAAGTCTCAACGAAAGCGATGCCTCCATGGACTACATGAAGCCGGAACCCGTGAAAACGGTAGAAGATGCTCTCGACAAGAAGGTTGCTGACTCCGTGCAGCACCTCATCTCGCGAGTGCAACAAGAGTACCACACGGACATATTCAATTTTGATGGTGCGACACACAATCGATACCCGTTCCTGTGGCCATCCTTAGAAAAGGAGTGGAAGGATTTGTTTACCGACGCGACAATCACGGTGCAAGCCCATGTTCACATTCGCACCGTTGGTCAGACCGGACTGCCTCTCCACCACGTGACGGTCTGATGAACGGAACGACGAAGATCTCGGGCATTCAAATGTTCTTTTTGATGGTGACCTTCAACGTCGCCCTTCCCATCATGGAGATCATCACTCCGACCGTGAAACAGGCGAAGCAGGACGCATGGATGGCCGCTGCCATTGGGACTTTTGTCAGCATGTTGTTCACGTACATCGCACTTCATATCAGTCAGAAATATCCTGAGGAGAGCTTCGTGGGGTGCTTGCGCCTCGTCTTCGGAAAGTTTTTCGGGTCCATCCTCGCCATCCTGTACGCCGTACAATGGATGGTTGTGGCTGGCTTCGCGGCCAGACAAACCACCGACTTTCTGATGCCTGCGCTTCAGCTGTACGAAACTCCAAGGGGCGTCGTCCTTATGTGCATTTTCCTCCTTGTCGCTTACGCCGCGATGTTGGGCGGAGTCGAATCGATTGCGCGCTGCAGCGAATTCTTGGGCATGTTAGTCATCGCAACGATTGCCCTCGTGGTCTTCTTTACCATCAACGTCCAACATTTAGACTATCTGCTGCCGATAATTCAGCCTCACCTAGCTCGTAATCTCGCTGTCGGCTCCATTCCATCCATGTCCTTTTTGACCTCGTCGGCGCCCGCCATGGTGCTGTACCCTCACCTCTCGGACAAGAATTCGTACCGCACCGCCGTCTGGGGCGTTGGAGCCTCCGGCACCATTCTCGTCATGTGCACCGTGGCAACGGTGGCTACGTTCGGAGCGAACCTTCCCGCGAAGATCTGGAACCCCTTCTTCATGCTCGCGCGCTACATCTCCATCGCGGACTTCATCCAGAACATCGATGCCATCGTTATCGTCATCTGGTTCCTCAGCGCGTTCATACGCGTCGCCCTCTACGCTTGGTTGGCGGTCGAAACCACGTCGGACTTTCTCGGAACCGACATCAAATGGACGGCCGCGTTTGTATGCGCCGTGGGATTCGTGATCTCGGTGATTCCTGCTTCCATCGTGCAGAGTACCATCCTGTACCCGGGATGGATCATCCGGCGTATCGTGCTGCCCGTTCTGCTCTTGGGAGTGCCCGCCCTGGGAATCATCATCGCGTATTTGAAAAAAGGCCGCCTCCCCACGCAAAAGAAGAAGGGCCGAGCGAGGCTGGCCTCCCGGTGAAACAGGCCAGGCCAGCCGGGCGGTGGGCCAGCTCAATCGGGTCGTGCGTCGGGCCGGTTTAGTCGCGCCAACTCAGCCGGGCCTCGCCAACTCAATCGGGCCAGCCCGGCGGTAACTCCGTGCGCGAGTATGAGGAAACGGCTCCGCCAACCAAGGTGAAGCGATGATTGAAGAGACGGTTCTCGAAGAGGGCCGCGGGCAGGTAGCGGGGAATCCAGTCGCCGACGCCGGGGTTGTCCGACGCGAGTGCCCACGAGACCTCTTTCCACTCCAGCACCCCTTCGTCCATACGCACCGGCGTACGAAGTTCGGCCCCCGGCAGGAAGTAGGGCGACAAATCCGCAACGTACAGATACATTCCGCCGACGGGCCCGCCATCAATCGTCCACGTAATAATCCCCTTGCACTCGACATCCGTCAGAACCAAACCGGTCTCCTCGCGCACTTCGCGCAAAATGCCCTGGCGCGGAGTCTCCCCCTGCTCGATGCCCCCTCCGACTCCGTTCCAAAGACCCTTTGCCGGAGCGAAATCGCGGTTGAGCATGAGAATCTGAGATCCGCGACGGATAAATGCCATCGTATATCGGTAGTTCGCCCGATGAGCATCGGTGGGAACCGCCCCGCTCGTCGAAGCCCTGTCTTCGCTCGAAGCCCTGTCGTCCCTCGGGGCCGCGTCCTCGCCAGAAATCCCGCGACTCATCTCGTGAACGCCCGCTCTTTGAGCCACGTCTCGCACAGGCTCGTCCACTGGCTCGCCTCTGCGAAATCAAAAGCCATCCCCACGCCGTGCCCGCCCTGCGGAAACACGTGCAGAGAAAACGGAACCTTGTGCTTCGACAAAGCCTCTGCGAAGTGGAGGGAGTTTTCGACGGGAACAGCGAGATCGTCGGCGTTGTGCCAAAGGAACGTCGGAGGAGTGTCGGCCGTCACCTGCGTCTCGTTGGACAGGGAGCGAATCAACTGCGGATCCGGGTTTTCGCCGAGCAGCAAGTCACGGCTTCCCGCATGCGTGAACTCTCCGAGCGTGATCACCGCGTAAGCGAGAATCACGAGGTCTGGTCGGGAGCTGTGATGGTCAATCGGATCTCCAACCGCACGCTTCATCTGGTCATAATGCGTCGCCAGCGTGGCGGCAAGGTGACCTCCCGCGGAGAAGCCGAGCACACCTATACGCTTGGGGTCGACATTCCACTCTGCGGCTCGGTGGCGGACGAGGCGGACGGCCCTCTCGGCATCCCCCAGTGGAACCGGATGCTTGTAAGGCGCGACGCGATAGTTGAGGACGAACGCCGAGATCCCGATGCTATTCAGCCAGCGGGCGATGGGCTCGGCCTCATGCGGGGCCCTGCGCGCGTATCCGCCTCCAGGGAACACGATGACGGCCGCCGTCGGGTCGGTCCGGTCCTCCAGCAGGTACGGCGTGATGCTTGGGCAGCCCTCGTTGTCGGGGCCCATGTCTGGATACGTCTGATTCGACCACAGTTCAATCATTATGTAACCTCCTAGATTCGTCTCGTGATGAAAGTGACGAATGCGCGCCTACTCTCCGGGCGTCGACAATCCCATCCCGCTTCGCCTCCCCGTCACACCCCATACAATGTCTAGACGGCCCGCCGCACCGTCGTTCACGGGTTCACCTTGCGAAGTGAAGATACTTTTGCCGAGGACGACGCTTTGATAACAGACGGGAAACGTTCGTTGTACGCTTCCATAGTACCTCGTTTCTCTTGGGCCAACCACAAGTAGGGTGATGCGGACAAGGTGATGCGGGACGAAATCGGGGGTATGCAGCTCTTGACACCCGGCTCTTTCGGATCTA
>JAJZAV010000206.1 GCA_021799255.1 Bacillota bacterium
AGGGTGCGAAGAAGGAAGGCGTCCCGACGGTCACGACATTCACCTTCACTCCGAAGAAAGACGGCAAGTTCGCGTGGCGTTGCGTGATTCCTTGCGATGGTGGCCCGACCGGTTGGGCAATGACGCACGACGGCTACATGTCTGGGTTCATCACCGTCCAGAACTGATTCCGGCGCCACACAGTAGGGCGCTACCTCTTAACGCAACCTCTTAACGCGCTAGATCTTAACGCTACGATTTAATAGGTAGAAATAAATGAGGTCACCCGAGATGAATACCTCTCTTGGGTGGCCTTTTCCGCAGCAGGGCTGATGAGGTAATCGAGAGGATGCGGTTAGCGAGAGGTGATGGTGGGCGCGTACGGGCGGCGAGAGGAACGGCCTCGGCCGATTTCGTTGGCCCTTTTGCTCGTCAGCAACTCCGGATATGCGCATAGGGCGAGCAAGATGAACAGCGGACCCACGTTTGGATCTGTGCCGAGAGGGGTGAACATCTGGCCGAAATCTTGACCTATCCACCAAAACACGAAAGATACGACGATGGCGGCCCAAACGAACCATCCGATTCTCCGGTTCGTCAAGACGCCGATTCCAATCGAGAGCTGAATGACGAACAGGACGATGCTGGCGAGTAGGCCGTGACTCCCAATGAGGTTCCCTATCCATGCGGCCGAAAAGGCGCTGTCCATCCCCGTTGACGAGCGGTAAGCTGGTTGAAGCTGTAGGGCGGCTCCGAGTACAAAGGAGAGTCCGAGAGACAAGCGAGCCACGTTGCGGCCGGTTGGCGAGACGAATTGGCTAAAAGCCGAGTGATGATGGAAACGGAAATGCTCCTCGATGGGCCACACTGCCCACCCAACGAGGCCGTAAATGAGTACGCCGCCAGGGGCACCCGTAAGCATGAGCGACTGTCCGGTGAGCAACTGACCGAAGCCTTCTCCAAACCACCATACTATGGCAGTCCACACAAAGGAGGCAATGAGCGTAGTTTTGGTCACGATGTTGAACGTAAGGCCGATGCCGATGAGCAACTGGATGGCAACGAAAATGGCGTTGTACACGCCGATATGGGCGGACGCGATGTGCCCGGCCCATATCATCGAGTGGCGAATCCAGCCTGGTTGACCTTGTGCCGTTGGGAGAATGACTTGCTCCACAAAATTCTTGGTGAACATCTGAGGTTTAAGCTGTAGAATCCCATCCACAATCCAGATGATTCCGAGAACTGTTTGCAACGCCCGCCGAGATAACTGCACTGCCAAACATCCTTTCCGGGTTCCTTGGGACAACAAATTATGAACATCAAGGGTGTGCCCAGACATGAACGGATCGATTCTCACGTTCATAGAGCAAGTTTCCCTTAGTGCGAGGGACCCGCAACAGACCAGGATTGCTTATTTGTGTAGGCAGTACAAACTATCGTACTAGTCCAAACAGACTATTGAGCCTTCTTGACATCGGTTTTCCCGAATTTGCTCCTTACCTACTCACATTGTTCCTGCGTCCGATATGAATGCATTCCTAACCGGAGATGTCCCCTTCGCCTGGACATCGAGCAAGAACGTTTTGATTTCGTACGGGCACAGCGTGAATTCCATCGGCTCGTGGCATAGTTCTGAGATGGGTCGTTCCATCAAGTCCGATTCCTGCCAACTAGTGATTTCAAAATCCGTCGATACCAATACCGTTTGTCGGCCACCCGAGAAATCGTGCAACCGTAAAACAATGCGGTTCTCATCCTCGGCGAGCTTTACCGCATCTACCATCACGCTGTCGCTCGAGACGCGAAACAGGGAGTTTCCATTCGTCGTTCCTGGTCCCGGAACCGTTAAGAGGGGGCTGTTCAGATCCCACGCATGCTGGGGCACTCTGGCCTGCAGGAAGTCGCCGCGATGGGGAATCAGAGTGTACGTGAACTCATGGCTCCCAACGTCCGCTTGGGGGTCCGGGTAGGTCGCAGATTTGATGAGTGACAGTCTGAGAACGCCATCCTTGATGTCGTATCCGTACTTGCAGTCGTTGGCAAGGCTTACCCCGTACCCATTCTCGGACACGTCCGCCCATTGATGGGCCACCGATTCGAACCGTGCAAGGTCCCAACTGGTGTTCCAGTGGGTTGGCCGCTTTGTGTTCCCAAACTGGATGTCGTACGTAGCCGACGTGGCGCGCACGTCGATTGGGAAGGCCACCTTCAGCAGCTGGTGGTGTTCTTGCCAGTCTGCGACGGTTTCGAAGTCAATCCGCGGGGAGTCGGCATATAGCACCATACGCTGTGAGATGTCGGAGGACCCATAACGCCATACGAATCGAAACACCGCACAGATTGGACCCACGGACACCGCCTTCACTTCGACGAGATCGGTTACTTCTCGCATTTTCTCCTGATAAAAGATGTCGATATCCCATGCATCGTAGCCAAGCGGCTTGTCTTCGAATACCTGCAGCACATTACCGCGATGGTCCGGCTTGAGAACCTCGCGTGCCGCGGACAGGTCAACAAGCGATGTCCATTGCCCTTGGTGGTTCCAACGAATCTCGTAAAATGGCGTCGTCACGCCGTTCGCGT
Organism: Bacillota bacterium; assembly: GCA_021799255.1. Taxonomy (GTDB): domain Bacteria; phylum Bacillota; class Bacilli; order Alicyclobacillales; family Alicyclobacillaceae; genus JAJZAV01. Next base: position 2,566 of record JAJZAV010000206.1, read on the forward strand.
GGACCGTAAAACAATCGGGGCCCGATGCTGGATGCTCCGCGTCGGTTACAAATTGAATCTGTGTCGATCCAAACGGCGGAACGGACGAAACTCGCACCCAAACCTCATCTTCCACCTGCTGCGACGCCAGCGGCATGGAGTCGCAATTCACGAAGCGTCCACGAGTAAAGCCGCCCTCGCGTGAGATGCGAGCGATTCCCGCCCTGTCGAAGCCTGCCGAGTTGTAAACCGTGAACCGCTTCCTCTTCTCGTCATCATCGGACTGGAGGGCGTGGATGCTTTCGCGTTGAACCTGGTTCACCAGCGCAAGCGCCTCTTCGTACTCAGCCCGGCTGTCCTCGTAGACCTCGTGAATGGAGGAGCCCGGAATGATGTCGTGGAACTGGTTGCGAAGCAGGATCTTCCACGCAAGTGCGAGCCTTTCGTGGCCATCGCGCGAAGGGGCATCTTCGGGGTTCATCAGGCCCGCGAGGACGGACAGCCATTCGGTTTCCCGAAGCAAGAGCTCCAGCTTGCGGTTCATTCGCTTGTTGTACGCCTGGCTGGTGTAGGTCCCACGGTGGTACTCGAGGTACAACTCGCCGTCCCACGTGTGCACGTATTCCCTCGTCTCCCGCACGGTTTGCAGCAGCCTGCTGAAGTACTCGTCGGCACGCCCCGTGGAGACGGCGGGTAACCCCGGAAGCGCGTCCAGGCGCCGACGCATTTCCAACATGTCGCGCGTCACACCGCCGCCTCCGTCTCCGTATCCGTACGCCAACAAGAGTTCCCGGTTCATTCGTTTGTCTCGGTACGCTTCCCAGGATCCCGCTACCGTCGACGCCGTCATTTCTCCGTTGTACGTGTAGAACCAGCTTTGGGGATTCGGTTCCGGGGTCGTGATGAAGTGAGTCACGATTTCGCTTCCGTCGAGGCCCCTCCACATAAACGTATCGTGCGGCATCCGGTTGTATTGATTCCAGCTGATCTTTGTCGTCATGAAGATCTCAATTCCTGATTTCCTCAATATCTGGGGAAGCGCGCTACTGTAGCCGAACACGTCGGGAAGCCACAGATACTTGCACTCCCGCCCAAATTCCCGTTTGAAAAACCGGGTGCCGAAGAGGATCTGGCGTACCAGGGACTCGCCGGATGTCAGATTGCAATCCGCCTCAAGCCACATGGCACCGTCGGCTTCCCAGCGCCCTTCGCCAACCCGTGAACGAATGGCATCGTAGATCTCCGGATAATCGGTCTTTAAATACTCGTAAAGTTGGGGCTGCGTTTGGAGGAAGACGAATTCTGGAAACATCTCCATCAGGCGTAGGGCAGTTGTGAACGATCTCGCTGCCTTCTCTCTCGTATGCCTGAGCCGCCATAGGTACGCTACGTCGATGTGCGTGTGTCCGATGCTGCGGATGGTGACCTTGCTCTCTTTTGTTAGGGATGCGAGAGATTTGTTCAAGGAATCTCGCGCTGACTGGACGGAGGCGTAAAAAGTGTCGGATGCTGGAGATGCGAAGTCGATGAGTCGGACAGCCTCGTCGAGCGCATTGAGAAGTTCGATGGCATCGGGACTTGACTCTGGCAGCACGTCCAGCGCCTGAACGATGGATAGGCCGGTGAAGAAGACATCGTCGGTTGCCTCGTCCAGCCACGCAAGCTGCGCTTGTTCCAGCCGATGCTCTCGCTCACGAGGAACTCCCCCTCCTTCAAGACCGGACCACAGGCGGAATGACAAGCGCAAGGTCCGATTGGCTGCGTCGGCAGGGAGGAAGACCTCGCCATGATTTGTATCGACGCCCTGATACGGGTGTCCGTCGAGAAAGAGGAGAGACTCAAACCCGGATGCATTTCCGCCACCCGACTTTCCCAAGTCGAAGAGGCCCACGACGCGTTGCTCGCCCCATTCGGCGGGAACGTAGACGTCGGCCTCGAGCCAAGCATAGACGTCGCGACCAGACCATCGGTGTCCGAGGCGAACGGACTCCGACCCGTCCATCTTCGGCGGACGAGCGCCGATTTTTCCCTTTTCGTCCAGTTTGAATTTCCAAATTGGGACTTCGATGGCATCCCGATAACGGAGACCTTTCAATTCTCCGATTCTATTTCGCAGTTTTTCCTTGGTGTGAAACATGGGCAGGTCTCCTCGCCAACAATCAGTCATCTCGATTCTATCACGGGAACGATTGGCGGATACATCCTATAATTCAATATTGTTCGAAGGAGGTTTTCGTCACGCTCATCAAGGTTGTTGTCAATGGCGCGGGGCTTCGGGGGAGGCTTTGGCCGGGGGAGGCAGGAGGCGGAGAAGTGTCGTGATAAACTTCCCCAACCAAACCCAACCCGTCGCTTGACACCTTTGCGGCTTATTTCTACAATCCGTAGTAAATAGCGAGGTGACCGAGATGGAGAAGGGAGCCCTGCGCCAACAAGTGCTTTGGATTGTCAGGCGGCTTGGGGAAGCTAGCACTGGGCAAGTCCTTGAAGAAGTGAGAGAGACGCAGGAGCGGGACATCACGGTCAACACGGTGCAGACGGTGCTGAACCGCTTGGTAGACCAGGGGTTGTTGACAAGATCTGGGGAGCGCCGTCACTACATTTACAGGGCTGAGCCGTCCGACGAGGCCGTGAAGGAACGGGCCTCTCACGCTGCTGCAAAACTGCTCTCTGAGTCGGGAGAAAAGGGCCTCGTTCATTTCCTGGATACGATGGATAGGCTCCAGCCAGAAGCGATTGGCAAGTTGGAGAGGCTGCTGGCGGAACGACGGGCAAGTGAGCAACGGGCGAAAAAGGGTGGGGGGTCATGAAGCGCTCCGTGTCATCTAAGCCTCTGCAATCCACGGTGTATTCAATAGGGCCACACGGCGAGCAAACCCATAAATCGCCACTGAGTGCTCTGGTCAAGTACGGCCATTCGTTGATGGCCATCACGATTACGGCTCTGGCGATGGCCACTCTCGGTTTTTTATTGGTGAGTAGTTTGCGGCATCTTTTGTGGTGGCAAATGATGAATCAGCATCGGGCTTGGCCCATCGGGATTGCGACGTTGTTCCTGTTGTCGATCACCCTATCCATCGTACTCTGGTATCGAATCGTACACGCTGCCGTCCTTGAGTGTCGTCAGAGGCAGAGGTTTTTCCATCAGGTTCAGCCTTTATTGACACCCCTTCCGTCGGTGCTTCGAATCACCCTAGCAAAACAGGCAGATTGGTACCTCATTGACACTGATGAGCGCCTCGCATTCACTTGGGGGGTGCAAAGAAGTCGCATTGCGATTTCAACCGGGCTGTGGGAGTCGGTGGACGAGCCCGCGCGCAGAGCGGTGGCTTACCACGAGCTTGCGCATGTGTTAAACCGCGATTCGTGGCAGCAGATGTTCCTGCAGATTCTTGCCAAGGCGCTCGGGCCCGTCGGCATCGAGGCTCTCTACAAACGCTACTTGATTCGACGAGAGATCCTGGCGGATTCGTTCGCGATTGACGCGTGCGATGGAGACGACGCCCCACTCCTCGAGGCGATGCTTGCCGTCGCGCGTGCGCCGGGGAATCTGGAACCGCGGGTCAATCTTGGAGGGGCCCTCGACGCGAGGATCGCCTTCATGGAGACGGGAGTTGTGCCCGGCTGGTGGGAGGGGAATGCGAAGTCTCGCCTCCTCTCGACGGCCATCGCCCTTCTCTTTACCGTCGGAGAGGGCCTGATCATCTGGTGTCACTGAACTAGGACAACACGAATCGGACATTTGACTCTGCCAACCACTTATACTACAGTATGTAGTATAAGTGGTTGCTTTGTTTTAGAAGGTCATTTCGAGCCCTAGGAGGAATTCAAATGAAACATTCGAGTTGGGCGGGCATGCTGCTCGCACCTGTCATGGCGGGAGTTACACTGATGGCGGGAGCGACGACGGCGATGGCGCAGGGAACATCCGCATCCATCTTTACCTCGGCGTCGGCCCACCTGGGTTCAGTCCCTAGTGCCATGGTATCGAAGAAATCGAAATCTTCTCACTCCAAACCGATGGGAAGTTCCATGTCGGGTTCATCTTCGACGACGTCGATGAAGTCGATGGTTCAGGCGAGCGATCTCCTGTTTGGTCCGGCAGCGAGCCCGCCGATGGGGCCGGGGAACGGTCAGGTGAACCTGCTGGACTCCCGTAAGGCGTCCGTTATGGCAATCCCGCTCGCACAAGGAGCGAACGCGTTCAAAAGTGCGGTGGATGGGCACGTCGCCTACGTGCCTACGCTACAGGGGACGACGTATGTAGTGAATCTGCTGTCCCGCAAGGTTATCACGACGTTCTCCACCCCGAAGGGCGCGCGTATCGCCGACATTGCGAAGCGCAACCACCTGCTGCTCATCACCGCACCTACGTCCGTCACGGCATACGCCCTGCCTTCCCGCAAGCTCGTCTGGACGGCGAATGTGGGTGGCAACACCCTGGCGGTGGCTGGGAGATATGCGTACGTTTCGGGCAACGCGCTCAAGACCACCCAAATCGTTGATCTTGCCACTGGAAAAGTGACGGGTTCCATACCTGTCGGGATGATTGAGGACTCTGTGTACGATGCGAAACGCCACACGCTGTGGCTTGCCGACTTTACCAACGGCGACATGACTATTGTGAATACGAAAGACAACAAGGTCGAGCGGGTCATCCAGGAGAAGGAGGGCGGAGGATTCAGCATGGCGGACATGAGCAACAAGAAAGCCATGATGATGGCAAAGGGCGGATTTATGCAGTTGGCCGTGGGACCGCAGGGCAAGCATGTGTACGCC
>JAJZAV010000207.1 GCA_021799255.1 Bacillota bacterium
ATTAGCGTCCGCTTTCGAAAATAGCACCTTGGTTCGCAAGACATTTCACACATCAAAAGGCTCCGTCCCCACTGACGATTCCGCTGCCCCTGCTGCCCCTGCTGCCCCTGCTGCCCCTGCTGCCCCCAACTGCCCCGCCGCTGGCGCCTTAGACCCCCTTGTACGCCGCGCGGTAAATCTCGGCCAACTCAGAGACGAGGGGCATTTTCGGGTTTGCCGTGGTGCACTGGTCCTCGAAGGCCCTATCCGCCATCGCGTCCACCTTTTGCTCAAACTCCTTCGCATCAATGCCGCACTCGGCGATGGACATAGGCACGTTCAAACTCTTCGCCAGGCCGATGATGGCCGTGGCGAGGCTTTCGACGCCCTCCGCCACCGTGGCACAAGGGAGTCCGAGGATGCGGGCAATCTCGGCGTAGCGCACGTCGGCGATGAAGTGCTCGTACTTCGGGAACGCCGAGAACTTCGTGGGCTTTTGCGCGTTGTAGCGAATCACGTGCGGCAACAAAAGCGCGTTCGCACGCCCGTGGGCAATCTTGAACTCTGCACCGAGCTTATGGGCAAGGCTGTGGTTGATGCCAAGGAAGGCATTCGCGAAGGCCATGCCTGCGATGGTGGAGGCATTGTGCATTTTTTCACGTGCGACGGCATCGCTGCCATCGGCGTAGGCCTTCGGCAGATACTCAAACACGAGCTGGATCGCCTTGATGGCCAGGCCATCCGTAAAGTCGTTCGCCATGTTGGAAACGTAAGCCTCAATCGCATGGGTCAAAACGTCCATGCCCGTATCGGCTGTGACGCTTTTCGGGAGTGTCATGACGTAATCGGGATCGATAATCGCAACGTCCGGCGTCAAGGCATAATCGGCGAGCGGATACTTCATGTGGCTTTCGTCCGTAATGACGGAGAACGACGTGACCTCAGAGCCCGTCCCGGACGTCGTGGGGATGGCCACAAACTTCGCCTTCTCGCCGAGGCGCGGGAACTTGTAGACGCGCTTGCGAATATCGAGGAACTTCTGCTTGATTCCCGTGAAATCGATGTCCGGTTGTTCGTAGAACAGCCACATCGACTTGCCGGCATCCATTGGAGACCCGCCACCAAGAGCGATGATGGTGTCCGGCTGAAACTTCTTCATGCGCTCGCATCCGCGAGTCACCGTGTCGAGCGAAGGGTCCGGCTCGACCTCGGAAAACACCTCGATTTGCACCATGTCCGGTCGCTTGCGCAGGGAATAGAGCACCCTATCGACGTAGCCGAAGCGGACCATGTCCGGATCCGTGACGATGAACACGCGCTTGATGTCCGGCATTTTCTCTAGATACTTTGTCGATCCCCTCTCAAAGTAAATCCTCGGCGGCACCTTGAACCACTGCATGTTGACCGTGCGCCTTGCGAGTCGCTTGATGTTGAGCAGATTGATGGCCGACACGTTGGAGGTGGTTGAGTTGTGCCCGTAACTGCCGCAACCGAGGGTGAGTGAAGGGATGTAGGCGTTGTAGATGTCGCCGATGGCCCCCTGCGACGATGGAGCGTTCACAATCAATCGACCCGTGCGAAGCCTTCGGCCAAACTCGTCAATCACGTCGTCGTCCGACGAGTGAATGACGGCCGAATGACCCATGCCACCGAATTCGGTCATCTGCTCGGCGCGCAGAATCCCTTCTTCCACTCCGGAGACCGTGTAGAAGGCGAGCACCGGGCTCAGTTTTTCTCTGGACAGAGGATATTCAGGGCCTACTCCCTCGAGGGGCGCGACGAGGATTTTCGTCTTCTCCGGGACCATGACTCCTGCCAATTCCGCAATTTTCGCCGCGGGCATACCCACGATGTTGGCGTTCACGGCGCAGGTCGTCGGGTTGATGACGAGCCCGCTGACCTCGGTCACTTCGGGTTCCGAGAGGAAATAGCACCCGTTCTCTTCCATCGCCCGTTTCACGGTGTCGGCAATCTCGGCATCCACAATGACGGCTTGCTCGGAGGCACAGATCATGCCGTTGTCGAAGGTCTTCGACAAGATCAGGTCCGTCACAGCACGGTTAATGTTGGCGGTCTTCTCGATGTAGCAGGGAACGTTGCCGGATCCGACGCCGAGGGCCGGTTTCCCAGCACTGTATGCGGACTTGACCATGCCCGGTCCGCCCGTGGCAAGGATGAGCGCGACGCCCGGATGGTTCATCAGGGCCTGGGTCGCTTCGACGGACGGGCTTTCAATCCACTGAATGCAGTGTTGTGGAGCCCCCGCTTTGACCGCGGCTTCGAGCACCGTCCTCGCGGCCTCTCTGCTCGACTTTTGCGCGCTGGGATGAAAGGCGAAGATGATGGGGTTTCGCGTTTTTACACTGATCAGAGATTTAAACAACGTCGTAGACGTTGGATTGGTTACGGGAGTCACTCCTGCGACGATTCCCACAGGCTCAGCGATTTCTTCAATGGCTTCGTATTTGTTTTCGTGGATCACGCCAACGGTCTTGTCGTACTTGATGTTGTGATAAACGTACTCCGTGGCGAAGATGTTCTTGATGCACTTATCCTCGTAAACACCGCGTTTGGTCTCGTCGACGGCAAGACGGGCGAGTTCCATGTGCCTGTCCAGTCCGGCGAGGGCCATTTGCTTCACGATGTTATCGATGGTTTCCTGATCCATCGTCATGTACTGACCTAAGGCGATTTGCGCGTTTCTCACGAGTTCATCAATCATGGAAAGCGTGGATTGTTGTTCTGTGATCTCTCCTACTTCCTTTAGTTTTGTACCCATTGTATAGCCTCCCTTTGGGTGCTCTGTGGCACTCAGGAACAACGGAAGCTTGATTCGCACACCGGTAACGAGTGCCTTTTCGAATGAGTCGCCATGGTACGTCTACCTAGCGTAACGTCGGGACGAAATGCGGGAGGGGCAGCGACAATCGTGGACAAATCTCCCAAGCCTTTCGGGGGGCTCCACCTCCCTCTTCCTTATTTTCATGCTAGCATTCATTCCCATGAAAATCGTGACTATTTATAACCAAACCGATGCAACCGAGGAACCAAAGAGCTAGTGCGTTGCGGTTAGTCCTGTTGGTACATGATGTTGGGAGATATGCGATCCTTTCGCCCGCGTAAAGACCGTAGGGAAACTCCTGATATAACTTCTTACGCATGACTCTAAATCTTCACAGATAGACAACGGGAACGTTTACTGCCACGGTCATCAGCAAATGTTCGCAAACGAGCCGTCCTCACCTCGTCCGGTACGTATCACGGTTTTTGGCAACACTGCACCCTCGCATCATGTCGGCGCGCTATTCTGCGCAAGCTCTCATCTGAATGGATAAGAAAGCCTTACATGAGGAGAACGCTTGAATCATGCGAATTGCACTTCCATTCGATGACGACAGCTACCCGGTTCCCGTTGTATGGTCATCCGCTGCATTGGTATGATGGACTCATCACGCTCGATTGGGAAGGTGACTCGCGTCATGGACAGAGATCAACTGAAGAAGAAACTCACGCCGCTTCAGTACGAAGTGACACAAAATAGCGCCACCGAACCGCCGTTTCACAACGATTACTGGGATAATCACGAAGAGGGACTTTACGTCGACGTCGTTTCCGGGAAACCGTTGTTTTCTTCACGGGAGAAATACGACTCGGGATGCGGCTGGCCTAGCTTTACGAAACCACTCGAAGCAGAGATCATTGAGGAGAAAGTCGATAGGAGCCATGGCATGATCCGAGTCGAGGTTCGCAGCAAAGACTCGGACTCGCACTTGGGGCACGTGTTTGAGGATGGCCCAACGGCGACGGGTGGGCTTCGTTATTGCATCAATTCGGCGGCGCTGCGCTTCATTCCAAAGAGTGACCTGGAACGCGAAGGGTATGGCCGGTTCTTGAGCCTCTTTGAAGGAGCGGAGTGACTCGGTCAAAATTCAACTCGCGTTTCCCGCGATGACTCCCCATGTTTGGCACATTGGGGAGTCATCCTCGGGATGGAGCGGAGGGTGTCCTAGGTGGATGGTAGAGTTCCGTCCCTCCCGGCGGGTCTGGAAAACATCCGCAACATTGCGAATAGGTACAGGCTCGCGACAAGGAAAACGGAGGCCGAAGCCACTGCCATCCCCGACACGAGGTGGTGTCCAAGCAGGCTGCCCCCAAAGGAACTTCCTGCTGCGGTTCCTACGTTTGTACCGAACACTCGCACCCCGAACATTTGCGAAAAATCGGTGGACGGCGTGAGGTCAAGAAATGTGGCGTCGACGATGGGACCGGGAATGGCGGTCGTCGCGGTGCGAGCGAGGTAGAGCCCGCTGAACAAGTATGGGCTGCGCGTGAAGGCCATCGCCACCGTGATGCCAATGGACGACGCGAAGCTGAGAGCCAATGTGGTATTGCGCTTGAATCGGCGAATCAGAGCGGACACAAACAGCGAGCCGAGTGAAACCATGAACGTCGCCGCGGCCGCAACCCACGAGGTGACGTCCGTGGACATTCCAAACTCACCGTGCACGATGAGGGTAGCGAATTGATTCAGCAAGGCACTGCCCGCACCAAACAGGCACGCGTACCCACTCATCACCAAGATCTTTCGGGAGGGCAAGCGAAACGCCCTATGCGCGATGGCGTCCGGAGCCCGCACCAGAACCCGCATCGGCATGGCGCACAGCGAGAGAACGGCCCCGATGACGAGCGCGGCCCGATAGCTATAGGCTGCCGAGAGAAAGCCCGACAAGATGTTGCCTGCTCCCATCACAAACATATACATGGCCACGAACTTGCTCAATATTCCAGCCATTTCTTGAGACTTGCTTAACGAACTCAGCACGACGTTTTCGGTGCTCATGAGGAGAGATCCGGACAAACCTCCTAGCGCCGTGGTCAAAATCCAGAGCACGGTGGTATGGGTCAAGCATGTCAGCAGGTAGCTGATGGGAAGCATTGCGCTGCTCCATTTCCACACTTTCGAAGCGCCAATCCTATCGGCCACCGGACCTAGGAGAAGCGCCGCCAGCCCCCCGCAGATGGCATTGATGGCGAACAGAAGTCCCACTACCGCGTCGGTTGTGTGATGCGACACATAATAGAACGGCAAAGCATACTGAACGATTCCAATGCCCGTGCTCAAAAAAACTTCACTGCTGAAATAAAGGGTTAAAGCGGGTTTCATGAAAACCTCCGTGGTATCTCTGCAAAAATCAAGACACAATGCGACGAGCAGGCGACAAAATCTATCGCCCTCCAGTTGCTCCACAGAGTGATACTAGCATAGACGCCGCCTCCCCGGCGCGAACGCGCGAGGCATGAGGCTCGGGAACTATATTACCTTGTACTACAGCCATCGTCCCGTCCTTCCACTGAATTTCGTAGCGAGCGACATAGGCACCTTCATCTGTATACGTGTCGCGTCTGCCCTCGTTCACATACGTGACGTCACACGACCCAAGAAACCGGAAGCTCACTCTACCGCTTCCATCAAACAGCCACGCAGGGAGAACCGGCGCCAGTTGTAAGACGAGACTGCCGTCCCGAAGCACGAAGGGGTTGCCGCCAAACATGATGATGGTCCACATATGCAAGAATTCGGCTGTCGATCCGCTCAAGCGCGCGATGAAACCGCGGCCATGAACCGATGAATCCGGGTTTGCGCTGCTTGCGATGAACGATGAGTGTTCCAGCGGGCTGCGCCCGTAGACGCGCGCGTCCAAGAAGGGGACCAGGGCGCTTTGCATGTGTTCAAAGAACTCAGCATACAAACCGCTGCGCAGGAGTTCCAACAAGTATTTGTACTCGACGTGCATGAAAATGGACTCGTTTTCCAACCATCCTGGTGTGAACGCCCGCCCACGGCCAATGGACATCGGCTGGCTTAAGAGCGACTCACTCGATTTAAACATCTTCAGTTTGGTATCGAACAGAGCCGATTGTTTCACATTCACGTGGAGTTTGCTTGCCTTGGCCCTATCTCCCAGCACCTTCATCGCCCGTGCCGGCCCTTCGAGGAAGAGCGGCATTCGGATTCTTCGAAACGCGGTAGGACGGACGAGCGGATATCCGTCCTGATTGACTTTGTGACGTCCGTCCTCGCCCACGATAGCTTCCCAACGGATGGCTTCGTAGTAGAAATAGGTGGGATACACTTCTCCCTCTTGGCCCGCTCGCTTTATTCCTTCGCGCAGTTTCACCTGCATCGCCCGAAGAACCTGTTCAACCTCGGCGATAGGCATGGACACCTCGGCGCCGGCGAACCCAAGAGCGGTCTCACCCCGATAGCGCTCACGCAGTGTCGATACCGCATCCCAGTACACAAAGCTGGCATTGGCGACGGATTCATCAAAGTCCTCCAACTGCCGATGGACGCCGACGAACAGGTTGTGCAATTCGGTTGGCAGCGATATGGACGAACCCACCAGCGCGTCATGGCAGCCCAGCAACCATTCCACCAAGCGAGTGACCTCGCACAGTTCCCCGAATCCAGAACCGAATAGACCCGGCAAACCGTTCATGGAGTCGTTCCACCCTGGCTTGTTGGCTTCCATTTCGACACCCACACCATCCGGGTCCAGCGTGGCAAATTTGAGGGTGGCGAGCGCCAGCAGCTTCGAGTAGAGGTTGGTGGTGTAGATCTCCCCGTTTCCATGCCGGGTTCGGACCCAGTGCTTGTCGCTCCCTCGCGCTGCCAACGCGGCACACTTCTCCGAACTTTCCGCGATAGCCCGACGCTGGCACACGACGCCTTGAACCAGCACGCACTTCTCGTCGCGCGGGCGGACGAAGGCGGGGCTGTCATAAAAGCGATATTTTCTTTCGCCAAGGAGCAGTTCAAGCAATTTGTCGGGATAAACCGCGAGATAGTTTTGCACGAGATCCAGCACGTACGTGAAGTGATCTATCCAGTATCCCTCGCCGTAGTCCGCCATGATTGTCTGCTCAGCGAGTTCGAGAGCCTTTGCGAGGTAGTCCGCAGGCGAGACTCTAGGCCTCACCGTCGGCGATTCGAGGAATATGAGAAGCGAACCGGGCGTGAACGGGTTGCGAAAGAACTCTTGTACCCGCTGGCGACTTTCCTCGTCCACCAAGTCCTCCAACCGGCTGCTGTCCGTCACTATGAACACGGATCCTTTGACCACAAGCGGATTGTATCCATCCGTTTGAATCAGATTGACGAAGGTCTCAATGTCCCAAGTCCCTACCTCTGGGTTAAACAGAACATCGAGGCGCCGATTTTGATTGACGTCGCGATAATTGCCATCTCCTTGGGAATAGTAGGTTGGCGCAATCGAGAAGGCGTTGTAGTCTCGCTCTGGATCCCCATGTTTTCGGGAA
>JAJZAV010000208.1 GCA_021799255.1 Bacillota bacterium
GATCCCAGTACCGAGGATTCTTCTTGAAGGTGATCAGAGAGTGACTGATGCTACCCAGCACAAAAGGACCGGTAGTAACGGGGTTGGAATCCTTAAACGTCGCTGGGTTCTTCACTTTCCCCCAAATGTGCTGAGGCACGATGGGGGTGTCCTCCCCGATGTAGTACCACGCCAAATTGCTCACACTCTTCAGGTTCACCTGCACTTGATACTTGCCGCTCGCGTGCACCGAAGCAATCATGTTGCCGAGTCCGTTTTGGTCGATGCTCGGCGTGGTCGCCAATAGATGTAGCGTGTACGCTACGTCGGCCGACGTGAACGGCGCTCCGTCGGACCAAACCACCCCATGGCGGAGATTAATCACCAAGGTTTTATGGTGGTTCGTCCAAGAGTACGACGTTGCCAACTTCGGAATGGATTGCCCTGTATACTGATTGTAATAAAACAAGGGTTCATAGATTTCTGTAAAAATGGATGGAACCACCGGATTCGCTGGAGACCACGGATTGAAGTCATCCACGAAGGGCCCGTTCGGTGAGACTACGTAGGTCACATAATTACTGCTTGCGGGTGTGGCACTCGTGCTTGCGAACGCAGCCGGACTCATGACGGCCACGGCCATTGCCATAGTCGCGACACCTACGGTCCCCGCAGTCCATCTTCCCAACCGTTTTTTGTTCTGCATCTTGACCATCCTCCCCTTTAATGTTAGGAACTCTACCCGAAATACCGATTTCTATCGACGTCTGCTAGACTTGATGATAATTTAGTTATCAGAATAGACCCTTGGTTTCCATTCGTCAATATATTCAGTGATCTAGACATATAAATACTTTCTACGGTACACTACTGAAATAAACCCCGGAAATGAGTGACCTGAAATGGAATCGACAGAACTTATTCCTAAATACTATAAAATCCAAGAATTACTGTTGGGCAAAATTCGAACCGGTGAATGGAAAGTTGGGGATGAAATCCCCTCAGAACAAGACCTTTGCTCCACGTATAACGTGTCCCGTGGTACGCTGCGCCGAGCAATCGATGCCCTCGTGCGTCAAGGATTACTCACGCGCATTCAAGGCAAGTCTACCTTTGTTGCCAAGCCAAAAATTCCGATTTTTTCGAATGGTTTTCGCGCCGATATCCGCAGCAGCGGACAATTTGCCAATTCGAGAATTCTCTATTATGACAAGCGTCCCTGTCCCGACGACATTACGGCATTGTTATCGTTGGATAACGCGCCCATGATCTACGAATTGAGTCGAGTGATCGAAGCAGAACACGAGCCAATCATTCTAGAACATGTGTATATTCCTGATAACTATGGCGAGAAACTGACGGTCGACGATTTGATTCAGACCTCGTTACTGGACCTCATCCCTCAAGCCTGTGGTATCCTTTTAAAGAAGGCCATCGAGTCGTACGAACCGACGCTCCTTACTCAGGAGGAAGCTCATCGACTGAACGCGAAGGCAGGACAAGTGGCGATCTTAGATCAAGCCATCACGTTTGACATCAATAATATCCCTGTTTTCTTGTCCAAGGCGCTGATTCGAGGCGATCGTGCGCGAGTGGCGACTGAGATCACGTTTACCATTTAAATCTGCGGGAGATTTGGCTAGGTGTAGAGGGTCGGCTCAATCCGACACGGGCTCGGTCGTTGCCATGGTCACGAGTGAAATACAGATCTAGCACACAAATGTCGACAGCTAATCACTGCGCGAGACCGCCGGGAGACAAACGTACCCTACGTCACCTTCAGATCCTCAATTCCCGATCCACATTCAATACTGGAAGGAGATGACCCGATGCTTCGAGTCCTCATTTTGGGGGGAACTAGATTTTTCGGTAAGATCCTCGCAAGCAGATTGATTGAAGCTGGACACAGTGTCACCATTGCTACTCGGGGCAGAACACAGAATGTGCACGAGGGTGCGCATTCCGTAGTCGCCGACCGAGGAGATCCTAAGCAGTTATTGGCGGCCCTCGGGAACTCTCACTATGACGTCGTCTATGATCAGATTGGTTACTCACCGAACGACGCCGCGACATCTGTCCACGTTTTTGGGGGTCGTGTATCGAAATACATATTTACGTCCTCCATGGCCGTGTATGGATATAGCGAGGATCCATGGACGGAGTCAGGATTTAATCCCTTTGAATATCCGGTTCGATCGGGGGACCGGGCGGATTTCAACTACGCGGAAGGAAAACGTCTGGCAGAGGCCGTTCTATTTCAACACGCTGAATTTCATGTAACGGCTGTTCGAATTCCCGTTGTCCTCGGGGTCGAAGATTATACACAGCGTGTGCAATTTCATATAGAACGAATTCGAGCCGGAATTCCCATCGGTTTTTCTAACCTTGACGCAAAAACCTCCTTGATTCACGCCGATGAAGCTGCCAAATTTCTTGAGTGGGTAGGCATATCAAAGGGTGTCGAAGGCCCTGTTAACGCTTGTTCCGAAGGACACACGACGTGGAAAGCGTTGATTTCCACTATCGAGCAAGTCGTCGGGCAGAAAGAGAGCATAACGACGCGGGTCCCTCATGAAAATTGGTCACCCTATAATGAAACTGCGTCTCGATTCATGAACACCCACAAAGCGACCAATGCGGGATTCGGGTTTACGAGACTCGATGACTGGTTCTCTGATTTAATCCAACAGTTAACGTCGTAGAAGAGAGTGCGGATCGTGGTTCGCGTCGTGACGTGCGCGCTCTGGGATGGGGATACTTCCGTTTGATCCATCGATGACACAGGAGAACAACCACATTTATCAGGTTTCCTGGAAATGGTGGTGAACACGAGACAACCCTCGGCCCTGATACACGAGAAGACGAAGAAGGTGCGGGTCACATTGCCCCCATCTCTCCAGGTTTTCGTAGTAAGACTCACATGGGTCACGTCAGCCCGAGAGCCGAGCGATGGTTAACCAGCTCCAGTGCATAATCATTCACGCCTTGATGCGTGGGCGTGCCCAGAATTGTTCTGGTCTCTAGCACAATTCCCGCTCTTCCCCCCATGATTTTACACTTCTCAGGTGATTTCCCCTTGATTAAATCTAAAGGTCGATTAGAATAAAGTCACAACCTAACTTCAGCAGCGACTGGCGGCACATGGGTTACCATGGGGGAACTGCTGACGAAAAGCCGAACGCCTGGGCGAAGAGATGCAGCAATCTCTTCGCCTTTTTGCGTTTCGGCCAAGAGTTTCGACCAGGAAAGGGTATTATTTCCATGACTAGTCGTTTTCCGTTAATTCCGGACGCGTCACTGAGTGAGAAAGACCCAGCTTTATCTGCGCTTTTACGAGAAGAAGAGAATCGACAAAGAGCGAAGCTCCCCCTCATTCCGTCAGAGAATTATGTGTCGAGAGCCGTGATGGAGGCGACGGGATCAGCCCTGACCAACAAGTACTCTGAAGGGTATGCGGGGAAACGGTATTACGAAGGGCAGCAGGTCATCGATTTGGTGGAGACCCTGGCGATTGAGCGAGCCAAGGCGCTCTTCGGCGTCCAACATGCGAATGTCCAACCCTATTCTGGATCTCCGGCCAACTTGGCCATCTACGCGACCTTCTTGAAGCCGAACGACACGGTCATGGGGATGGCGTTGCCGATGGGTGGCCACTTGACGCACGGATGGAACGTCTCGGTCACGGGAAGTTGGTTCCGCAGTGTCCAGTATGGCGTGAGGAAAGACACTGGCCGCATTGATTACGATGAAGTGCGCGATCTCGCTAAAAAAGAACGACCCAGGCTTCTGTTCTGTGGGGGAACGGCCATCCCAAGGGTCATCGATTTTCCCATTTTCGCGGAGATCGCAAGGGAGATAGACGCCATTCTGGTTGCGGACATCGCTCACATCGCCGGACTCATTGCTGGCGGGGTACATCCAAGTCCGGTCGGTCTCGCGCCCATCCTCTCGACCACAACGCACAAGACATTGCGAGGACCACGGGGTGCCATGCTCATGAGCACAGAGGAGCATGCGAAAGCATTGGATAAAGCTGTGTTCCCAGGTCTGCAGGGCGGCCCCCACAATCACACCACCGCAGCCATCGCCGTGTGCCTGCACGAAGCGGCTCAACCTGAGTTCAAGGACTATGCCGCCCAGGTCGTGACCAATGCAAAGGTGCTCGCCGAAGAGCTTCTGGCTAGGGGCTTTGACCTGATTAGCGGTGGGACCGACAATCACCTGATCCTCATTGATTTGACGAACAAAGGGATCCTCGGCAAGAAAGCAGCGCAAGCCTTAGACAAGGCCGGGATGGTGAGCAACTACAACACAATCCCCTACGATCCTCGGAAGCCCTTCAACCCGTCTGGCCTTCGCATCGGTACTCCTGCGGTGACAAGTCGGGGCATGGGCGCAGAAGAGATGAGAGTGTTGGCCCGCTTGATTGATGGAGCCATTGATGCAGCGAAACGGGAAAGCGATTTGGAACTGGAAAGGATTGCAGCCGATATTGCTGAGTTGAGCGCAGACTTCCCGGCTCCCGGATTGGCGTAAACGGGATGCCTTCGGGCACCCCACTTCCGCGGCCACCGCTTGAGAACACATAGTACTCACACCGCTTTCCGCTTAGCTTCAATCGGTTCTATGCCAACGTTAAGGAGTTGGGTTCAAACACTAACGCGGGGCGGCCTCGCGTTCCAGCCGTAGATAGTAGTTCCCGGTCGCTGTTTGGCGCCTGAAGTCTACCCATGCATTGGATAGAGTAACTATTGCAGTATGCGGCCCGTTACCTGAGTGCGGCTCTGCTTTGCGTTTCAGGAAGAGCTTCACTTCCCTACCGGACCATTCGTTCGAGTTTCTATTTGCTCCTTGGATAGACTTACTCACCTCGGAAGACCATTGCGATTGAGATTGGACCCGAAATGTGGTACCGAGGAGCCTCGTCTCCCCGATTGAACCGTTGTAGAATGAGGTCAATGGATTCATGCATGAAATAGATCAGATGATCGTATGAAGTATCGTTCGAACTTTCCGCTCGGATCCACCGTCTTTTTCATTAGGGAACTATTAGGGAGGGTGGACAATGAATGGCCTGACTACTTACTTTGACCCCTTTTGGATGCAAAACGACACGGTAAGACGAGGGTTAGGCCTAGTCAGCCAGGCAACACCCGAGCTCATCGCTTGTTTGATGTTACTGAGCTGGTTTATGTATCCCAAAGAGGATGTCCAAAGACGCCATACCGTTACCGTCATGACCTTAGTCGGGCTCTGTGGTGCCATTTCCACAATTCTCGCCATTCATGCGGCCACCTTCTTTCACGTCAATCCCCGTTTCCTTCCGGATACGGCGGTCGCCCTGATCTGTGGCGTCGAGGCGGGGTCTCAGGCCGGACGAATCCGTTGGATTCGATATCCTCTGATATTGTTGGCAACGGTAAATCTGTTCGAGCAGTCCTTGGTTTCGGTCATCAGTCCGATCGTGGGTGAATTCCTGGGGTTAACATGGGGCCTCATCATCTGGCGGTCCTCTGCGGTCTATGTGATTACGCACGTGCTCCGCATCATTTCCGTAGCACTCGAGGTTCTCTTCGAAATGATGTTATCTTCGCTCTTTCAACGCAAGCACGTCAGGGATTAGGACAAACGAACCTTGCCTAATTCCTGCGGAGATCCTCATTTGTCGCTGCTCAGAAGTGAATGTGGATCCCGGCAAGCACCGCCACAACCACCCCAATGCCGATGCAATAGTAGGCAAACGGCCGAAATGCTCGTACTTCATGGGTTTTGAAATACTTCATCAAAAACGCAGTACTTAGATAAGCAACGATACCGGCAAGTACCCCACCGACCAAACCGTAGTGGAGCATATGCGTCGAATGAGCCTTCATCATTTTTGGCACTTCCAGGATTCCAGCCCCAAAGATGATCGGTGTTGCTAACAAGAAACTGAACCTTGCCGACTCCTCATAACTCAGTTTCAGCCCCAGTCCTGCGGTCATCGTGACACCGGATCGAGAAAAACCAGGAATCAAGGCAAATACTTGCGCACACCCAATCAAACCGCTTTGCAGATAGCTCATTTCTGAAATTTGTCGATCCCCTGCTTTTTTGCTCAATCGGTCTGCCATCAGCAGCACGATTCCATTGATGATGAGAAAAATGGCTGCCGACAGTGCAGAGGAGAACAAATGCTGAAATGTGTGTTCAAACAACTTGCCGATGATGGCCGCGGGAATGGTTGCCACAACCAGCAAAAGAAACGTCCGTCGCCGAGGAGTACGCCGATTCCGAGAGTTGGGCGCTTGAAAGAACGAGGCAATTAAGTCAACCCAGTCTCTGAAGAAGTAAATGAGCAGCGCCAACGCGGTCCCAAGATGAAGCATGACTACAAACGGGAGAAACTGTTTCGAATTCAGGATATTCGTCCACCCAGCGAGGTACGGGAGCATGACTGCGTGTCCCACGCTACTGACAGGAAATAGCTCAGTGATTCCTTGAACGAGTGCCGTGATGATAATCTGTGCCCAATTCATGCGGAATTGTCGCTCCTTCCATGGATTTCGTAATGTTCTGTTCGAATCATAGCAGTATTTGGTGAAGATTCCGTTAAGAAAACTCTCACATCTTAAGGGATCTTCCGGCGTTTTCTCTCCGTGGCGGGTTTCATCCAGGCATCGTTCGTCCACAGACAACAGACCCAACGAGGGTCGAAAAAGTCCGTGAGAAAAACGAAAGGACCAACCGCTAATACACGGTCGAAATCACCGTCGAGGGTCGCGAAAACGGCATCGGAGTTTCTCCCTTTGCGGATAACTCAACGATGTCCCTCCATATCAATTCCGCATAGTGGTTCGGCTCAGTATTCCAATCCAGGTGATACTTCCGATCGTGTGGATTATCGTACCCAACGTAAACACTACCGACGATGTTTGGAGTATAGCCATCCCACCAAGCCCTGGAGATCCAGTTTGGATGATCCAAGGTAAGTCCCGTGTCCCATTGCACGGTTCCCGTCTTTCCCGCAACTCCCCATCCGGGAATCTGAGCATCCGTCCCTGTCCCATACTGAGTCACGTCCTGCAACAATTGCGTCATCACAGAGGCCACTGGTGAAGTCATGATGACCTTTCGACTGGGTCTAAAGCGGTATATCGTATCCCCGTTCGTAGTGACAATACGATTGATCCCGGATTTCGACGGTTTCGTGATTTGATAGACGGCAAGACTGGGAATGCAATTTAGTGGTAAATATGTAGACGATCACGTTGGTGTTTGGGGTCTTTGTGGGCTGCTTGGACGCTTCTCCCCCC
>JAJZAV010000209.1 GCA_021799255.1 Bacillota bacterium
AGAATCCTTTTGGCCTCGCTGATTCTTGCTACTTGTGTAAAGATATGGGGATCAATTCTCTCGTAGCCACGTGAACCACTTTTTGATAGACTATTCACGCGGTGATACGACACTATCTTCGCAGATTCGCAGCTACTCATAGGAGTGAACCGTGAATGAATTCGAAGGACTCGGGGCGCCGTCGCAGTACCAACAAACGGCCTCTAGATCCGAAGCAAAAGCGGCGCCGACGGACCATCCTTTGGTCGTCGATTGGCGCGGCCGTCGTCGTCATCGGCGGCATCACGTATGCGTCGCTCTCACAGTCGGGAGATTCGGGTTTTAATAACTTTATCCAAAAACACAGGCTGAGCCTTTCGCCCACGTTGGACCAAAATCGTTTCACGGCGCTTCTCATCGGAACGG
Organism: Bacillota bacterium; assembly: GCA_021799255.1. Lineage (GTDB taxonomy): Bacteria > Bacillota > Bacilli > Alicyclobacillales > Alicyclobacillaceae > JAJZAV01. The sequence goes on from JAJZAV010000209.1 coordinate 406, forward strand.
ACACGCGCCCTGGTGAAACGGGTGGGAATACCGACGTGTTAATGGTTATGAGCATCGACTACAAGAAGAAGACGATTCAGCTTTTGTCCGTCCCTCGCGATACCATGGTTTCACTAAAGGGCGGAATTACCGGTAAAATCAACGCCGCCTACGATATTGGCGGCGTAGAACTTACGGATCAAATCGTTCAAAACCTCCTGAACGTGAATGTTCCCAACTATGCCATCACGCATTTTGGCGGCCTGGTGGATATCATCAACACCATCGGCGGAATCTGGGTAACCGTCCCCGAGCCGATGCATTACGACACGGGTGACAAGATTTACGGCGTCATCAATCTCAACCCGGGCTATCAAAAACTCAACGGCGAACAGGCCCTCGGATTTGTTCGCTTCCGCGAAGACCCGCTAGGCGACATCGGCCGTACGGAACGCCAGCAATCGTTCCTGAAGGCTCTGGAGCACGCCCTCATGAAACCGGGCACCTTGCTGAAGCTGCCTCAGCTCGTATCCGAGTTCTCGGGCACCATCGACACGAATCTGAGCAAGGGGCAAGAGCTCTCGTTTGCGAGTCAAGCCAACCAGTTCAAGGGCTTCAAGATCATCAACATGACGTTGCCCGGCGCTTATTACACGATGAACGGGCTCAGCTACTGGCTTGTCAACCCTAAAGAGGCCGCGTGGAACGCGCACCGGTTCTTCTACCAAGGCATCGTGGTGCCGAAATCGGATACGATTCAGACCATCGACTACGTGAACAATTGGACCGTGCCGACACCCCCGTCGACGAAAAACACGACCCCTTGACAATCCGGATTCGCACCTCCCTACCGTGAAGCCGACAGGACTTTGCGGTAGGGAGGCTCTGACCATGACTGGAAATCGCCGCCAAATGGAGGCCGATTCCTCTCCCTCATCGCGGCGGGTGCCTGCCCCCCCATCAATGTTCCCACGGATGCGTCGCTTCGCCTTCGTGAGATCACGCTTTGCGAACCCACCCACACCCGGCGTCTTCCCGCCTACCCGACCACTAACATCCACGCGTACAGTCCCGACAGCACCACAAACAGCGTGGGAATCGTCAGCACAACGCCCGTGCGAAAGTATCGTCCCCAGGTGATGGTGACTCCCTTCTTTGAGAGCACGTGTAACCAGAGGAGCGTGGCGAGGGAGCCGATGGGGGTGATTTTGGGGCCGAGATCGCAACCAATTACGTTGGCGTACACCAGAGCCTGGTGCATCGCTCCTGTGGCAGCGGTATCGTGAATCGCCAACGCGTCAATCATCACCGTCGGAAGGTTGTTCATAATGCTGGACAGGATGGCAGCGAGGAATCCAGTAAAGAGCGTGCCAGCGTAAAGCCCTCCGTGCGTAGACCACTCAATGGCACGCCCGAGAAGGCTCGTCAGCCCCACGTTTCTCAGACCGTAAACTACGACATACATCCCGATGGAGAAGACCACAATCGCCCACGGCGCCGACTTGATGATCTGCCAAGGGCGCACCGTTCGCGTTCGCCAGCCCGAGATCACGAAAATGGCTGCAATGCTGAGCGCGACCGCCGAGACTGGGATGTGGAGCAGTTCGGTGACGAGGTACCCGGCCAGGAGTATCCCAAGGATGTAAAATGACGCTTTGAACATGCCCTGATGGTGGATGGCGTCGCTCGGGCGCCGCAAATCAGCCGGGTTGTACTCGCGCGCGATGTCGCGGCGAAAGAAAAGGTAGAGCACGGCCATGCTCGCCACGATGGAAACCAAGTCGGGCACCACCATATGCACGGCATAGCTGACGAACCCGACACGAAAGTAGTCCGCCGAAACAATGTTGACGAGATTGCTCACGATGAACGGGATGGACGTCGTGTCTGCGATGAATCCGCACGCCAGGATAAACGGAAGCATGCGGCGTGAGTCGAATCGCAACAGCCTAACCTTCTCAAGCACAATCGGCGTCAAGATCAACGCCGCGCCGTCGTTGGCGAAAAACGCCGAGACAACGGAGCCGAGGAGGATGACGAAGAAGAAGACCTTACGACCGTCTCCTTTTGCAGCTTGGGCCATTTTAAGCGCGGCCCACTCGAAAAACCCGATGTTATCGAGAATCATGGAGATGATGATGAGTCCCACGAAGGTGAGGGTCGCGTCCCACACGATTCGTGTGACCTGCCAGACGTTGGCGAAAGTCACGACTCGGAAGACCAGCGCAAGCACCGCGCCCCCCGTGGCCGACCAACCAATCGACAAGCCCTTCGGCTGCCAAATGACAAACACCAACGTGATAGCAAATATGGCCAGAGCGAGAATCGTCGACATCGTCGCAAAATGAAAGTGCACGAAACAAGCAGCCCCTGTTCTTCCAATGACCGTGGCATAGCCACAACATGGTCAGTCCTGCCCGGCAGGTTTCGAATCGAGAGGAGTCTATCACGACTTGGATAACCTAGCAACAGTTCGACAAACCCTCGCCCGTGCTACAATAATCTCGTGATGAACGAGGACCCCGAACTGCGCAAAATCATTCACATCGACATGGACGCCTTCTACGCGTCGGTGGAGCAACGCGACAACCCGGAGTATCGTGGGAAGCCGGTCATTGTCGGCGGATCGCCACAGTCGCGCGGCGTGGTGGCCACCTGTTCTTATGAGGCCCGCAAGTTCGGCATCCATTCGGCCATGGCGGCCAAAACGGCGTACCGGCTCTGCCCGCACGCGATTTTCGTACGCCCGCGGATGGACGAGTATCGGCAGGTTTCGCAGGAGATCATGGGGATCTTCAAGTCGTATACGTCCCTCGTTGAACCGCTGTCGCTCGACGAGGCGTATCTCGACGTGACTCACAATTCGAGGGGCATCTCTTCGGGCACCATTATCGCGCGGGAGATCAAGGAGCGGATTCTGCAGGCCACAGGACTCACCGCCTCCGCGGGCGTGTCTTACAACAAGTTCATCGCTAAAATTGCCTCCGACTACCACAAGCCGAACGGCCTGACCGTCATCACGCCCGAGCGGGCCCAAGCGTTCCTGGATCTGGTCCCCATCGGCAAGTTTTTCGGCGTGGGCAAGGTCACGGAGCGTCGTTTGAATAGCCTTGGCGTGAACACAGGGGCGGACCTGCGGCGGCTCAGTCAGAAAGAACTCACGAAGGTGTTTTCCGAAAGGGGTCGCCTTTTTTACGATCTCGTTCGCGGCGTCGACCCTCGCCCCGTTCAGCCAAACCGAATCCGCAAGTCCATCGGTTCCGAGCGCACCTTTCCCGCGGACATCGCGGATATGGACGAGTTGCTCGGCATCTTGGAAACCTTGGCATCCTCCGTGGAACACAGCCTGCAGAATCGCGACGTTCGCGGCCGAGTCGTGGTGCTCAAAGTGAAGTTCGCAAACTTCCATCAAATCACGAGACGGTGTACGACCATCGTCCCAGTACAGTCGGCCGAAGAAATCTACGGATACGCGCGAGACCTGCTTTTGCAGTTGGACCTCGAAACCAAGGTGCGACTCCTCGGCATCACCGTTGCCGACTTGGAGTCGGAAGGAAACCGCGCCGTCCAGTTGACCTTATTCTAAAGTGCCGTCATAGCAGAGCAAAAAGCCACCACGGCTCAATGCGCATGAGTGCGCTTCTCTTCGTACATGTTTTCGTCCGCAACCGCGATGACATCCTCGAGGTTTAACCAGTCTCCTTCGGAGACTCCCATGCTGAGCAGGTATTTGCTCGTCACTCCGTCGGCAGGTTGATGGACGTTTGCGCCTCTCGCCGTCTCCTTTATTTGACTCATGATCTCGTGAGCATCAGAGAGGGCTTTTCCGGGCAGAACAATGGCGAACTCGTCTCCCCCGTAGCGGACGACAAACCCTTCGTCGGCGACCGCTTTCGTCAACACCCTAGCCACGTCCGACAAAAAGGCATCCCCCGCAAGATGGCCAAAGACGTCGTTGTATCCTTTGAACTTGTCCACATCGACGAAGATCACCGATGCGTGAGGGTCTTCCTCAATAAACAGTCCGGCCATCTCCGCCAACAACTTCAACCCGTTATGGCTCGTCACTTCGGACAAAAACCGACGATTAAACACTCCGGTAAGGGCATCCTTATATGAGGCTTCGCGCAGAGAATAAATCAGCCTCAAGGAATAAATGCTGCTTGACAGCCTTGCTGCCACAATCTCCATCAGTTTGAGGTCCCGGGCGGTGTAGTAGTTCGCCTTCGAGATCTTCACAGTCATGACGCCGAAGACTTCCCCTTTCGCCATCAACGGAATTCGGACGAAACTGCGAAGCCCCATACTCGCCATTTCGGGATCCTCGAGGAACTCCGGATTCACGCTGATGTCCGGGTTATAGTGCAGTTTCCCCGTTTGGTACACCCGTTCGAGCCCTGTATTCTTGACAATCATCAAACTTCCCTCGGGACACGCTTGCATGTCGTCTCTCGTGACGATCTCGTGGATCACGCAGTACTTATCGCGCATGGTTCCCACGAGAATGCCAAATCTCTCAAACTCGAATCGTTCCTCGAACAAGGCCCTGACGGTTGCCATCAGGGAAAGGACATCGCTGTGGTCCATCGCAGGCAAGGTGCAGCGCTCCAGCCAGCGAAAGTCTTGAAGCAGGGACAAGGCCTCGTGTTCGAGTTGTTCATCGGACTCAACGTTCGTGCCCGATGAGCCCAAACCGCTTTCGCAGAGCAGCAGATCGACTTCGTCGACCGGCATCGGCTTGCCAAACAGGTATCCCTGCATCTGTTCGCACCCGAGCTTTGTCAAGGCATCGGCCTGGCTCGTGGTTTCCACGCCTTCGGCCACCACCTCGATGCCTAAGTCCTGCGCAAAGCCGTGCAAGTGCTTGACTAGCGCGGAAAACTTCGCTCCGGATCCCACGAGTACGGTCAAACTTCTATCGAGTTTAATGGTGGAGAGCGACAGATCCATGATCCATTTAAGCGCGCCGTAATCCGTGCCGATGTCGTCCAACGAGAAGGCGATGCCCAACTTGCTCAGGCGACGTAGGGCGCGGCGGACCAAAGTGGATTTGCCAAAGGCGAGGCTTTCGGTCAACTCCAATTGGATCAGCGTCGGATCCACCCCTGTTTGGGCAAGGACGGCGGTGACCATGTTGACAAATCCCGATTCCTGGATTTGGCGAATGGAGATGTTGACGTTGACTCGCAGGCGCACTCCGGAGTCACTCCAACGCTTTGCTTGTTGGCACGCCTTTCGCAAAACCACTTCTCCGATTTCCACAATCATTCCGGTCCGTTCCGCGATGGGGATAAAGTCGTTCGGCATAATCATCCCCTTGGTGGGATGAAGCCATCGAAGGAGCGCCTCGACCCCAATCGTTCGACGGGTCGCACTTACAATCGGTTGATAATATAGGACGAATTCGTCGTCTTCGAGCGCCCGCCCGAATTCATTCATCCACTCTGTTTCCTCCGTGAACTCGGCCGTTGCCTTCTCCGGCAAAGCCCTGGTCTGCACACCATTGTGATAGCTTTCGGCCCCGTATTCCTCTAACATTTGTTCCGACACCTTGTGGACACCCCCCGAGTGCGTTCGCATCTCGTCAGTTCATACAAAAACGCATCTGCAGCTACAGATGCGCCAAGCAATCCCCTGCAACTGGCTGGCATAGTGTCAACAACACCGTAGCCCCTGTAGCTTTGCGCCACTGAATTTCTTCAGCTTTGCCCTTCTTATTCAATTGTATCGATCTCGCTGCCAATTCAAGCCGCAGAGTCAAGACGATAAAGGCTCCCCGATCATTCCACTATATTCCTCTTCGTTACTTCGACAAGATCCGAGAATATTCCTCCTCAAAAGCAGAAGACAATCAGGAAAAATCCATGACAGACGACTCGCCATTCCGTATAATCGGCTCATGAACACGGAGGAATTATCACGTGAATTTCCTGACAGAGGTTTTAGTTGGAGTTGGAGCCGCCGGCGGCTCGCTGGGTCGCCACGCCATCGGAAACTGGATAGCCAAAGCTGCGAAGAGCGACTTCCCATGGGGCACTTGGGTAATTAACGTCGCGGGAACGTTCATGCTTGGGCTGTTCTTCAAGCAATTTGACCTGATTCACCACCACAGCGACTTGTGGGCCCTCCTAGGAACGGGATTCTGCGGCGGCTTCACGACGTTCTCCACGATGTCCGTCGAGAGCGTGAGGCTGTTCAAATCCAATCGACTTATGGGCTTCATCTACGTCGGCAGTTCTCTCGCCGTCGGCCTCGCCGCGGTCTGGATTGCCCAGCAAGTATAGACAAAAGCGCAGACGAGCCGATGGTTCTTCGTCCGTGACAGAGGCATCCGCAGTCCCATAGGGTACTGAGAGATTCCCTTATGGGGGTGGGGAGGTGCACCCTGTCGCGATGAAGACGGTGTTTCTTGCCATGGCAATCGCCGTCGTCGCAAACGCTGACAACGTTCGTTTCGGTCATCTCTACAAACGGCATGGTTGGCGCATCCCGTGGTTGTTTACCCCGGTGATTTCGGCGATTGGCTCTCTGGTCTGTTACGGTGCCGCACAGTCCACCAAGGGGTTCGCTTCGCACACCATGCCCTTGGCTCGACTCGCTATCGGCGTGACACTGTTGTCGATATTAGGGCTCAAGTTGGCGACAGACGCGTGGGCGGACAGGCACGCGGATGCGGATGTTTCGCTCAAGGTTGGTCTAAACGAGATGATGTTCGTTTTGTTGTTGCAGTTGATGGCCAGCCTCGTCGTCGGAATAGCCGTTGGCCTTTGCGGCATCAACATCAAGGTGGCATCCGTCTTCATGGGCACTGTATGCATGCTGGGACTATACACGGCCGCCGTCTTGCCACCATTCTTGCCCGAACTTCGTATCACCGTGTTTTTCAG
>JAJZAV010000210.1 GCA_021799255.1 Bacillota bacterium
GGATTGATTGAAGAATTAAATCCTTCCCTCATCATCACGTACTATCCCGGCTATTGTGTGCATCCGGATCACGAGGCGCTCGCGAGGGCGACCGTGGAGGCCGTAGCCAGGCTGCCCAAGGAGAAGCGGCCGACCCTCCATTGCCAAGCTTTCTCCAATGGACATGAGGAAGCACTTGGTCAAAAGGATGTCGTTCTCGATACAACGAGCGTCTGGAAGACCGTGTTTGAAGCCGTGAAGGCTCACAGAACGCAGACCGCCGGCATGGTACAGCAGATAGAACAGGTTCTGAACCAAGACAACCCGGAGAACCTCGACGCTCTTCGTCGATTCACTCAACTTTCCATGTATACGTACCGAGTCTGAGGGAGGACGCTCTTCGTCGATTCACCCAACTTTCCATGTATACGTACCGAGTCTGAGGGAGGACGCGAGTCTGAAAGAGGACGCGGGCGAATCGTTCGGGCATCACATCGAGTGTCAGTGGGATGCGCGCGAAGGCCAGTTCACCTCGCTCACAATCATTCCCACGAGAATGAGCACTACGCCGGACCACTGCAGAGCGGTGACCGCCTCCTTCAAGACGATCCACGCGAAAATCACAGCGGTGGGCAGTTCAGCGGCGCCGAGAACGCTCGCCATGCGCCCACCGATGCGCGGAATCGAAACGGAAATGAGCACCATCGGAATCACCTGCCCAAGGAGAGCTGCGACAAGCCCCCAGAGGAGGAGCCCCGGCAGAAACGCCGCTTTGAAAACGTAGGTCGGCGGCGCGATGAAGGCCGTCGCGATGGAAGCGATGGTGATGATGACGGCGGATCGAACAATCGGGGAACTCTCCGCGCTCAAATATTCCGTGAGATACAGCTGAACGGCATACCCAAGTCCCGCCAAAAGTCCACAAACGTAGCCCCACAGCGCGAAATGCCCCCACGCTTCACGCCCCACGCCGACGGCGAGCAGAGTCCCACCGAGGATGAGAGCGAGGCCTACCCACTTGGGCACACCCAGCCACTTGCGGCGAACGGCCATATCGATGACGGGAACCATCCACGTGAACTGAAATAGGAGAACAATCGCCAGCGAGGCCGGGAGTGCCGTGAGAGAATAATAGTAGGCAAAGGTCGATCCGGTGCCGCACAGCCCGACCGCAGCCAAAATGAGAAACTGGCTTCGTCCGAACCGGGTACGACGCAACCGCGCGAGAGACATGATCCAGAGAATAACAAACGCGATGTCGTATTGCGCTGCGGTCATGTCACGGACGTCCTGACCGTGGGCGTACGACAATTTCAACACCGTCGACAAAGCTCCGTAGCTGCACGCGGCAAGGATCATCATGATGGAGTAACCCGCGACCGCAGACGATGGTCGCCTCTGTCCACCGGTACCATCCCCCGCTACTCTTGGCTGCGTCGGTGCACCATGGTCCATCGCCATACTTCTATCTCTCCTTGTAACTCCTGCGTGCCTGACTGTGCGGCTTTATCCATGTTGTCGCCGCAACCGAAGCCGATTTTCTGACTCACGGCACGATTATCCGTCAAATCGTTGGTTCCGGCAAACCTGGGACGCGCGCGCATGGCCAGTAAACTCATCGCAAAATTCGTCATAGACGGAAGTGTAATACAGGAATTTGTTACAAAATATCGAACGTTAATTTAATGTTCAGAATATGAAGCCAAAAGGTGTTGGGGACATGCAGAACATCGCAGGTGCCAGCGAGCTTTTGCTGAACGTGTGCATTGTGTTTGTCGGATCGTTAACCCTTCAGCTTTTCTTGCCGATGGTTAAGCCGAGGGGCCTAATCAAGACCCTGTTCGTGCAAACGGTTTTGAACGTCGAGATGATCCTGTGTATGTCGTTCCCCTATACTCAAGCCGAGGGTTTTTCGTTTGACCTTCGCGCAGTCCCCATGATTCTCGCACCCTTCTATGGTGGAAGGAATACCAGCGCCACAATGCTTATCATCTACGCAGTGTATCGGGTCATCCTCGGGGGGCCTCAAACGGCAAAAGGAGTGTTCATCGGGATGTCGTTGATGGTATTTTCATCGCTGATCTCGAGACGCTTCCTCAATGCCCATCGAGGCAAGAAGGTCATGCTCGCATCCTTCCCTATGGTCCTTCTCCTCTGCGGTCTCGACATCTTACTCTGGAGGGCGCTGTACGACAGGCAAGGAACGGTCGCTACCATAGCCACGTTCGATTCCATCAACCTCATCGTCCTAAGCGTCACGATTCTAGGCATGGAGTACGTCGCCGAGAATTTCAGGCTGAGCCAGGAAATCAATCGTACCGAGAAGCTGCACGTCGTTGGCGAATTGGCAGCGTCCATCGCCCATGAGATCAGAAACCCCCTTACTGTTACCCGTGGGTTTCTCCAACTGGCAATGCAAAGCAACGAAATATCTTCTGACGAGAAGAGGTATTTGATGACGGCCGTCGGGGAGTTGGATAGGGCGCACGAAATCATCAACGATTACTTGTCTTTGGCCAGACCGAGCGCCGACGACCCGACGTCCGTCGACGTGGACAGGCAGCTCCAACACGTCGTCGAGATGCTCCAACCCTACGGGCATTTGCACAACGTTACCATCTCGTTATTCATTTCCGAAGGACTGCTTGTCCCTGGAGATCCGAAAAAACTGACCCAACTCTTTGTGAACATTGTTAAAAACGCCGTAGAGGCGATGCCGAAAGGGGGGAACTTAACCATTCGGAATCAGAGATGCAAAGCATTTGCGGCAATCTCCATACGAGACACGGGCATTGGAATGACAAACGAGGAATTAAAGCGCCTCGGAAATCCGTTCTATTCGACAAAGGCCAACGGCACAGGGTTAGGGCTTATGGCAAGTTATCAAATCTGCCGCAGCATGGGTGGGAGAATTGAAGTGAGCAGCAATCCTGGAAAAGGGACCGAATTCACTGTATATCTTCCGCTCACGGACGACCGACCGAGACCCATTAAACCTGAAGGGCTTGAGTCACCGGTGGTTTGACACCCCGCTCTTTCGCACGCAAAGAGTCGCGCTGAATTAACGATTGGGCAGTCCTACGGGCAAACTCAAGCTGACGGTAGTTCCCTCCCCTAGTCTGCTCTGAACACCGATGGTTCCGTTGTGAGCCGAAATGATCTTGTGGCTAATCATAAGTCCAAGTCCAGTTCCCTTTTCTTTGGTCGTAAAGAACGGTTCGCCGAGCTTGGGCATACGATCCTCAGGGATCCCCACGCCTTCATCAACAAACTCAACCACTACCTTGTCTCCTTGTGTTTTTAGTCGCACCAACATGTTCCCGCCAGACGGCATGGCTTCTATCCCGTTTTTGATGATATTTACAAATACCTGTTTTAACTGACCTTCTTCGCACGAAAGCATCGGCAAATCGCGTTGAAAGTCCGTTTGAATGGTCACATTTTTCATCATGGCCTGCGGGGAGAGGAAGGTGATCACTTCAAGCAATATCAAGTCAACATGCTTGAGTTCGAAGTTTCGATCCTGTGGTTTCGCGAGAACCAACATCTCGTTTAGGATCATTTCAATGCGGTCAAGTTCTCCACTCATGATGTCGAAGTATCGCCTTTTGGTTCCCCTGGACTTTTCACGTAACATCTGAGTAAAGCCTTTTAACGCGGTGAGCGGGTTTCGAATTTCATGCGCGATGCCCGCGGCCAGTTGTCCCACTGCGGAAAGCTTTTCTGATCGCAACAGCAGTTCGTAAGCTTGCTTTCGTTCCGTAATGTCCCGGATGCAGACCTGAATGGCCGTGTCGCTGAATCGCGAGCCAAGCACTTCCGCATGGAACACCTCTCCGTTTTTCCTTACCCATTTGTATTCAATCGGCCGAAGACGTTCATTCCACATGATGGCTTGAAGGCGTCTCTCGCTCTCCTCATAGTGACTCGGATGAAGAAAATCAAAGTAGTCGCTCCCGATGATTTCCTCACTGGTCGCGCCGAACATTTGCAGGCCGATACTGTTCATGAACACGCATTTCCTATCCTCGAAAACGCCAATCGCATCTAGTGAATTTTCCACTAACGTACGGTATCGTTCTTCGCTCTGTTGGAGTTGTAATTCAAGCAGCTTGTGCTCTGTGATGTCTTGAGCAATTCCGGCCATGCGGACTGGGACTCCGTCGTCATCGTAAACGAGTTCCCCGCATGAATGTAAAAAACGAACTGCGCCATCGGTGCGGGAAATCCTAAACGTGTGATCGAAAGTCCTCCTTGCATCAACGGCTTTCCCAATCTCCTCCCGCCACGATTCGAGATCTTCCGGATGCACAAAACTCGCAAACCGTTCGACCGTGAATACTTCGTTGGCGTTGTCAATCCCTAAGTTCCTGTACGACTGTCGAGAATAAGACACGTTTCCGGTCTTCAAGTCCCATTCCCAATGACCCAGCTTGGCCATGGTAACGGCGTGTTCAAGAGAGATGCTCAGCGCCATTTGCTCTGAAATGTCTCTTCCAATACCCACCATTTGCACTAGATTTTCTTGTTCGTCCCGGATAAATTTGAGCGTTGTTTCGTACCATCGGTACGATCCGTTCTTGCGGCGGACGCGACACGTAAAGCGCGGCACGTCTTCTCCCGACCGGATTCGCTCACCGATTGCGGCGACGTACGGGATATCGTCAGGATGATACAGGCAGGTGTTGGCCTTACCGATTAACTCGTCCTGTTTGTAGTCAAGAAGCGTTTCGACCGAAGGAGATATGTATCCGAACGTTCCGTCTGGATGGCAATACGAGATGATGTCCTCCGAGTTTTCGGAAATGAGTTTGTACAGCCGCTCTGTATCGATTAGCTCCTGCTCAACCCGCTTCTGTTGCGTAACGTCTTTTGCGATGCCAAAAACGCCAATCACGTTGCCGCCGACCACTATCGGCGTATGAGTGACACGTATTTCCACCCGATGGCCATGCTTGTGAAAAGCGGTCGTTTCAAACGTTATGGATTTCGCTTGGACCCATTGCCCGACGTCGTCGCAAGCGCAGCGGTCAAGCCCCTCGGGGACGACAATCCGTTTGAAAGGTGTCCTTAGCAATTCTTGGCGAGAGTATCCCAATAGCTGAATGCATGCTGGGTTTGCGTCCCTGCAGTCGCCATGCAAGTCTAAAACGTACACAGCGTCCGGATGATGGTCGAAAAACGACTGGTAGATACCGCTTTCAGAAATGAGTGCCCAATTAGCCTCGACCGTCGGCAATCCTATCACCCTTGTTCCACAAATTTTGCAAAAAGAGCCGAACAAAGCGTTTTTTCGCTTCGTTCGACTCATACCCAGATTCGCTTTTCAATGGTTTAGAGAATTGAATTTAACTGGTTAGTCTCAAGTCGCGAGAAGTATAGCACGGATCTACAGGTCTTGGCGATGGCCAATGTCCGTGCGCATCTGCTTGCCCTCAAAGTGAATGGCATCGGCGAGGCGATAAGCGGCCGCCTTCGCTTCTTCAAAGTCGCGCCCCCACCCAGTAGCGGAAAGTACGCGCCCACCCGAGGTGATAATGCGTCCGTCCTGCTCAGCCGTGCCCGCGTGAAACACGTACCCGCCGCTCGTCCCTGAGTCGAAGTCCTCCCCCGCGCCGACCTGAGGCATCGTGATGACGTCCCCCGTCCGCGGCTTTTGCGGGTATCCTTGTGCCGCCAGCACGACGGACACGGCCGCACCCGGTTTCCACGCCACCTCGTCCGCCGCCAGGGACCCGGTGGCCGTTGCCCACATCACCCTGAGTAAATCCGAGGAGAGAAGAGGGAGGACGACTTGCGTTTCCGGATCGCCAAATCGGCAGTTGAACTCGATAACCTGTGGCCCGGTCTCCGTTACCATGAGCCCGACGTACAGCACTCCGCGATACTCGGTGCCGAGGCGCGCCAGTTCCGCCAACGTCGGTCGGACGATGTCGCGCTCCACGACGGCAACGAGGCCCGCGTCGACAAAGGCCGTGACGGGCGCGAACGCCCCCATGCCGCCCGTGTTTGGGCCCTCGTCGTTATCATAGATTCGCTTGTGATCGCGCGCAGGCAACATCGGGACGACGGTTTGACCCGACACGAAGAACATCAGGGACACTTCGGTTCCCGTGAGGCAGGACTCGATGACCACTCGGTGACCCGACTCGCCGAAACGGTTCCCGACAAGCGCGTCCTCGACGGCCCGAAGGGCCTCTTCCACCGTTTGCGCCACCGTCACGCCCTTGCCCGCCGCCAATCCATCCGCTTTCACCACGATGGGAGCCCCGTGCTCACGTACGTATTCCTTGGCGGCATCCGCGTCGGTGAACTCAGCGTAGTCCGCCGTTGGCACGCCGGCGGCCTTCATCACCGACTTCGCGAACGCCTTGGAACTCTCGAGCCTTGCCGCCGCGGCCGTCGGCCCAAACACGGGGATGCCCTCCTTCGCAAACAGATCCGCGATGCCCGCGGCAAGCGGTGCCTCGGGGCCGGGCACCACGAGGTTGACGCTCTGGCCTTTCGCGAAATCGACGAGCGCGGCCAGATCCATGGCGTCGATATCCACCCGTTGCACGCACTCGCCTATGCCCGGATTTCCTGGCGCGCAGAAAATCGTCGGCTCATCATCGCTCTCTGCGAGCTTCCATACGATGGCGTGTTCCCGCGCCCCGCCACCCACGACGAGGACGCGTGGTTGCCCGCTCCACTGCTTCACTCGGCCAGCCTCCATTCCCTTGATGCACAAATCGTGTTCGATTTCCGCCCTGCCGCCTCTTTGCCGTTCCCAGAGATGGCCTCGGCAGAGACGCTCGCCGCGCGATGGGCTTAGTGCAGGAAGTGGCGGACTCCCGTGAACACCATCGCAATCCCGTGCTCGTCGCACGCCGCAATGCTGTCCTTGTCCTTGATGGAACCGCCCGGCTGGACGATAGCCTTGACCCCGGCGGCAGCGGCCGTGTCGACCGTGTCGCGCATCGGGAAAAACGCGTCGGACGCGAGCACGCCCATTGACGCCTTGTCTCCCGCCTGCTCCAGGGCAATCTTCGCCGCGCCAACACGGTTCATCTGCCCCGCCCCAATGCCAAGCGTCATGTTGGCCGTCGCGAGAACGATGGCGTTGGACTTCACATACTTCACAATCGACCACCCAAATTCCATCGCCTTGTACTCTTCTGGAGTCGGCTGGCGCTTCGTGACCACCTGCCACTGTGTCGCCGGCGAGAAGTTTACCTCTTGCACCAAGAGCCCGCCGGAGATCGG